>JABMQR010000342.1 GCA_013202335.1 Bacteroidota bacterium
AAACCAAAAATTCTATCATTTTTAAGTTGCTTTTACTTTTCACGTTTTGGGTTTTTTAGCAGTCTTTTCTAATAATTTGGTGTTTTCGGACGGACACTATGTAGTAAAATTGCACTTGTTTGTAGGTTTGACTTTTTCACATACTGCTGATACTTTAATTGTGCTATGAAAATGATCAAACCTGCAGATGTAGTTATCATCCTAATTTCAGCTCTACTTATACTATTTCTCTTTATACAGACCTATAGTCAACCTCAGAATTCGGCTGAACTTCTAATCCGGGTCGATGAAGAGAGCTGGCGGTTTACTCCAGCAGAGGATCGAGTTTTATTAATACCTGGTCCTCTGGGTGATACAGAGATTCATATACACGATGGTGAGGTTTTTGTGAAAGATTCTCCCTGTAACAGTAAAATTTGTATAGCGGCCGGGAAGATCAGGCGGCAGGGTCAATGGATAGTTTGCTTACCAAATCATGTTTTTATCAGCATAGAGGGTGGGGTTGATTCCGGAAACGGGGAGGTTGATGATATTGTCTTCTGAAAACAAAATCGGAACCCGTACCTACAAGGGTATTTCCGGGAAAACACAATCAATAATAACACATATTGCTATTCTGGCAGCCTTTTCTCTATTTCTCTCAACGGTTGAGTATATGATTCCCAAGCCTCTTCCGTTTATGCGAATCGGACTGGCCAATCTTCCTATTATAATTGGACTCTCTATATTTTCCCTGCCCGAACTGCTCCTTCTAGCTGTTTTGAAAATAGCTGGTCAGGGTCTTGTGAATGGTACGATTTTTTCATATATTTTTCTTTTTTCTGCTGGTGGGTCGCTGACAAGCACACTGGTTATGTATTTAGTCTATAGATTATTGGGAAGATTCACCTCATATATTGGGATAAGTATTACAGGTGCACTGACTAGTAATGCAATTCAGTTGTTAATGGCACATTTAATGCTTTTCGGAAGCAGTATCTGGGTTATTGCTCCTCCCTTCCTGTTAATGGGGTTCATGACTTCAATTTTTCTTGGAATATTTGCAAATGTATTTACCGATAAATCACGATGGTATGCAGGCATAATTACCCGTAAGGGGGTACGTAGGAAGGCTTTGAAGCAGTCATCGTATGTTGAAGGAGGTCAGAGCCCTGATGCAGAAAAGTAATCTCAGGATAATTGCCGGTCTTCTTATAATACCGACTTTTCTATTGCAGAAAAATCTTATATTAATGGCTGTTCAAGTTGCTTTTGTCATGGTTCTTGCCGTCCTGAAGGGGAGAAAGATAAAACCTGTACCAGTTCTTGTGGTACTTATTTCAGTAGTATTGATGAATCTTTTGCAGGTAAATGGAAAAGTACTTTTTACCGTGGGGTCGTTTTCAGTAACTCTGGGAGCCTTGAAAATCGGACTTGATAAGGCACTAACGCTTATCGGTATGCTGTATGTTTCTCAATATATGGTTTCAGGAAAGCCGAAACTCCCCGGAAAATTCGGACAATTACTATCTAAACAATTTTTATTTTTTGAGTATATCGTTACTTCCTGGAAACGTCCTGAAAGAGGTAAATTCATAGAATCTCTTGATACTGTTCTTGAGACTATGGAGCATATTTATCCTGAAGCTGATAAGTCAAACGGAACCACACAGGCATTAAAGGCCGGTTCTTTGGAAGTTGTGACTGAATCAGTTTTTGTCCTGTTTATGTGGGCAAGTTTTATTGTTGGGTTTTTAGGTATTCTTCCATGGTAAGAAGGGAAAAATCCTCATCTGTTAGTTCATAAAGAATCTTCCCCGAGATAAATCCGCTGGAAAGTATTATTTCCTGATTATAGGTTATTGCAACAGCCTCAATCGAGTCCATTTTTTCAATTAGTGCCATTCCTGCCTCAAGACCCAGGGAGAAGACAGCAGTAGATAAGGCATCTGCAACAAACGAATTCCTGGTAATAATACTAACGCTTTCCAGATCTGATTTCACAGGATATCCGTTCTCTGTATCCAGAATATGGTGATAGGTTGTATTCCCAACAGTGAAAAATCGTTCATATGGTCCGGAAGTCACAACTGCTGTGTCCTCAATAGACAGAATCATTACATAAGCACCCCTATCCGCTGCCGGGTCTTGAATTCCAATTTTCCAGAGGGATCCATTAGGTTTCTTTCCCACTGTGAGAATATTACCGCCCAGATTGATAATAGCGCTTTTAACTCCCTGATCAAGTAATACTTTTCTAACTTCATCTGCTGCAAACCCTTTTGCAATTCCCCCAAGATCCAGCATCATTCCGAAATTTTCCAGAAAGACTGAAGAAGTTTGCTCGTTCAGGCTAATGTCTTTAAAATTAATCAGGGGCAGTAATTGAAGTATTTCTTTCGGGGAAGGAACTCTGGCATTATCAGTTCCTATACCCCATGCTGAGACAAGAGGTCCTATACTTGGGTCAAAGGCACCATCACTTATATCAGCTATATTAATGGCTTTCTTGATTACTGCGAAAGTGTCAGCAGGCACAATTGTTCCAATCAAGCCAGCATTTTTATTTATTCGGGATAAATCGCTTTCGGGAATATTGATGCTCATCTGCTGCTCAATATCCTCTATACGCTTAAAAGAGTTTGTAAAGGCTGCATCACTGGGGTAGTCAAAAATTTTTATGTTACAAACAGTGCCCAGCATCAATTCTGAACGAGTTTCCAGATTTGATTCAGGAACACGGTCTTCTTTTTTTCCAGATGCTGGTAAATAGAGAATATATAACAAAAAAAGAAAAATTAGTAGTGCTTTTTTTATCGACTTATTTTTAATCATTTAGTATACTACTTTAGTAAGGATATGCACAGTATGAACAAAACGGCTTTTTTTGACAATATTAAAGTTGGATTGTTTTTAGTTTAAATCTAATAATGTAATCAGTTGAAATAAGACAGGGAGAGATTTTATGGATAAAATCAAAGTAGCGGTATTAGGTGGTGGATATGCCGGTGTACATGCTGCAAAAAAAATATACAAATCATTTAAGAAATTGAATGATCAAGTGGAAATTACCCTCATCGATAAATTCAATTTTCATACGCTTATGACAGAATTGCATGAAGTTGCCGGGAACAGGGTTGATGAAGATGCTGTTAAAATTACATTTGACAGGATTTTTGCCGGAACCACAATCAGGGTCCTTCAGGATACAATAGAAGATGTTGATTTTGAGAAAAAGCTGCTCAAATCAAGTGATCAAACTTATCAGTTTGATTATTTGTTGATTTGTACCGGTGGGGAACCAACAGATTTCAACATCCCGGGAATAAAAGATAATTCCTTTACACTCTGGAGTTTGGATGATGCGATAACATTGCGTGAACATATCCGTGCTACTGTTGAGGATGCCTCCCTTGAGAAGGACCTGCAAAAACGATCGGAAATGATGACTTTTGTTACAGCCGGTGCAGGTTTTACCGGTATAGAGATGCTTGGAGAACTGGTGGAATGGCTACCCCTCTTATGTGATGAGTATGGAGTTGAACGGGAAGAAATAACTCTGATTTGTGTTGAAGGCCTTAATAAAATACTCCCTATGCTTCCAGATAAACCTCGCAAAAAAGCAGAGAAGTATCTCCTGAAAAAAGGTGCTGATATTCGTGTCAATTCATTAATCGTGAAAGCAGACGAAAATGGATTTACCTTGAAAAATGGAACTGAAATCAGAACAAAAACTCTTGTCTGGACTTGTGGTGTGAAGGGATCATCATTTTGTGAAAAGCTTTCTATTGCTGATGGAAAAGTCGGTCGTAAGCAAGTTAACAAGTATATGCAGAGTCCTGACTATAAGAACGTTTTTCTTGCCGGAGACGGCATGTGGTTTATTGAGGATGAGAGACCAGTCCCACAGATTGTTGAAGCTGCTGAGCAAACAGCAGCTGTAGCAGCAAATGGTATTATTTTTCAGATTAAGAAATCTCTGGGATTAAAAACTCAAGAAGTAAAACCCTTTAAATCAAACTTTCACGGCTATATGGTCTCAATTGGCGGCCGGTATGGTGTATCTCATAATATGGGAGTCTCTTTATCCGGGTTTTTTGCTCTTGCTGTTAAGCACTTTGTAAACATGATTTATCATCAGAGCGTCTGTGGTCCAAATGGTTGGTGGACATACCTGAAACATGAAATTGTTGATATACGAAATAATCGATCACTGCTAGGTGGTCTGGCAGTATATAAAGTGCCTTCATACTGGATGGTAATGCTTCGGATGTTTCTTGGTGTAATGTGGCTAATAGAAGGAATAAAGAAAATTTCTGATGGCTGGTTGGCAGATAAGGCAGGAAGCCACGTCTATTGGGGAGCTGCTGTAAGTTCTCAGGCAATTACTGAAACACCGTCTGTAGTTGACACGGCAGCAAGCGGGATGGCCGCCGCAGCTCAGGGTGCTGCAGTTGCTGTAGATGCTACAGCTGCAGCAAGCGCTGCAGTCTATGCAGGGGCTGATGCAATAACTTCAGCAACAACTTTAGCCACGGCTGTAGTTCCGCAATTTGCACCACCGCTTTTGCAGCAACCAACAGGTCTGTATATTTGGATATCTGAGACATTTGTTGCAGCTGCACCCTATTTTTTCCAGTTAGTTATCGTATTTGTGGAAATTATACTTGGATTATGTTTTCTTGGCGGGTTTTTTACTTTCATTGCAGCAGCAGCTTCCATCGGTTTGTCTGCTATGTTGATTATGGGTGCAATGGCCAGCAGGGAAATTATCTGGTATATGATGGTTGCATTGGTAATGATGGGAGGCGCTGGGCGCGCTTTGGGTCTGGACTACTGGGTTATGCCATGGATTAAAAAATCATGGAATAAGACTCCTTTGGCAAAGAAATCCTACTTGTATACAGGTGAACCGAAGTTTACTAAAAAACAGCGGGTAGCACGTAAACTCAGGAATAAAAGAAAATGAGCTAAATCCCTTTGGGATTAACCTTACGAAGTTTTTGATTATAATGTAGATATATACTTCTATTGTAAATCTTTAGTATTAATCAAAAACTTCTGCTCAATTAGTAGAAACGTAGAACACGAAACGTGGTTATGTTTTTTGTTGGAAGATACAGATATATGAATAGTTTCTGGCAGGGCGAACCGGATATACAACAGGCATTAGCGCAAATCACAAATATGATTCGGGCTGCTGTTCTTCCGGCTAGTCCCTATATTAGACCCATTCTCATGGAACTTGCGGATAACCGTGGAAAGATGCTGCGGCCTGCAATGATCTATATAGCGTCATTGATCAGGATCGCTGAAGACAGGGAAGACGAACTGGTTTTTCAGATGGCATCGGCGATGGAAATGCTTCATATGGCATCACTGGTACATGATGATGTTATTGATGAATCATCAACCAGACGAGGAAAACCTACTATTCAAATTCAGGCTGGTGTTAAAAAAGCTGTGATTGCCGGCGACTATTTATTGACACGAGCCTTTTCACAATTAACCAGACAATCTGAGAATATAAACCCTGATATTGTAAAAAATTCTATTTGCCGTCTCTGTGATAGTGAAATTGATCAGGATAGTGAAATGTGGGATTTTTCAATTTCTGAAACCCGTTATTTGCGGAGGATTGCAGGGAAAACTGCTTCCCTTTTCTCCCTAAGTCTCTATCTTGGTGCAGCCGCTGCAAAAGCATCTGAATCAGTGCAATTTCTTTTGCGAAGAATTGGTTATGGGATTGGCATAACTTTTCAGATTCAGGATGATATTTTGGATTATGTCGGAGATTCACGAACCTTAGGTAAACCTTCAGGAAATGACTTGCGGTGCGGGATTGCTACACTTCCCTTAATATATGCTCTAGAGGCAGATCCTGATGGGAAGTTGGATAAGTTTCTGAAGAATCGGAAAAAAATTAATAAAAAACAGGCAGCCGGAATTGTCCGCAGAGTAACTGAACTAGGTGGTATATCCAGGGCTGAAGAAAAGAGTGAATTTTATCGGAAACAGGTATTATCAGATATTAAAAAACTTGGCGACAATGAAACATCCAGATTGTTACATATTATTATGGAAAGGCTTGATAAACGAATATCTTAACCAATAAACAATCAACATTTACAGCATATCGGTTGTAAACCGAAGCATAAATCACTAAACAAACAGGGTGGAGCCGTCTGTTGGCTTTTCCTTGCATAATGAGTATAGTATACCAATGAAATTTGAAGAATATAATTTTACAGAAGATGTAATGAAAGGAATTACGGCTGCACAATATACAGAGTGCATGCCTGTACAGGAAAATGTGTTTCAACGCTCATTGACAGGAAGTAATGTTGCCGTGCAGTCCCAAACCGGATCGGGAAAAACAGCAGCATTTTTATTGACTATTCTAAATGCCTTTGCGTTAAACCGTGATAAAAAGCGTATAAAATCAATAATCATCGTTCCAACCAGAGAATTAGCTGTTCAGATCCAGGATGATGCTGAACTGTTATCTATAGGGATGGATGATATTCGTATTGGCTGTTTTTATGGAGGAGTCGGTTACCCAAAACAGGAAAAGATGCTGAAAGATGGAGTTGATATTGTTATAGGCACTCCCGGAAGGCTGTTGGACTTTCAAAAATCCAATAAAATAGATTACAGAATGTTTGATATAGCGGTAATTGATGAAGCAGATAGAATGTTTGATATGGGATTCTATCCTGATATACGACAAATGATGAGCAGAATGCGGCCTGCAAAAGAACGACAAACAATGCTTTTTAGTGCTACTTTAAATAACAGAGCACGAAATCTTGCCTGGGAATTTATGCATGAACCGGTAGAGATTGAGATTGAGTCAGAAAATATTACCGTTGAAGAGATACGTCAGGAACTTTATCATGTCAGCAAGAATGAGAAGTTTGATTTACTGCTGTTTCTCCTTAAAAAGTATAATCCTGATAATGCAATTATTTTTACAAATACAAAAATCCGTGTTGTTGAGATTGCAAAAAGACTTAAAATAAATGGATATAATGTCCAGTTCCTGATGGGAGATCTTCCTCAGAATAAGAGACTTCAGGTAATTGAGAGAATGAAAGCCGGAGAAATTAAGTTTCTTGTAGCAACTGATGTTGCAGCCAGAGGATTGCATGTTGATGATCTCCAGCTGGTTATTAATTATGATATTCCTGAGGATTTTGAAAATTACGTTCACCGTATTGGGAGAACGGCACGGGCAGGGAAGAGTGGTTTGGCAATAACAATGGCTTGTGAGCAGTTTGTTTATGGGCTGGAAGCCATTCAGGATTTTATCAGTATGCAAATTCCCGTTGCATGGGTAGATGACGAAGAGCTTGAAAGTGTTAAGGATAAAAGTGCCGGGCTGCACTTTAGGGATCTTGTTGAAGATGCTGATTTTGCCGGAGCTTCACGAAATAAAGCACGAAATCCACAACGAGGCGGCGGCAGTGCCCCCCGGAATAACAATCATAACCGTAATCACAATACAACCTCCGGTGGTGGACGCCAATCATCTGTAAGAGGACCCCGTTCTACAGAAAATCGTAGTCAAAGTGGAAGTAACTCAAAATCAACACCTGAGAGACGCACCCCCTCAGTACAGGCTCAAAAGCGTTCAGGTGTTCCAAATACTAGTCGTGAACAGGGCTATGGGCAGAAAAAGACTCAACATATTGGCCCGGGAAGCAATACAAGAAACAACCCCTCATCAGGTAAACCGAACAACCCTCAAAAAAGGCATAAACCTGTTGACTATAACGCTATTGAATCCTTATCGTTTGATGAGAGGATGGAATACTATAAAAAACAGTATAGTTCTCATACCCATACAACTGATAAGAAGAGCACGCATGCCAGAAGACAGAAGCCAAGCACCTCTGTAAAAGCTTCTTTAAACACCAGTGCCGGAAAAGAGGTGGATTCGGTCAAGACTCAAAAAACGAATGAAGAAAAGAAGGGTGTTAAGGGAAAAGCAGGTTTTTTTGCAAAACTATTACAAAAGTTATAGATAAAAAGGTAAAATCAATTATACTTATTGGGAAATAAAGCTGCAGAATGGAATATAATGTTCTGCAGCTGTTGAAAAAGAATGCTTAAAAAATTTATATCCTATTACCGACCACACCTATCTCTCTTTATTCTTGATATGGCAGTAGCAATAGCAGCATCACTGCTAGCCGTCGTTTCCCCGTCTCTGACACGGGAATTACTTAAAACATATATACCAGAGTCCAATACACGCATGATGTTGATTGTATTCTGCCTCATGCTGGCTGTCTACGTTTTTAAAACTATAGCAACATACATTCGAGTCCGATGGGGGCATAATCTAGGTGTCAGGATGGAAGCTGATATGAGAAGTGATCTTTTCAGTCACCTTCAGAAACTCTCATTTTCCTATTATGATAATGTAAAGACCGGGCATATTATGTCCAGAATTACTAACGATCTGAATATGATTGCTGAAATAGCACATCATGCACCGGAAGACTTACTAATATCTATCGTTATTCTAATTACTGCATATAGTTTTATGTTTATGTTCAGTGTGCCGCTTGCTTTGGTTTCACTTATACCAATCCCTTTCATGATGCTTTGGGGGCTAAGCCTTGGAAGAAAAATGAAAAAAGGGTTTAGGCATGTTCGTGAAAAAATTGCAGATATTAACTCTACCGTTGAAAACTCAGTTCAAGGTATACGTGAAGTTAAATCTTTCAGTAATGAACAAGTTGAGGAAGAGAAATTTGAGATTGTAAATACCCGATTCCAACACGCAAAAGAGAAAATGTACACAGTAATGGCACGATATCATTCAGGAATGCAGTTTTTTCGTGAAATCTATTATTTTACGGTAGTGGCAGGAGGCTCAATCCTTATTTACCGCGGGTTAATTCAGGTCTATGATCTGGTTGCATTTATCCTTTATGTTGGGATTGTACTACCGCCAATTGATCGCCTGATCAATTTTACCGAGCAGTTACAGCAGGGAACTGCTGCCTTTGAACGGTTTATTGAAATATTGCAAATAATTCCTGATATTCAGGATCGCTCCGGTGCCAGAGAAATGGTGCTTGCAAATGGGGAAATTACACTACAGAATGTATCGTTTAAATATTATGATGAAACCGGTTATATTTTAAAAAATATAGATATAGCAATTGATCCGGGCAAAAAAACTGCTCTGGTGGGTGAATCAGGTGCTGGGAAATCGACATTAGTCTCCCTTCTTCCACGATTTTATGAACCACAAGAGGGTTCCATACTTATTGATGGACAGAATATACAGCAAGTTTCCCAAAGATCTCTACGAAAGCATATAGGGATCGTACAACAGAATGTTTTTCTGTTTGATGCAACTATAAGGGAAAACATTCTCTATGGAAATCCACTTGCAACTGATCTGGAAGTTGAGGAGGCGGCTGCAGCTGCAAATATCTATGATTTTATTATGTCACTGCCTAATGGATTTGATACTGAAGTGGGTGAAAGGGGAGTGAAGCTATCGGGGGGGCAGAAGCAGCGAATATCGATTGCAAGGGTATTTCTAAAGAATCCTGAAATCCTGATATTTGATGAAGCAACATCTTCCCTGGATTCAGAATCTGAAAAACTTATTCAGGATGCATTTGATACTCTTGCAAAAAACAGAACCTCAATTATTATTGCACATCGTTTAACAACTGTGCGAAATGCAGATAGAATATGTGTACTCTTACACGGAGAAATAGTTGAGGACGGAACTCATGATGAGCTTATGCAAATTGAGGGTGATTATGCACGACTCTATAAAAAGAATCTTATTTAAGGATGCGTTTGGGAGGAGGTGTTTTATAGATGATTAAACTACATTTAATTTTAGCTACTTTATATGTTTGCATACATTTTCTTTTTTCAATGATCCTTGGAATAATACCCGGGACTCTCCTCCGGACTATTGGTTTGAAAAAAATTGCTGAACGCTACATACGGTTCAATGGAGAAGCATTATCAAGGGGTATCGTAATCTCCCTGGGGGGCTATGTAACTATTAAAGGGTTGGATCATATTCCAAAAGAAGAGAAACGTCTTTGTTTTGTATCTAACCACAAGAGTTTAGTGGACATACCGCTTGTAGTAGGGTATCTGCCGGTTCCCTTGGGGTTTATTGCTAAAAAAGAGTTGCATAAAGTACCTATTCTTAGAACCTGGATGGATATCCTGGGTTGTGTGTATATAGACCGGAGTGATCTGAGATCCCAGATTAAGGCAATCCTTGATGGGGTACGCGCAATAAAAGCCGGTCATCCCCAATTAATATTTCCGGAAGGAACCCGGAGCAAAACAGAATCTTTTGGTACATTTAAATCCGGTAGTATTAAATTAGCCACGAGGGCAAAAGCAATAATTTTACCATTGACTATCAATAATACTTCATTGCTTCTTGAATCAAAGACACGAATTAAAAGACAGGAACTGGAACTGATTATTCATGAACCTATTGATACAGCAGAATTGAGCGATGCTGAGCTAAAGGAACTTCCTGAAAGAGTATTCTCAATAATAAAACAGGGCTAGAATCAGGAACCAAATATACTTAGGTGAGATTACACATCTAAATATTTGCAGTACAAATACCTAAGATATGTGTACTTAGTTGTTAATTTTTTACTGTAATAATAATCTGTATCCTGATACTATAAGTGAGGCTCTTACAAAAAAAGAACAAATATTATATTTGTTCTTTATATTTTTGTAAGAGCGACTAATACTACAAGTGTCGCAAAATATACTGAAAGGAGCTGAAAATGGAGCTTAAAGATTTTAGAGTAAATGGAAAGAGACTAATCGGGGCAATCGAGGCCTCCGCTAAAATAGGGGCTACTGCTAACGGTGGTCTTGAGCGATGTGCTGTGACCGATGAAGATAAAATTGGCCGCGAGTTACTGATGAAGTGGTTTGCAGAGTGTGGTTGTGAAGTAACCATTGATGAGATGGGAAATATGTTCGCAGTAAAACCTGGAAAAAACAGGGACCTGGGTGCAGTTTTAACCGGATCACATTTTGATACTCAAAAACCTGGTGGAAGATTTGATGGGATTCTGGGAGTAATTGGTGGAATAGAGGTGCTTCGGATTCTTGTTGAAAATAATATTGAGCTGGAACGCGATTTTATTGTAGCTAACTGGACAAATGAAGAGGGGGGATGGTTTTCTCCTGCATGCATGGGTTCCGGTGTTTGGGTTGGAAATATTACAAAAGAGTGGGCTTACAGCAGGTTGGACCGTGATGGGGGAACCCGTTTTGGTGAAGAACTTGAAAGAATAGGCTATAAAGGGGATTTTCCTGCTGACCACAAGAGATGGAATATTGAGGCTGCTTATGAGCTGCACATAGAACAGGGACCTGAGCTGTATAGAGAAAAACTCCAGATTGGTGCTCCGAAAGGGATTCTTTGCCTGCATTGGTATGATATCAATCTTAAAGGAACAGCAAATCAAGTTGGTCCCACTCCTATGATTGGAAGAAATGATGCTCTTTTAGCTTTTTCAGAGATGAATATAATTGTAAATAAGATTGCCCATCAGATGGGAAATATGGTGGCTACAGTTGGAGAGATTCAAAATTATCCCAATTCACGTAATATTATATCCGATGGTGTTCATTTTACTGTTGATATACGATCATGGGATGATAACCATGCAATCAAAGCGTGGGAAATGATGAAACGTGAATTTGAAGTGATTGCTGCAAGAAGGGGCTGCCCAATTACGACTGAAGAGACCTGGAAGGTTGAACATGCTCCTTTTGATAAAGTGCTTTGTGATCGTGTTCTTGAGACTGCTGAAGATTTAGGATACAGCACCCGTAGAATGATTTCCGGCGCTGGACATGATATGAGTGAAGTTAATCAAATAACAAGAGGTGCAATGATATTTGTTCCCAGTATAAATGGACGAAGTCATGTGGAAGTTGAGGATACCCCGTATGAAGATTGTGAGAGGGGTGTTAATGTTCTCCTGCAATGTATTCTGAAAACTGCAAACGAAGTATAATAGTTCAATTAGAAAAGATTGGAATTGCAACCGGGGCAGGCCAAACAGGTCTGCCTTTTTGGTTTATATTTCATATCATTCATTCTATTTGCTTATAAGAAAAATCTAGACAAAAGTTTCAATACAGTTTACTGTTTGCCTACAGTATGAACACAGCAGTAACGATCAAAAACTTACAATTCAGCTTTCCCATTTATAACAAATCCACAAAACGGATTCTATTTGATAATACCTCTGCCATTTTTCAGCATGGGATGGTTCATGCAGTTTACGGCCGCCCTGAAGCAGGTAAAACTACATTGGGCCGAATTATGGCTGGTCTTGTTCCGGCATTTACCGGTGGAACTATAACCGGAGAGGTGTTTCTCGGGAAGGAAGATGTTCTCCAGACAAAAGGTTACGATCTGCTTGAACATATAGGAATGATATTTCAGGATCCTGATGAGCAAATTCTTATGCCGCTGGTTGAGGATGAAATTGTTTTTCCTCTGGAGTCTCTTGGCATGAATCGTCCAAAAATTCATGAGCGGCTGGAAGAGGAGATAGCATTTTGGGATCTTGATGAACTGCGAAATGTAAATCCGGGAAATTTGTCAGGTGGAGAAAAGAAAAGAGTTCTTCTTGCAGTATTGTGTGCAATCAACCCCTCTGTTTGGGTGCTGGATGAAACATTTGAGGAGTTGGATGAACAATGGCGTGAAACGCTTATTCAGCGTGCGGTAGCATCAGGGAAAACTATAATAATTCTTGCATCAAAACATATAGAGCTTTTTGATATTTATGTTGCAACCTGGAGTGTTATCAATGATAAACAAATTTTTCAGGGAAGTAAGGATCAGGTTCTGCAGCTGCTGGGAGATAATTGGGAGTATAAAAAACTGCATCCCTCAATGCCTTATATTTCACACTCCGTGTTTGATAATCAGGAGCCTTTACTTTCAGTGAGGAATCTCTCCTACACCTATCCGCAGGGCAATTCTGATTTTACTTTGTTTGTTGATAAGCTGGACATTTATAGCGGACGGATAACAGCATTCTATGGACCAAATGGTTCTGGAAAATCCACCTTAAGTAAATTACTCTGTGGTTTACTGACACCGGATCATGGGGAGATATTTTTCCCTGAGAATGGTGAGAAACAAAAACATGCAGCAGTCGGAGCTTTGCAGAAGTTTACCGGCTATCTGTTTCAGAATCCTGATTATCAGATATTTCTTCCTTCCGTAAAAGAAGAACTCATGTACAGCCTGATACAGGCTGGAGTTGATAAGGATGACGCATACAGGCAGGCAATATCCTGCGCAGAACTTTTTGGACTTCAGAATCCTAATGAGATTCCTTCAATCATGAGTTATGGTGCAAGAAAACGTCTTCAAGCAGCGGTTTGTTATCTTTTGGATAGATCCTGCTGTATTTTTGATGAAGCGGATTCAGGTATACTCATGTCTGAATATATCCGGATAGTTGATTTGTTTGTGAAACGTGAAGCTAGTCTTATTCTTATAACTCATGACTTGAGACTGGCAAAAAAACTGGCTGATACGGTTGTTGTATTTCAGGATGGCCGGGCACAGGAGGGGTTTTATGATTGAATCCTCCTATCATCCTGGAAAAAGTTTTGTTCATACTTATGACCCAAGGGCGAAGTTACTTCTGTTAATTGCGTATACGGCGGCTATGTTTCTTCCCTTGCAGCTTGAAATTCTGGCTTCCTATGCTGTAGTCATGATTCTCCTGGCATTACCTGCTGCGGGATTTCGGAATGCCTTTTCTCCTTTGAAAGTGCTAATACCTATCATTCTTCTTATTATGATTCTGACGCCTCCCTTTTTTAAGGAAGGAGAGGTTCTTGTTACCTATAATAATTGGATTCTTCTTACTGATTTGGGATTACTGCGTACTTGTATATTATTGTCCAGATTTATCGGGATTACCTATGTGTTTTTTGTGTTTTTTCGTTCAACACCACTTAATCAGGTTATTCTGACTCTGCGCTGGTATGGCTTATCTATGAATGCAGCCTTAATTATCAGTATGACATTCAGGTTTATCCCGTCCATCACTTCTACCTACCATCGTGTATCCGAAGCGCATAAGCTGCGCGGAAGTTTTCAGTCCGGTATGTGGGGATGGTCCCGTCTTAAAGGATTGGTGCCTGTTCTTACATCTGTTCTAATTCAAACAGTGAAAAGTATACCCGTTATGTCTATGAGCCTGGAGCACAGGGGTTTTGGACGTAATATCAGAAGAACTTCATATCAGCGGCTTCGCGGTGGGAGGATGCTCTTTACCCATTTAACATTTTCCGTTATTATAGCGCTCATATTAATAGTACCGATCTTTCTTGTGTAATAACTATATAATTAGAAGGAAAGAACATGAAACAGCGATCAAGATCAGGATTAGGCAGTGGTATATCAGTTTCACCTGCATATCGAATTGTATCAATTTCAATACTTACTGCGGTTACGGCAGTCTTCACACTGTTAATTCGTATCCCTATTGCCCCCACACGCGGATATATAAATCTTGGTGATGTAGCCATATATTTTACCGCATTTACATTCGGTCCTGTCACCGCAGTAATAACTGCAGGATTGGGTACTGCTATAGCAGATCTTCTTTCAGGATATGCACAATGGGCACCAATTTCCTTATTTATTCATAGACTTCAGGGCTTTTTTGCTGGTTTGATTGTGAGAAGGTCAATTATCAGAATGCAGCAGAGAATTGAGAACGATGAAGCCGAAAATGAGTCCGGGAATAAATATCGGATATCTATTCCGGTAATTTTACTGGCTGGTTTTATTGGATTGATAATTATGGTGAGCTTCTACTTCCTGGCCGGAGCTGCGCTTGTTGGATTTGGGGCAGCGGCTGTAGAGATACCGGGGAATATAATTCAGTGTGTTGTCGGTACGGTAGGAGGCTTCCTGCTAACAAAGACAGTAATTAAAGCATATCCGCCTGTTAGGGATATGTTTTTGTAGTACATAAAGGCGCCCTCTGCCCGGGGGTGCTTTTTTTATATTTAAATAAACTGACCGGAAGTTGGTGGGATTCTACCAGCTGGAAATCTACGGGTAGAAAGAAATTAGCAAAGAAATATTCACTAAAAAACATGAAAAAGTTTTTTTGTTTGAATAATTCTTTTGTTTAAATAGGTTTATCAATTAGATAACCACCGACTTCCGGTCAGTTTAATATTTAAAGGGAGAGCAATATGAAAGAATTTCGTAAGGGACTATCATTTGATGATGTTTTGCTTGTACCGGCAAAATCTGATTTTGTCCCCAGGGATACAAACCTGGGATCAATAATTACCAGAAATATTACTATTAATATTCCACTGGTAAGCGCTGCGATGGATACAGTCACAGAGGCACGTCTTGCTGTTGCACTTGCCCGTGAGGGTGGAATTGGTATAGTTCATAAAAATTTGACCATACTGGAACAGGCAAATGAAATCGATAAAGTAAAACGTTCCCAGTCAGGGGTTATAACCGCTCCTATATCATTAAAACCTACAAATACTGTTCAGGATGCTGTTAATCTAATGGAACATTACCATATATCCGGTATCCCGGTTGTTGATGATGCAGGGAAATTAGCTGGAATTCTTACAAACAGAGATCTCAGGTTCCATACTGATTTCTCCATGCCGCTCTCAAAAGCTATGACCAGGGATAATCTTATTACCGCAGCTCCGGGTACCAGTTTGGAAGAAGCCAGTAAATTGCTGCATACGTATAGAATTGAGAAATTACCTATTGTAGACTCACAGGGAATTTTGGTAGGGCTGATAACCTTTAAGGATATTATAAAAGCACGAGATTATCCAAACAGCTGTACGGATTCAACCGGAAGACTCAGGGTAGGGGCTGCCTTAAGTTCAGGAGGAGAATCTGAACTGGAACGTGCCCAGGCACTTATTAATGCAGATGTTGATCTTCTTGTTGTTGATAGTGCTCACGGTCACAATACCATGATAGCCCAAACAGTGAGAATAATTAAAAGTCATTTTCCTGATATAGATATTATTGCCGGTAATATTGTTACTGCTGATGCAGCAGCCGAACTTATAAAAGCGGGTGTAGATGCATTGAAAGTTGGTGTTGGTCCTGGTTCTATCTGTACTACCCGGGTAGTTGCCGGTGTTGGAGTTCCCCAGCTTACAGCAATTCTGGATACTGTTGAATTGGCATCGAAATCGGGTATCCCGGTAATTGCTGATGGTGGAATTAAATTTAGCGGCGATATTGTTAAAGCAATTGCAGCTGGTGCACATTCAGTTATGATTGGGAATCTTTTTGCGGGAACAGCTGAAAGTCCTGGTGCAGTCATTTCCCATATGGGGAGAAGTTATAAAGTCCACAGAGGAATGGGTTCTGTTAAAGCCATGCAGAGAGGCAGCAAATCACGCTATATGCAGTTTGAAGATGATGCGGCCAAACTTGTTCCTGAAGGGATTGAGGGAAGAGTTCCTTACCGGGGACCTCTTGCAGATTACATTCACCAGTTAGTTGGTGGACTGCGTTCAGGAATGGGCTATTGCGGTTGCAGGAATATTCAGGAATTACAGGAAAAAACTGAATTTATTCAGGTAACCCAGTCGGGAATTATTGAAAGTCACCCGCATGATATAACTATTACTGAAGAACCGCTGAATTATCAGATTAGTTGAGGGTTTTTCTAAAATTGTTTTAGAAAAATCGACCTGGTAGTTCAAGTTTCCGATTTTTTATGTCTATATTCTATCGGAAACTTCAAAAGGTCAATTTGCAGAAAATCGGAACAAAACTTGTTTTGTTCTTAGATTTTTGAAATTGCCTCACTCGCTAAACGACAGAAAGAGGGAAAAACAGATGATACCACATGAACAACTAATTATAGTTCTAGATTTTGGAGCCCAATACAGTCAGTTGATTGCACGCCGTGTACGTGAGACAAAGGTGTATAGCAGGATACTTCCTTTTAATGTGCCTGCTGAAGAAATTCGGGCATTAAACCCCAAAGGAATAATATTTAGCGGTGGCCCTGCCAGTGTTACGTCTCAAGGATCCCCAAGACCTGACCCGGAGATATTTTCTCTGGGAGTTCCCATTTTAGGAATTTGTTATGGATTGCAGGTTGTTACGGTTATGAAGGGTGGAACAGTTTTACGTCCGGATAAGCGTGAGTACGGATTTGCAAAGCTCTCAATACAGAATGCATCTTCTCTGCTTGAAGGAATGAATGAAGATTCGCAGGTTTGGATGAGTCATGGTGATTCAGTTCATACTATTCCTGAAGGTTTTATGATTACCGCAGAAACTGAAAATTGTTCGGCTGCAGTAGTAGAAAACAGCAGAGATGACCTCTATGGGGTGCAGTTTCATCCTGAAGTTGTTCATACAGAACAGGGAAGCCTGTTAATTCGGAATTTTGTTCACTCAATTTGTGGATGTACTTCTGATTGGGATATGGGATCATTTGTTGATCAGGCAGTGCAGGATATAAAAAATCAGGTTGGGGATAAAATCGTTCTTTGCGGGCTTTCCGGGGGAGTGGATTCCAGCGTGGCCGCTGCCCTTATACATAAAGCAATTGGTGATCAGTTAGTATGTGTTTTTGTAAACAATGGATTACTGCGAAAGGGTGAAGCAGATCTCGTACTGCAGGTATTCCGTGATAATTTTCATATACGTCTGCAGTACTCTGAGGCTGAGGACCTATTTCTTGATGCACTGAAAGGCATTTCAGAACCTGAACAAAAACGGAAAATTATTGGAAAGATTTTTATTGATGTATTTGAGAAAGAGGCAAGGGCTGTAGGTGAAGTTGACTTCCTTGCTCAGGGCACACTGTACCCGGATGTTATCGAGAGTATTTCAGCAACAGGAGGACCTTCGGCAACTATAAAAAGTCATCATAATGTAGGAGGTCTCCCTGATAACCTCAGGTTCGAACTTATAGAACCGCTTAAAGAGCTTTTTAAGGATGAAGTTCGCCTTCTCGGGAAGGAACTGGGTCTGCCTGATGAAGTAGTCTATAGACATCCATTTCCTGGTCCCGGTTTGGGAATACGCTGTATTGGAGAGATTACAAAGGATCGGTTGGATACGCTGCGTGACGTAGATGCAATATTTATTGAAGAGATTAGAAAAGCAGGGCTGTATGGTGATATTTGGCAGGCACTTTCTTGCCTTTTACCTGTTAAGAGCGTAGGCGTTCAGGGTGATGAAAGAACTTACGAGGAAGTTTGTTCTCTTCGGGCGGTAACAAGTGAAGATGCGATGACTGCTGACTGGTATCGATTTCCACCGGAAGTTCTTCAATCAGCTTCAAACCGTATTTGTAATGAGGTGCAGCGGGTAAACCGGGTACTGTATGATATAACCTCTAAACCACCAGGGACTGTTGAATGGGAGTGAACCGGTGAGGGTACTCACCTTGGCAATTGCTTATGCAATTGCGGATTAGGGTACTTGTTTTTGGTAATTGGATCAGATTACTGATCTTCGTAATTACTGGACTGGAAGTTTGAGTAAGAAGGCCGCATTTGCTTGCAAATGCAAAGACGAAGACGAGTACTCTCGTCCATTCTCGTCAGATGCCTAATATCAGCATTATCACCGCATAAAGAATCAGTGTCACTATTGTGTAAAGAACTAACAAATTGCTATAGAACATAGACTCTTTTTTCAGTTCATTCCCAAGGAAGACAGGGATAATGAACGGCGGCGGCAGCAGAAAGAAGGTAATGAAGGCATAAAGCATCATTCTGTTCATTTCCATAATTAACAGGTTTGATATAAAATAAAAAAACAGCCCGGAGAGTATTGATAGTACCAGTCTGCTGATAAGAACTTTAATTGATAATTTCCATTGCATCGCTGTTAGTTTTAACTGAAATCCAATTGCAAGTAAAATAAGGGGCGTAGTTAGTTTGCTAACAACATCCATTGCAGAAATTACTCCGGTAACAACAAAGAAGTTTCCGATTTCCTGATATATTCCGGTAAGGTTAAGAAAAAGAGCAGATAAAATACCAATTATAATTGGTGAGGAGATAAAAGATTTAAGAATTTTTTTAATCTGCACCTTCCCATGATTTTGGGCCTCCAGGAGAGGTGCATAAACAAACCAGATGAAAAACTCATGTCCAAGACCAATCAGCAGGATGTAATGCAGATTTTCCAGACCAAAAATACTAGAGAAAAGTGCAACACCTACCATCCCAAATTCAAATCCGGTAAAGAAGAAAGGTAACAGTGGAACCTTAAATGATTTGAATTTCTGAAAAAGAATACCGATGAAAAACAGAAGGAGACAAATTAAGAATGTACTTATGAAAAACATGATATAGCTGCTTTTCAATTCCATTGTGAGAAAAGAGAGGAAAAACACCGCTGGTAATCCGAGATTTATGATCAGCTTTTTTAATCCGCCTACAATTTCATCGGAAAGAATACCTTTGAATCTGAAAAAAACACCTACTGCAATTATGAGAAAGACCGGGATAAAGCGGGAAATTATATCTGCCATATATGAATCCTCTGTAAAAAGGAATCTTTATACAAATACTGCGTCAGAAAATTGCTCGAAATACTCATGCGCGTGAAGCACACTCCGTTTTCTGTGCTTGTTCTTCCTTGCCTTTGAAAAAACCTTACTTCTTGCAGTGGATTCATATAAAAAAATCCTTAAAAAGTTCTTATTACTGTGTATTTATTTCAGCTGCAATTTTTTCATTGTATTTATCAAGCATCTCACGGCCTTTTTGTTCATTAACTTTAATCAGCAATATCGCCCCTGCGATAAAAAGGATTAGTATTGATAAGATACCGAGTCTGTTGCTGCCTGAGACCAGGGTCACTATTCCCATAAGGGCCGGACCGATTACAGCTGCGAATTTTCCAAGCATATTGAAGAATCCATAAAACTCGGCTGCCTGTTTTTCCGGAATAAGCCGCGAGTAGTAACTTCTGCTTAATGCCTGAATACCGCCCTGAAACAATCCTATCGAAACAGCAAGAATATAGAAATGTGTTGTAGTTTTCATAAAGTAGCCAAGTACTGTAATAATGGAATAAGCTGCTATGGCAATTAATAATGCCCTTTTAATTCCCGTTTTTTTGCTGAGTAGATTGTAGAGAAGAGTAGCGGGAAAAGCGACAAATTGAACTATCAGAAGTGCAATAATGAGTGATTGAGATGGAAAACCAAGTGAGGCCCCATAGTCTACTGCCATTCTTATAATCGTATCAACACCATCAATATAAAACCAATAGGCAAAAAGAAATAAACTGACAACTTTCAAATATTTGAGTTGGCGGAATGTATCACCCAACTGTTTGAATCCCGATGATATGGCTTTTCCCAGGGGTACACCTTTATCTTTATCCGGCTCCTTCACAAATAGTATGATAGGGATAGAAAAAACTGCCCACCATATTGCTACAGTGAGGAAAGCTATTCTGATAGCGGTGATATCGTCTGCAATTCCAAATAAACCGGGGTTAAGATACATTGCTACATTAATGAGAAATAACAGCCCTCCGCCAATATATCCAAGTCCAAAACCCAGTGAAGATGCATAGTCGACCTTTTTTTCAGAAGCTACACCGGGAAGCAGTGAGTCGTAGAAAATGTTTGCACCGGAAAACCCGACGGTTCCGGTTATATAGAAAAGTATGGCAAGCTGCCAATATCCAGCTCTGACAAACCAGAGTGATCCGGTCATGATACAGCCAATAAAGGCGAAGAAAATCAGAAGTTTTTTCTTCATACTTCCCCTGTCAGCAATAGCACCAAGAACAGGCGCAAGAGCAGCTACGATAATTGAGGCTATTGAATTTGCCATTCCCAAATAAAACGTACTTTGTTGAACAGTGGCACCGGTAGACCAGTAGGATTTGAAGAAAACTGGAAAAAAACCGGCCATTACTGTTGTAGCAAATGCGCTGTTTGCCCAATCATAAAATGACCATGCCCAGATTGCTTTTTTTGAATCTTTCATAGTGTGACTCCTGAGACAATCTCAAAAACTGGATATTTATTAAGATTTGTCTTGATCCATGAATCCATGGATTTGAAGTTTTCGATTAGAGTATATGTAAACATATATATTATATAGATATATACAAATCGAAAACTTCTGTTAGATGTTAGTTTCAATGAGCGTACAGGGCAGTGTATCATACAGCCCTGTACCCATCATATTGTTAATTCTACCTTATTAACGTGAGAATGTCATGAGAATTCATTATAAGAGGGTTTAAGGGAGCCTGATAGTTAATCAGATAATCCAAGAATTTTCTCATGCAGTTCAGGTTTTTTTATATTGTTTCTTAACCATTTGTGCAGAAGAGTCATCTGATCCTGTTCAGAAAGATGCCAATTCAGCTTTGATTCATGTAAATTCAGAACAAGGTGATGTAAGGTGAGTGCAGCACAAACAGAAATATTAAAGCTTTCCACAAAACCATACATAGGTATTTTTACATATTCATCTGCTGCAGATAAAGCTTCCGGAGTCAATCCGTCCAGCTCAGTTCCAAATAAAAATACAGCTTTGCCTTTTGATAAATCAAATTCATCGAGATTTA
This sequence comes from Bacteroidota bacterium, assembly GCA_013202335.1. Next base: position 21,620 of record JABMQR010000342.1, read on the forward strand.
TATCATCACTATGAGGACTTGTTGCAACGACTCTGTATCCCTGATCTTTAAAAGCCTCAATAGCCTGAACACTATTATTTTCTTTATTTCTATATCGCTGAAGGGTTAACCATTGGCTTGTACCCATGTCGACAGCAGGATTTGAAGAAAATTTATTACTGTTCTCAATTATATGAACATCTTGAATTCCAAAGGCATCACAGCTTCTCAATACTGCGCTAGCATTGTGTGGTTGATAAATATTTTCAAGTGCAACAGATATATATCGGGTTCTGTTTTGCAGAACATTTTTCATTTTCTGCAGCCGTTCGGTAGTTATGAGTTCAGAGTAATAGGAGATGCGCTTTTCCAGCTCCTCTTTAGTATATGTGTATTCTTGTCCTTTCATAAGGAGAGATTACCGGAAGTGGCCATCGAAGGCAAGAGGAGGGTGAATGTAATCTAAAAACTTAGTAACACTTTACTATAGATGGTTTATAACTATATTTGATTGCACAACCTGTTGCCTGATGCTACTATTATGTTAGGCATCAATTTATATAAATCTTATTTTATGCTTAGGGGAATATGTATGGATTTTTATGATTTAATGAAAAAATGCAGGACAATCAGAAGATTTGATGAATCAGGAGAGGTAAGCGGAAATACTCTTTTGGAACTGGTTGAACTTGCAGGACTTTCCCCCTCATCAGCAAATATGCAGCCCCTTAGGTTCTGTCTTGTGAACGATAGAGAAAGATGCAATACCATTACTGGTTTGCTCGGATGGGCAGGAGCACTGAAAGAGTGGGATGGACCAGAAGAGGGAGAACGACCATCAGCTTTTATTATCATAGTGTATGATTCACATATAACTAAGAATCCCCAACCTGATCCGGGAATTGCGGCACATGCGATTCTTCTTGGTGCTGCTGAAAGAGGTCTGGGCGGATGTATGTTCGGATCGATACAGAGAGAAAAACTACGCAAATTTCTGGAGATTGATCAGCAGTATGGCATATCACTTGTTGTTGCTCTGGGTATTCCATCAGAGAAAGTAGTTATTGATCAGATTGCTGCTGGTATGGATACCCGCTATTATCGGGATGAAGATGACACTCATCATGTTCCCAAAATAGTGCTGAGTGATTTACTGTTGAACGGCTGAACTTTCACTAGTCTGCTGCAGAAGGATTAATGTATTAAAAAATCAGTTGATATTTCCTGACTGTATTGAAAATTATGGGTGTACAGTCTAGAATACCATTCAATCGCATCCAGTGATCGGTTGATCGGTTTTTAATTTTATATTGGAAAGTTTGTTTTAGGGAGATATTCATGACTGTATGTAAATTTGGCGGCAGCTCTCTCGCTGATACCGCTCAGATAAAGAAAGTAGAAGCTATTCTGGTATCAGATACCGGAAGGAAGATAACTGTTGTTTCAGCGCCTGGAAAAAGGCATTCTGACGATATAAAAATAACCGATATGCTCTATACCTGTCATGCGGAAGCATCTGCAGGGAGAAGTTTCTCAGAATCTTTTAATACTATTCGAAAAAGATATATGGAAATTGGGCAGGAATTAGGTATACATTTATCCAATCTTGCTGATGAGCTTGATCAAATTGAAAACAATATCAGCCAGGGGGAATCTGCTGATTATGCTGCCTCCCGTGGGGAATATCTATGTGCAAAGATTCTGGCGGAATACATGGGGCGGGAGTTTCTTGATACTGAAGGACTCATTATAATTGCCGATGACGGCAGTGTTGACCCTATCTCTTATGATTTAATGTCAGAAAAATTATCCGGAAATTCGAACTATATTATTCCCGGATTTTACGGTTCTGCAAAAGATGGATCTGTTAAGACTTTTACACGCGGCGGATCTGATATAACCGGTGCCATTGCATCAAGGGCCTGCAAGGCGGAACTCTATGAGAACTGGACTGATGTATCAGGAATTCTTATGGCAGATCCCAGAATTGTACATAATCCAAAAACAATTTCTGAAATAACCTATGAAGAGGCGCGCGAACTTGCGTCTATAGGAGCTGCAGTTTTTCATGAGGAAGCAATAGCACCTGTCAGGGATGCTGCAATACCGATAAATATTAAAAATACTAACAGACCAGGAGATCCTGGAACAAGAATAGTTCCACACAGGGATGATCAATCCCAGCCAATTATCGGGGTATCCGGGAAAATAGGTTATACCAGACTTTTTGTGAAAAAACTTTTTTTACAAAAAAGTCCTAATTTTATTCTCAAAATTAATACAATCTTAAAAGTTTATGGAATAACCCCTGAATTTTCCTCAGTTGGATTTGACTCAATTTCCTTATTTATCAACTCCTCACTAGCTGGTCATAAAGAAGAAATTCTTACAAGAATTCTTACAGAGTTAGAACCTGATGAGATTTCATCAGATGCCAGAATTGCTATGATTGGAGTTGTGGGAGAAGGACTTTATGACTCAAAAGGAATTATTGCAAAAGTTAGTTCAGCAGTATCTGCGTCAGGAATTGCTGCACGCTATCTGAATTATGGTGGTTCATTAATTACCTGTGTAATAGGTGTTGATGAGACAGATTATAAGGCGGCATTAGAAGCAATATATTCTGCCATATCTTAGTATTATTATAAACTGATCGGAAGCTGGTGGGAATTACAGCAGGTATACAGCAAGCCCTCACTCAGAAAGAGGTAAAAAACTGCGGTACATACTGACTTGAGGCCACCTCAGGATTCTGCAGTAACCGACACCACAATACCTTATAATACCAACGCAACTCTTCCCATACATGTGTCACAAACCGCCTTCTCGTATAGAGCTTCCTGGTAGCCCTACGTACCACCTCCTTATCAATACCCGCAACCTGATAATGCCTCAGATGCCACTTCTGTTTCGGATCATGTGAACTCGTTTGCTCAATGGATACCTCCGGACGTGTACGTACAGGAGATTTTTGTAAAAGAGAGAGAAATCATCAATAAAAAGTACTCCTGTCTATAAGTACTTACGAGCTATCGACTGAAATCAGATTCCTATTCCCCCCGGCTTTAGGTCAGTTTATAATCATTATAAAACAATTACTGGTAGATACACTTTTTAAGGCTTACCTACCGTCTAATGAATAGGTACTTGATTGATCTTGTGTTTTTATACAGTATGAATCTATATCTTTGGTACTTTTTTGTTGTTATATTGTATCTATAATAATGCATGAAGTAGTGATGATAAACGGCTAAAAGTTGTATGCCCAATTTTGGATAAAAACATGAAGAAAGCTTTATTTGTTTCTATAGTACTAATACTTGCTCTGGCTGCTTTTTTTCTGGTGCCCTCAGGCAATGATAATGTGGTAAAACCCTACCAGGAGGCAGATAGTCAGCTGTTGATACCCCAGAGGAATGTGGTAATTGCTACGATCGATCTGGATAGCAGTGGGATATCTCTGTTTTCTGAAGAGACAATAGATCTTCTTGAGCAGCTGCACCAGGATTTTATTACTATTAATGGCGTAACTCAGGTAGATTCAATTCTGAATGCAACTACTGTCCGGGCTGATGAGTATGAAATATATATAAGTTCCATTATTCCTGAAAAGTCTGAAAGAACCACAGCTTTTTTCGAGATGCTGCCGCAGGCAATAGGTGAGCACCCTGAGCTGAAACCCTATATTAATACCTCAATGGACTCACTCCTGTTTTATATCTACTTTGGGTATAAAGTCTCTCCATCCGAGATGGACAATGCACTGATGGAGATACGGGATACATATGCTGATATTGTTTTTGAATATACCGGTAAATCCCCCATTGTAGCTAAGACAGAAATACTGCTTACCGCTGATATCTTAGTCTTTATGCCGCTGCTGCTCATTATGATAATGGTGGTATTCCTTAGTTTTAGGAATATAAAAGCAATTGTGACTGCATGGGCACTTATTCTTGTAGCAGTTTTTGCCTCATACAGTTTTGTTCGTTTTATGGGAGTGGAAGATTCTCCGATGCTTCTGCTTGTTCCGGTTTTTAGCCTCGGATTATTGAGTGACTATATCATTCACTACATGTATCACCTATTTTACGCTCCCGGAAGTCGTGATGTGTTTTATGTGAGAAGAAGGCTGCTTTTCCCCCTCTCTTTGACTGCAATTTCAACTCTTACCGGGTTTCTTTCATTACTGTTTATCAATGGATCCGGTCATCTTCTTCTTGGCAGTCTTATATCGGCAAGCGTGGTATTAACGTACCTGGGAGTATTTCTCTGGTTGCCTTATTTGAAGTTTAAGTTTCCCTCCCGTGACATCCTTCCACGGTTTCATAGGCTGCAGGTTCGATTTTTTTCTCTTATTGTGAAGAGGCGGAAAATCATCTATATACTTTTACTGATTGTAGTAGGGTGGGGACTTTCCCTTTTGCCAAATCTTAGAATTGAACCATATCCTATTGAACAGCTGCCGTCAGAGAGTACTATAAAGAGAGCGGACAAGATCATTAATGAGGAATTTTACGGAACTCTTCCCTTTTTTATTGAGATAGATACTGGGGAAGAGGGGGTAATTTTAACTACCGAAGCACTGTTTGCCCTGGATGAAATACATACGCTGTTGGATAGTAGTGAAGTCGTAGGTTATTCCTATTCTCTGTTAACCATTCTTAAACAATTAAGTTACTATTTTGAGGGTGACAGTGATCTGTTGTTAAAAAGTGATATGATGGGATCCTTCATTGTCGAACAGTATCTGCTTTATTACTCTTCCAGTGTTGATCCTTTGGAATATGAATCTTTACTTAATGCCACCTATCAGGTTTTTTCTGTAAAAGGACTGCTCTATTATCAGAATGTAGACTCTTTGACAGAATTTTATAGTTTGATTGATCAGGTTGAGACAATGCTTCCTGAAGAGTGGGAAATAACAGTTCACGGAATGGTTAGTGAACTTAAGGATGAAGAGCGGTCTCTTAAGAGAAATTGGATATTTTCATTTCTTATTGGTAGTTTTCTGATTTTTATCATGGTGCTTATTTTCTACAAAAAGATGAGATTGGCGTTATTAAGTCTGATACCAGGTGTTATCAGTATGATATTTTCCTTTGGACTTATAAGTCTGGCCGGAATCAGTATAGATGCTTTCAGTATAATTTTTGTGGCAATTATTATTGGATTGGTTATCGATTACAGTATCCATACGTTGGGAGCCATCGATTCACTCACAAATCTGACATCAGTAGAGGAAGGATTCGCCTTTATTATCAACTACAGCGGCAAACCTATCTTCCTGAGTTTTCTCACCTCGATTTTCTCATTTTCTGTACTGTTTCTCTCTTCGTTCAAGGGAGCCAGAACCCTGGGACTGCTGCTTTTTTCTTCATTATTAGTCTCATTTTTCCTTAGCGTATATCTTTTACCGATAATAATTCTTCCCAATAAACTTAAAAGGGAAAAATCATACAAAAAGGATTTAGTATGAAAAGATTTTTTATAGTTGTTTTAATTTTGTTTATTTTCAGTTTCAGCCTTACTGCGCAGGATATTACCTTAAAAGAGATTCTTGATGGGTACGAGATTACTGCATTTATTCCTAATCTTATCGCTTCACTTTCAGTTAAACTTATCTCTGCGAAAGGAGAAGAGCGGGAGATAAAAGCTGATGCCTATCAAAAAACGATTAATGAGAATCAGGTTAGCCGGTTATTTCTTTTTGATTATCCACCATCAGTCAGGAATACCGGTATTCTTGTTAACTCATTTTTAAATGGTGATGAGAATGTTATGTGGATGTATCTTCCTGCGGTTAAAAGGGTTAAAAGAATAGCACTTGCAACATCGGGCGGCGGTTATTTTATGGGTAGTGATTTTTCCTATAGTGATTTTATTCCCAAAGCCAGAGCCGATTTTAATCAGGACTTTCTTGGTGAAAAGGTAGTCGACGGCACACCCTGCTATGTGGTTGATGAGTATGGAAAAACTCTGAAGCAGCGGCAGAATTTGAAGCTCAGTCACATGGTCAACTATTATCGCAAAGATGATTTTATCATGTTTGGAAGAGACTATTATGATTTAGCCGGAGAGCTGGTAAAAGAGTACCGTGTCAAAGATTCTGTCATTCTTGGGCAATACATCTATCCCACGGTTATAGTGATGGAGAATGTACAGACTGGTCATAAGTCAATTTTGGAGATGACTAATATCAGTACTGATACTATTCCTGATCGTTATTTTACTACCAGATATCTCCAATACAGGTAGGTTGTTATGAAAAAAACAGTAAAAAAATTAAGTTTACTCATAGTAGTTCTCTTTATCTCCACATCTCTTTTTGCTCTGGAGTTTCAGGGCATCTTATTTGCCGATTACTATGGGGATATTGAATCTTCAACAGATTATGAAAATATTAGAGGCCGCCTCTACTATCAACCGGTTTTATCCGGTTCTCTTTTTGATTATGCAATTGATTATAAGATTTCAGCCAATCTCTATTATGATTTTCTGGGAGATCCAAATTTCATTGAACCGGAAAATATTCTGAGAGAGGCCTATCTGTTTTTACCATTAGACAATTTTGATCTTTTTGTAGGGCAGAAAATAGTCTCTCCAGGAATGGCCGATGTTTTTAGTCCGTTAAATAATGTGAATGGTGAATATGCATTTAAATTGAGTCTGGATGACCCCTATGATGGGAAGAGGGCTGATGCACTTATCCAAATAAAGTACTACCCAAATTTTGATGACTCCATACAACTGGTGTATGTTCCTTTTCCCCGTCCTGATTTCGAACCTACCGACCCGATCAATTTAGTTGCAACAGATATAGATGTAAATATTAATTTCGAGGCAGAACCCTATCTACTGAGTAATGCTCACTCCATATTTTTATCCTACAACCATATCTCTTCCGATTTTGATCTTCAGCTGAACTATGCATATTATACCGAGCAAACTCCTAATTTTGATATAACAGGTTTGGACGATAGCTCCTCAACACTTACTGGTGATATTACAACAATGTACTCGAGGAATCATACATTTGGTGGAGCTTACAGTACCAGTTTTAATGGTATTGCATTTGTGGAAGAGGTTGCTTTCAACCTGACGGAGGATTTTGCCGGAACCAAGATAGGTATCAAGAATTCTGATATAACCTTAAATACACAGTTTACCGGTACTATTTGGGGCGGTACATTGGCTCAGATAAACATTATCTATCAGTATGTAATTAATTTTAACAAGAGTGAGCTGCTTTACTCCAATACTATTGGTGCCGTTTTGATTGATGAATTTAACGACTACTTTAACCAACCAGTCGAACATATTGTATTTGCCATTGCCCATTTTCAGAACAGTTTCTTTCACGACAAGCTCTCTGTTGTTCTGAATGCAGGCTATCTTCATCCCGATGTATATCTGGCCCCGCGAATTGCTTTTACTATATCTGACGGTTTAAATATTGCTGTTGGGGCAGATGTTAAGACAGGGAATCCTTCTGAGAGATCCCTGGCACGCGGGAATTTGATGGATAATTACTATGTGAGATTTAAGTACGAGTATTAGGGAGACGGAGGCTGGTAAAAGAGAAATCGGTTGTCGGAGTATCTCTGTTCCTGGAACAAACCGTACCGCTTTGTTCTTGGCAGTTGTCTTAGCAACTGCATCATCGGTTGTCGGAGTACCTCCGTTTCTGGAATAAGCTGACTAGACAACTATCAAGTCTACTACCTTCATAATTTCTTCTTTGTAGGTGTCAGGGATTGCGGAGTCTGTGATAATGCAGTCCACATCTTCAAGATTGCAATATCGGGAAAGATTAATCCGGCCGAATTTAGTAGAATCGGTCAGAATGAAAATTTCTTTTCCCCGTTCTATGATTTTTTCGGCTATATCCGCCCTCATCATATCACGTCCGGTAAATCCTGTATCCATAGTGAAGCCGTCGATCCCCAAAAAGACTTTACTGAAATTTAGATTGTCAATACAGGTTTTTGCAAGGTTTCCAACAACCCCTTCGCTTTCTTGCTGAAAAACACCTCCGATTAATATCACCGAGCATCCTTTAACCTGATCAACGCTCCGGGCAATGAAAGCATTTGAGGTGATGATTGAAATATCTTTAATACCTGAAATCTCTTTTACAAACAAGGCGTTTGTCGAACCGGATTCCACAAAAATGGTATCTCCTTCTTCCACAAATTCAGCAGCCCTTTTAGCTATTTTTACCTTGATACCATAGTTAATAGCCATTCTATGTGATATATCATCACTCTCATTAAGAACAGCTCCACCATGAACTCTTTTTAAAAAACCTTCTTTTTCAAGGACAGTCAGATCCTGACGGATTGTAGCAGGTGAGACTCTCAATTTTTTGGTGAGTTCAGCAACAGATGCCTTGCGATCACTTGAAAGAATACTAAGTATTTTATCTAAACGTTTTGTCATTTTCTACTCCAACAATAATGCAGCTGATCCAACCAGTCCGGCATCAGCACCAATCTCTGATAATTTGAGGTGCAATTCTTCTATCATCATATCTTTTGCAAGGAAAGTAAATCTCTTCCTTATTCGGTCAAAATACTCTTTTCCAAGCTTCATCATTCCTCCGCCCAGGACAATACATTCAGGATTCAATAACTGGAAAATATTGAATATGCTGGTTCCCACGATGTCAGCGGAATCATTCATTATTTCTTTCGCTATCAGGTCCCTTTTAAGTATAAGAGCTTCCAGCAGCCTGCCGTTGAGATTGTCAGTTTGGGATTCAGCTAGTCCGCAGGGGCTGACCATTCCCTTCCTAAGTTTTCTTCTGTACAGCTCTGGAAGGAACAGACCGGAGGATAAAGCCATTGAACAGCCGAAATTTCCACACGTACACTGCATATCTGAATCATAATCCACTATACTGTGCCCGATCTCCCCGGCGGTACCGCTTCTGCCGCGAAGAAGTTTTCCATTCAAGACAATACCTGCTCCGACCCCGGTACTGACGGTCATAAAAACCATCGTCTCATACCCTTTACCGGCTCCATACAGTGATTCTCCGAGAGCCTGAACATTTGCATCATTATCCAATAGAATGCGTGTGTCTGGGAAGTAGTAACCAAGTTTTTCTATTAGCGGATAATTCTTCATGGTATGGGTAAAGTTGCTGGTAGTAATGACCAGACCCTCTTTGTAGAGGATATGTCCTGCAAGGCCAACTCCAATACCCTCTATGTCGGAGGTTGTTATGCCATATCCCTGAAACAAAGTATTGAGCAAATTTGCAATGATCTCCACCGTCTGATCGGGCTGTAAGCCTACATGATCATAGGTGATCTCCTTTTTTAGCAGGGTGCCGCTGGTGTCAAATAATGCAGCGGATAGTTTGGTTCCCCCAAGATCAACGCCGCATAGTAGTTTTTCAGACATGTTTGCTTCCTTTATATATCATGAAAAAGTGTGTTCCGTTCGGTTAATGATATCATCCTGGGTATCCGGGGAGAGCGTAGTAAAAAAAGCTGAATATCCCGCAACCCGAACTATGAGGTCCCTGTGTTTTTCAGGGAACTTTTTCGCATCAATTAAAGTAATTTTATCTACAATATTGTATTGAATATGCCAACCTTTCAACGAGTTGAAGAACACACGAATTAAGGAGATGAGTTTTCTCTTATTCTCTGGATCAGCTAGCACTGCTGGTGTGAGCTTCTGGTTAAGGAGGACTCCTCCGAGGATTCTGTCAGTTGGAAGTTTGGCTACAGACTGGCATACGGCTGTCGGTCCTGCAAGATCAGTTCCCGAGGAAGGGGAACATCCTTCAGCGAGGGGCAGACCAGCAAATCGACCGTCAGGTGTTGCCGGAACTACGGCTCCTGAGGGAACGTTTCCGGATATACTGGATGTGCCGGCATAATAGCGGCACCCGATGGGACCCCGGCCGAAACGTATAGTGTGATACTTCTCAACCTCATCAACATAGGTCATATATGCTCTTTTTAGGAGCTGGTCAACATAATCATCATCGTTACCATATTTAGGCGCCTCATTTAGAAGCAGTTGTCTAATGCGTTCGCCTTCTTTTCCAGAGAAGTTCTCTTCCAGGACGTGCAGCAGGTTTTCAGGTGAGATGCGCTTATCTTCAAATACCAGTTTCTTTACTGCCGCAAGTGAATTTCCCAGATTTGCTATTCCCACCTGAAGACCGGAGACAAAATCATATACCGTCCCACCCTCATGGATGGTCAATCCTCTTTCAATACAGTCGTCTGTAAATGCTGAACACAGAATATCAGGTGCCTCCTGCTCAAGAACTGTATCGATAGCTGTATCAATCGCTACTCCCTTGTGGGCATAGAAAGTAATTTGGCGATCCCATTCCTGCAGCAGGTCGTCAAAAGATATAAAATCGGTAAATTCGCCATGGCCTTCAAGGAATGTGTTTCCGGAGACTGTATCCTTTCCATTATACATCGTCGCCATAAATACCCGCATCAGGTTGATGAAATGTTTTCCGGTGCAGCGATATCCCCACTTTCCCGGAACTGCAATTTCTATACAGCCAATTGCTGAATAATTGAACGCGTCCTCATTTTTAATCCCAAGCCTCAGAAGGGCAGGTATAACAACTTCATCATTATTAAAGGACGGCATCCCGAACCCTTTTTCAATAACCTTAATGCTTTCCATAAGAAAATGCTCGGAGATTCCCTTGTGGTACCGAACGGTTAGGTTGGGTTGGGTAAGCCTTGTCTCTCCCACAGACCAGAGGATAAGGTAACTCAAGTCGTTTACGCCATCCTGTCCATCTGTTGTCTGTCCTCCGATTGTTACATTTTGATATAAGGGGCTGCCTGCTGAGAATCTGGTGTGGGACCAGGAGCGTATTTTCAGGCACGAATAGAGTTTAACCCAGGTGTTTTCCAATAGTTCCATTGCTGATTCCGTAGTTATCAATCCCTTGGATATATCCTTCCGGTAAAATGGGTAGAGATATTGATCGACACGACCCAGGGACAGAGAGTGTCCGTTACTTTCTATCTGCAGTACCAGTTGAACAAAGTAGATAAGCTGGAGAGCCTGATAAAAACTTTCAGGAGGTTTCCGGGAAATATGCCTGCAGTTAAGACTTATACTCTCCAGCTCCTCTTTTCTGACAGGGTCTGTTTCAGTTTCACTCATACTCTCAGCAAGAGAGGCAAAGCGAAGGATGAAATCACGGAAAGCTTTCAGGGATATCAGGACTGATCTATAGAATTGAGTCTTTTTTAGATCGGTATAATAAACAGAATCCAATTTACTGAGTGCTTCTTCAGCTTGTTGGTAGAAACCATCCAGTCCGATTTTCAGGAGTTTTTCATTGTTTACTGCAATATGAGCATCACCGGAGGTTAAGTTTCCTTCAGCACGTATGATACCTGATGAGTGAATTGAGCGGAGTTCCTCTGACATGAAGCTTCTGCCCTTATCCAGAGTGGTTTTTCCTTCCCACCAGGAGCAGATTTCCAACAGCCTGGCTTTTGTATCATTATCGGGAAAAAAAGCATCCCCAGGGCGATCGGCAAAAGAGTCAATCTCTTTTTGAATCCATTCGACGGCGTACTCGGGAAAAATTGGCGCTGTTCGGTTGTCAGATGCCTGATTTCCTACAATTAATTCGCCGGGATTGATAAAAACCGTCATGGTTTTGAGTGTTTCAGAAAGAGCGAGGGCTCTGCGTATGATTAACGGTTCTGATGCATGAGTCTGATAAACTGTTGTATATGCCTCTGCACGTTGAGTGCATATATTCGGGCGGGAAGAGAGCATCAATTCTTTTAGTGCGGCTGCTCTGGGAGTAATTCCCTGATTTGGTTGCTTTATCATCATTTAAACCCTTATTGGTCTGGTCTGGAGAGGAGAATTATCGTCAATTGTGATTGACGAATCCAGAATTTTTCTCATTAAACGAATTCACAATAAGATCAAGCCTGTCAACTATCCCTTAACCGCACCGGATGTTAATCCACGCACGAAATATCTTCCCGAGATAATATAAATTGCAAGTGTTGGAAGAGCTGCCATCAGCGCACCCGCAAAGTGAACGTTATACTCCTTAACACCGGTGGATGAACTTACCAGATTATTTAGTGCTACCATAATAGGTTGCGATTTTGCATCTCCAAACGACACCCCGAAAAGAAAGTCATTCCATATATTTGTTGTCTGCCAGATTACAGAAACCACAACAACCGGCGCAGAAAGCGGAAGCATAATCTTAAAAAATATCGTGAAAAAATCTGCACCATCGATCTGAGCTGCCTGAATCATCTCATTTGGTATAGTCTTGTAGGTATTCCTGAAAAAAAGCGTAGTGAAACCCAACCCGTATACCGTATGTACCAGGATAAGTCCTCTGGTTGTTCCAGCCAGATGCAGGATTCCCAAAACTCTTGCTGTAGGAATCAGGACTATCTGGAAAGGTATGAAACAGCCGAATAAGATAAGTCCAAAAATGAGCTCATCACCTTTGAAACGCCATTTTGCAAGTACAAATCCACTGAATGCTCCCATTAGAGTTGAGAGGAAAACAGCTGGAACTGCAATTTTTACCGCATTAATGAAATATGGACGAAGTCCAGTTGCCTGTACACCGATTTGCGTGGTAGACCATGCATCTTTCCAGTAAGCAAGGGAAAAGGTTTTAGGCAGAGACAGCATATTACCGCTGCGGATTTCCGAAAGAGGCTTGAATGAATTTACCAGCATGACATAGAGCGGTATAAGAAAATATATCGCAAATATAATCATGATAATAACTATTACTACTTCTACTGCTTTATTGAATTTAACAGTTTGTTTAATGTTCATTACTGGTCCCTCTTAATCTGGGAGCGAAGATAGGGAATTATTATGATGCCGAAAATTAGCAGCATGAATACTGCCGAAGCAGCGCCTACACCCATCTGGTTTCTGGTGAATGTATATGAATACATAAATGTTGAAGGAAGCTCACTTGCCCTTCCCGGTCCCCCGTTTGTTAATGCGATAACAAGGTCATAGGACTTAATAGCCATATGACCGAGAATAACAAATACGGAAAGAAATGAGGTGCTTAACTGCGGGATGATTATTTTGGTATAAAGTTTTCGTATAGGAGCCCCGTCAACAACAGCCGATTCAATTGTTTCATGGCTAATAGCTCGCAGGCCGGCAAGGAAAATTGTCATTACATATCCTGAGACCTGCCAGATTGCGGCAATTACGACGGTATAGATGGAAAAATCAGAATTTTTTATCCAGTCAAACTTGAATGAGGTAAAACCCCAGAGCTGGACTATTCGCTCAACGCCGATACCTGGATCCAGAAACCATTTCCATGCGGTTCCTGTTACAATAAAGGAGATAGCCATGGGATACAGATATACCGGTCTGAAAAAGTTTTCTGAAAACTTGTTGAGGTCGATAAGGATTGCCAGGAATAAACCCAGCAATGTACTTATTCCTATGTATAATACGCTGAAAATAAGCATGTTGCGTAATGCTGTATGCCAGTGACTCAACTTAAAAAGTTTGACATAATTTGCAAAACCCACCCAATTGTAGGTAGGCAGCAATTTTGAATCGGTAAAGGAAATAAATATAGTAAAAAGAATGAATAAGTATACAAACACAAAGGTAAGTATCACCGTTGGGAAGAGTACAGCCTTGGAAGTTAAGCCGTCTCTTGTTATACGGAATTTACTGGTTCTTTGCAGAACTTCCCTTCCAGGATTGTCTTTTCCACAAATATCTCTTTTGCCTTTTTTAAACATAAAAAAACTCCAGTTAACAATACACTAGGTTTAATGAAAAGGCGAGCCACCATTGACCCGCCTTATGACTCTATTAATCACACAGCTGCAACTGGTGAATAATCAGAATGAAATAATACTATTTCGCAGCTGCAATGGCACTCACTAATTCAGCTACAGCTTCTTCACTTGTCAGCTGTCCGTTGAAATGAGCTGTTACAACGTCATAAACTGCATTTTTAATTGATGCAGGTGCACCATGGCCATGTGCCATAGATCCAAAGAGCGTACCATTAGCATTAGCTTCAGCAAGGTCTTTAATAGCCTGTTTTCCAATTATTGTAAAAGCTTCGTCGGAGACGTCAGTTCTGGCAGGTACGGATCCTTTAACTACATTAAATGCAATTTGAAACCCAGGATCAAGAATTGCGGCTGCAAGCTTGTTCTGTGCTGCACGTTTTGATGCATCAATCTCAAACATAACAAACTGGTCGGCATTAAACAATACGGAACCTTGTGTTCCAGGAGTTCGCATTGCTACAAAATCAACACCAGGTACCTTTCCTGCACTAAGGAATTCGCCTTTTGCCCAGTCACCCATCATCTGGAATGCAGCCTGGCCTTCAATTACCATAGCTGATGCAAGATTCCAGTCTCTTCCACTAAAATTTGGATCTAGAAATGATCTGAGAACATCCATTCTCTTGAAAACCTCAAGCATTGTTGCTGAACCAAGAGCATCTTCATCAAGGTCGATCATTGCTTTTTTATAGAATTCAGGTCCGCCGGTTGAGAGTAAAACACCATCAAATATAGTTGCATCCTGCCATGCCTGCCCGCCGTGAGCAAGGGCTATTTTACCGGAATCCTGAACTTTCTGTAATGCTTCAACATATTCATACCAAGTTGTTGGTACACTGATGTTTAGACCATCCAGGATTTTTTTGTTTGCCCAGACCCAGTTGGTTGAGTGAACGTTTACCGGAGCTGCAACCCATACACCGTTATATTTTGAGAATTTTTTCAAAGCATCAGGTATTACTGCATCCCAGTTTTCGGCTTCTGCAATTTCACTTATGTCCGCCAGGAATCCCAGTTCTGCCCAGTCAATAATGTCAAATCCAAGCATCTGTACTGCTGTAGGTGGATTTCCTGCAGTAGCTCTGGAGCGAAGTACAGTCATTGCCTGTTCTCCACCGCCTCCTGCTACAGGTGAGTCAGTCCAGATAATTCCCATTTCTTCCAGGTTCACCTTGAGAACATTTAAAGCTGCTGCCTCTCCACCAGAAGTCCACCAATGGAGCACCTCAACGTTGGGGTCGTCAACTACTTCAGCTGCTTCGTCAGCTCCGCTTGCTGTAATGCTGAAACTTACTGCTAGCAGAAGTATCAACATAACCATTAATAATTTTTTCATAATTTCCTCCTAAGGAATATTAAAAATCACTGTTTGTTAAGTGATCTTTTTACTCTAGCATTCGGGATATTGTCTGTCAAGAAAATATATCACCTGACAGATATATATCTTCATGTGCAAACAAAAAAGTGGTAGATATATTCATAATGCTCATCACCTGTTTACAGGTTTTTTCGGTCAATATTTAATGAATAATCCTTGATGCATTTCTCTATCGCTTCCTCTGTTGTAGGGAAAATGATGCCAAACGATGCCGCTTTATCAGTATTTAAACGAACATCTCTTGCTGGTTCATCAGGCAGCAAGTCCTTCTTTTTGAGCAGTTCGCCGATGCGATGACTCAAACCCATTTGATTAAAAATCAGACGGCAAACTTCATGGCGACTTAGATCATTTCGTGACCCTATATGGTAGGTTCCTGGAGGTAAGGTTATAATTTTATCAAACCTATCTATGAGATCCTCTATATTTGTATATCCTCTGAACTCACCTGATGATGCAGTAATAATGTTGTTCTGCAGTATATTGCTGACAGTGTCCCAGAGGATGTTATTCACGACAGGAAGCCCTCGCTGCGGAACGCCGAATATCCATGAAAAACGAAGAATCACGAGATCATTAAGAATCTCCCTTAAGAGCCCCTCAGCTTCGAGTTTATTCCTTCCGTAGTTAGTATTTGGTACTGGTTGGTCTCTCTCAGTATAGGGTCCTGATTTCGTGTTTCCGTTGAATACCTGCTCGGTGCTGAGGAAAATCATTTTGCCGCCTGTTTTTCTGCAGGCTTTTGCAACATTTACAGCGCCGTCAACATTGATGCTGCGGCAAATTTCAGGGTGGTCATTACAGTAATCTGTTAAAGCTATTGCAGCAGCATGGATAACAACATCCGGTTTCACTTTCTGCACGATGTAATCAATTTTTTCTGTATTCAGAATATCCAGCTCAGGTACATCCGTTGAAATTATAGTGTAGGATGATGAGTATTGTTTTTGAAAGCGGGAACCAAAGAAGCCGTTTCCACCAGTTAGTAGTATTTTTTTCAAGACAAACTCCACAATAGATATTCAGATCTTTTGACCTGTTTGTTTTTTGATTGCTGGCTTGATTATATGGTGTAAAACAATCATATGTCAATAAAAAAGTTACAAATGAAGGAAAAAAAGTACAAATACAATAGAAATAAGATGTTAATAAATGTTATAATCAATCAGAATACTGTACAAATATATATAATTGTTCTAATCTGGATGTGAGATTGCTGTATATTTGAACGTGGAGGAGAGGTGATGGAAACAGATAGTGATATAAAAATCCCGATAATACTAATTTCGGAAGTGCTGCCTCTTTTGGCTGACTGTAAGGAAACTGATCGAATATCCCGCCTGCGTACTCTAATAATGAACAGCAAAAGATACCTATCTACTGAACAAGCTGATATTATAACTGCCAGTTATCGAAAGAATCCGGAAAAATCGAGAATAGTTCAAAGAGCGCTGGCTTTGAAAGATTCTTTTGAACAAATTATTATTACTATAGATGATGATGAATTAATTATTGGCAACCGGACAGCAGGTATACGTGATGGTGTGGTATTTCCTGAAGCGGGCATTTCATGGCTGGAGGGGGAATTTGATTCCCTGGCAGCAAGGGATCAGGATCCTTTCCAGGTAAGAACTGCAGATAAAGAGGTCTTTTATCGAGATATTCTCCCTTTCTGGAGAGGAAAAACATTGGAAGATACCATCCGCTTGACTTTAGGAGATGAAATTTCCGCAATATCTTCTGTCGTTAAGGTTAATCAGAAGGATCATGCCCAGGGGCATATTATACCTGATGTTGAGGGTTGGTTAAATCAGGGTCCTGCCGAATTGAGTTTGCGGGTCGAAAAGCTCCTCGAAAATGAGAGAGATATAGATAAAAAGGATTTTTATCAGGCGCTGCTGATCTCTTTGGAGGGTGCTGCTAATTTCATGAGACGCTACAGCTCTCTTGCCGGAGAGATGTCTAAATCCTGCAAAGATCGGGGAAGGGCAGATGAGCTGCAGGAGATCGCCCGAATATGTGAAAAACTTGCCGATAGTCCCCCAGAAACTTACCATGAGGCTCTTCAATCAGTTTGGTTCCTGTTCACCTCTCTTCAGATGGAATCCAATGCCTCTTCCTTCTCTCCGGGTCGAATTGATCAATACCTCTACCCATTTTTTGCACATGATATTGCTGCCGGTCGACTTGATATACATCGGGCGCTGGAACTGACTGATGCACTATTTCTCAGCTTTAATAAAATTGTCTATATGAGAAGCAGAGAAGGGGCCAAATATTTTGCCGGATTTCCGATTGGCTTTAATATCTCTCTTGGGGGAAGTGATGGAAACGGGAACGACTCCGTTAATGCCCTCACGTATATTTTCCTAAAGGCGCAGGAACACCTTGGCCTGCCGCAGCCAAACATGACTGCCCGTTTGTTTAAAGGGTCAGACAATACCTATATTGATTATTGTTCAAGAATAATCGGTCTCGGCAGCGGTATGCCTCAGATTGTTAATGATGAAAGTATTATTCCTGCCCTTGAGCGGGTTGGCATAACTCATAAAGATGCCGCTGATTACGGGTTGGTGGGTTGTGTGGAGCTTTCAACGCAGGGTAATAATCTGGGGTGGAGTGATGCAGCAATGTTCAATCTGGTAAAAGCGCTTGAACTTGCACTCAATAACGGTACTTGTTTGCTTACCGGAAAAAAGCAGGGACCGGATACCGGCTCACTTGCTGAATTTAACTCGTATGAAGAGGTTGAGTCGGCACTTACTGCTCAAATAGATTATTTTCTCATACGTATGATGAAAGCTGTTGAGTATGTTGACAAAGCACATGCGCAAATACTTCCTTCACCCCTGCTATCCTCTGTTATCAAGGACTGTATTGATAAAGGAATGGATGTGACAGCCGGCGGAGCGAAATACAATCTTTCAGGTATACAGGCCATCCAAATCGCAAATCTTGCTGATAGTTTGGCTGTTATCAGGCAGCTGGTTTACGTCACCGGAAAAGTATCAGGAGCTGAACTTCTCAAGGCGATGCAGGATAATTGGGCTGGGAAAGAATTCCTTCATCAGGAGGTTATCCATAGGGTACCGAAGTATGGGAATGATGTAGACTGGGTTGATGAGATTGGGAGTACATGGAGTAGTTTCTTTGCTGACAGTCTGGGAAAATACCGGAATGCCCGCGGCGGTATTTATCATATGGGTCTCTATACGGTATCAGCTCATGTCCCAATGGGAGCAATCGTCGGGGCTGGCCCGGACGGCAGAAAGGCCGGGGAACCGCTGGCTGATGGTGGAGTTTCGCCCATGTATGGGAGAGATTTGGACGGTCCAACAGCAGTGCTGAAATCAGCAGGAAGGCTCAATTATGCTTTGGCAAGTAACGGTACGCTGCTGAATATGAAATTTCTTCCCTCTTTTTTTGCTGACAGTGCCAACAGAGAAAAATTTAATATGTTCCTCCGAACTTTTATTCGGATGGGAATACATCATATACAATTTAATGTAGTTAATAAGGATGATCTTATCAAAGCTCAGGAGGATCCGGATAGTTACCGTAACCTTACCATCAGGGTTGCCGGCTATACTGCATACTTTACTGAACTGGCGGAAGATCTTCAGAATGAGATAATTGAACGTACAGAGCACGGAGTTTAGTTTTATGACTGGTAGAGTTTTTGACATTAAGAGGTTTGCGATCCATGACGGCCCGGGTATACGGACTTCACTTTTCCTAAAAGGGTGTCCCCTCCATTGCCGCTGGTGCCAGAATCCCGAGGGGATCTCGCTGGAACCGGTGCTCTGGTACAGCAGTTCAAAGTGTATTGCCTGTGACTCATGTATATCAGTCTGTCCCACCGGCAGCCTCTCTGCGCATCCAGGGAATGAACATCATATTTGTATTTGTCACGACACCTGTGAGCTACATGCAGAATGCGTTAACATATGTCCCACCGGGGCACTTTCCCTTGCAGGAACGGTGATGACGGAAGATCAGGCTGTTCATGAACTGATGAAAGATGATCTGTTCTTTGAGGAATCCGGCGGTGGTGTAACTCTTACGGGAGGCGATCCGCTGATGCAGACCCAATTCAGTATCTCTATTCTGAAACAAATTAAACAGAAGAGAATCCATACTGCTATTGAGACCTGCATGTACGCACCGGCAGATATTCTGAAGCAATTTATACCGGTTGTGGATCTGTTTATTGTGGATTTGAAAATTTTCGATTCTGAGCTGCATAAAAAATATACCGGGGTCAATAATGATTTGATACTTCGTAATTTTACCATGCTTGCTGATTCACAGGTGAATATTCTTGTAAGGATTCCCCTGATTCCCGGGTTTACCACAAGAGAGGAAAATCTGAAGGACCTGGAAAAATTTGTTTCAAAGACCCGGGGAGATATCCCTATAGAGTTAATAAATTTCAATCCTCTTGCAAAAGATAAATACAGGGTTTTTGAACAGGATTATGAATTGGCTGAAGTAAGAAATTCCTTTTCTGAGGGTGAAATGACAGATTTTTATGCCGTTATTGGGCGTACTCCTCCTGAGATGCATTAGAGGGACGGAGCAACGGTTGTCGGAGTACCTTTTTCCTTGAACAAGCCGCTCCACTTTGTTCCAGATATGCATGGAGGTGATTTTAGCAGGAAAGTGTAGACTTCACTCTATAGATAGATTACTTTTAAATATCTTCATCACACATGATTAAAGTATATATGGAGTAAGCGCCTATGAAAGCAATTATATGGACAAAATACGGACCACCGGATGTTCTTCAGCTAAAAGAGATAGAAAAACCCACTCCCAAGGACAATGAAATACTGGTAAGAATATATGCGACAACCGTAACAGCAGGGGACTGTGAACTTCGCAGCCTCAAACTCCCAATCTACATCAGGCTTCCTATTCGTATATGGTTAGGTTTCAGAAAACCAAGAAGAACTATTATACCAGGGACTGAGTTAGCCGGGGAAATTGAAGCAGTGGGAAAAGATGTAACATTATATAAGGTAGGTGACCAGGTTTTTGGATCTGCCGGTCTTGGGTTTGGTGCTAACGCCGAGTACAAATGTCTGTCTGAAGAAGGAGCCGTTGCAATTATACCGGTCAATATGACCTATGAAGAAGCCGCTGCTGTTCCTTTTGGGGGACGTGATGCATTGCATTTTCTGAGAATGGGAAATATTCAGAGTGGACAAAAGATATTGATTAATGGTGCGGGTGGAAGTATAGGTACTTTTGCGGTACAGCTTGCCAGGAACTTTGGGGCGGAAGTGTCTGCAGTTGACAGTACGGAGAAATTGGACATGCTTCGATCCATTGGTGCAGATCATGTCATTGATTATACCAGAGAAGATTATACTAAAAACGGTAAGACGTATGATATTATTTTTGATGTGGTAGGGAGAGGCAAGAGTTCGTTTTCGCGCAGTATAAGATCGTTAAAGCAAAATGGACGATATCTTTTAGCTAATCCTGGATTCTCACAGTTGATTCGTAGACCATGGGCTTCAATGCTAAGTGGCAAAAAAGTAATTACACAGGCAGCAAGCGGAAAAACAGAGGATTTAATTTTCCTCAAAGAGCTTGTTGAGACAGGAAAAATAAAATCAGTTATTGATAAACGCTATTCGTTGGAACAGATTCCCGAGGCTCATCGCTATGTTGAAACAGGGCACAAGAAAGGAAATGTAGTAATAACAATTGTGTAATAGTTCATAACTTATCTAAAAAAGGAGATAAATAATGAGTACTAATCAAACTGAGTATGCACTTCGTCTGGAGGTCGACTATCCTGAGAAATTAAACCGGGGAACAACTTTCTTACGCCTGATTTGGATAATTCCCATTGCCATTATCCTGGGTATGATATCAGGGGCTGGTGAGACCGTTACCAACACAGTATTCCTCAATGAAGCCAAAGAGGTTGTACGAACCACTCAAGAGACAGCTGGAGGACTGGTTATCGGTCTTTCGGGTGCGGTAGCTTTAATGATCCTCTTTCGTCAGCGTTTTCCACGGTGGTGGTTCGATTTTTTGCGCGAACTGACTCGATTTGGAACAAGAGTCTGTGCTTATGGTTGCTTGCTCACTGACCAATACCCGTCAACCATCGAAGAACAGTCTATTCATCTGGAGATTGACTACCCTGACGTGGAAAATGATCTTAATCGGTGGCTGCCTCTGTTCAAATGGCTGTTTGCAATCCCGCATTATGTTGTACTGGCTGTTCTCTCCATTGTCAGTCTAGTTGCAGTGTTCTTTGCCTGGATTGCCATTTTAGTGACCGGTCAATACCCCAAAGGCTTATTTAATTACAATGTGGGAGTCCTTCGCTGGTGGCTTCGCGTGGAAGCGTATGCATTCCTGTTAGTGACCGACAGTTATCCACCATTCAGTCTGCACTAGACTCTGTACAACTTAAAGCATAGGATTCTCACTTGTACACGACAGACATCTGCTTCGTCGGAAAACGAAGTAAAAAATCTGGATTTTTTACTTTTGGCAGTATAAAAACTCACATAGTTCGTTGTTATACTGTACATCATCCTAGCTCTGCCCAGTACCCATAAAGCATTGCTGTACA
>JABMQR010000343.1 GCA_013202335.1 Bacteroidota bacterium
CTCCTAATATAAGCAATATTTTAATATTTTAACTATGCTATGAACTTATACTTTCTTATATATCTTGTCAATTTCATTGATTTCTGTCAAAAAAAGAGTAAAAAACAAAAATATAGTGCTTTTAGACATGAATATTGGCTATTTCATATTGCATTATTACGATTTTATGATATGATTTTATCATAATTAATAACCTAGGGGGCTATAATGAGTTTACATGATCAGATCGTAGAACAAGTTGAAGCATATGTGGCTGAAAGTCAGAAATTTGAGGAAAAAGGTGTTAAAGCTGCTGCTGCACGAGCGAGAAAAGCGCTTGGAGAATTAGGCAAACTTAGCAAAGAAAGAAGAAAAGAAATCCAGGACAAAAAAAACGAGATGTAATTGCACCAGGCAAAAAAAGAGATCCGGTTTGCTGCCGGATCTTTTTTTTACTTATTTGAAATTTTCATTTTCATAATAAATCCTTCATTCTATCTATACTTTGCTTCACTTTATTCCCCTTATTCTGCTCCACTAAATTACCTTCTTTAAGTACCGCTAAATGCCTGTCAACCTTTTGGATTTTTTCAGTAAACTCCTGATGTTTCCCTTTCTCCTTCTCTATTACCGTCTCTGGAGCACTTTGTAAGAATTTCTCATTTGCCAGTTTTTTATTGACTCCTTCTAATTGTTTCATCACTTTTGACCGCTCTTTTTCCAGTTTAGCAATTTCCTGAGGCACATCAATAGCATCTCTAATAAATACAAATGCTTCAAAGTCCATACCTGCAACGGGGACACTTCCTTCTGTTGACAGAGCTTCTTCATGGTAGAATTTCACCTCAGAAGCATTTATGAATTTAGTAATGAGATTTTTTTGTTCTATCAGGTATTGTGTTGCCGCCAATCCTTCATCTGTTTTTATAACAACACGTACTTTTTTCTCAGGAGGAAGAGAAAATTCACTCCTCAGGGTTCTGATTTTTTTAACAACTTCCTGCAGGGTGGAAAAATAATTTCCAGCTTGATCATTACATCTTGATTCAGTGAACTCCGGATAAGGCTCACTAATCACATATCCTTCTGTATTAGGGAGCTTTTGGTAAATTTCTTCAGTAAGAAAGGATATAAAAGGGTGAAGAAGCCGCATTGATTCTGCGAGAATATCCAGAAGCAGTGTTACAGCCCTGGCCTTCTCATCTTCTGAATCGCTGTATAATGATGCCTTTGATGCTTCTATATACCAGTCACAAAAATCGTTCCAGAAAAAATCATAAACAGCTTGTGTCGCATCATTGAACCTGTATACTTTCATAGCCTTCTCTACTTCGGCTGCAGCTTTGTTAAATCGATGGTAAATCCACTTATCAATTGTGCGTAGTTCAATAGTTTGTAAGTCGAGAAGTTTTTTCCCTTCAAGGTTCATAAGTAAAAATCTTGTGGCATTCCAAACTTTATTGGCAAAACGGGATCCCATTTTGAAAGTATCCATATCAAGAAGAATATCATTACCCTGTGCTGCCAAAAAACAGAGGGTGAACTTCATAGCATCAGCACCATAGAGATCTACCACCTTAAGTGGGTCAATCCCATTACCCAGAGACTTTGACATCTTTCTTCCTTGCTTATCACGAACAAGACCTGTGATACAAATATCCCTAAAAGGTGCTTTATCCATAAATTCCAGACTAGCCATTATCATTCTTGCAACCCAAAAAAAGATGATATCGTATCCGGTAACCAGAGTGCTTGTTGGAAAAAAGGTTGACAAATCATCAGTAGAATCAGGCCAGCCAAGGGTCGAGAAAGGCCATAGCCATGAAGAAAACCATGTATCAAGAACATCTTCTTCCTGTCTGATGCTGCTGCTTCCACAAGATTGACAGGTAGTTGGAGCATCACGCAGAACCATCGTTTCTTCACAATCGTTACAATACCAGACGGGAATCCGATGACCCCACCAAAGTTGTCGGCTTATACACCAGTCACGTATGTTGGTAAGCCAGTGTACATAGGTATTTTCCCATTTTTTTGGGTAAAAACGAATATCATCACTATGTAATGCCTGAAGAGCCTTGTCAGCCATGCTTCTCATGCTGACAAACCACTGGTCAGATAAATAGGGCTCAATTACTGTATCACACCTATAACAGTGTCCTATCTGATGGACATGGTCATGAATATCAACAAGCAGGTTTTCTTTACGGAGATCATCCAGAACGACTGCACGTGCACTCTCAACGGTCATTCCCCTGTAAGACTCCGGAACACTTGCATTAAGTGTCCCGTCGGGAGAGAGAATATTGATCTGTTCAAGGTTATGTCTTTTTCCAATTTCATAATCGTTAGGATCATGTGCCGGTGTTATTTTAACCATCCCTGTACCAAATTCCATTGAAACATAAGCATCAGCAATTATTGGAATTTCCCGGTCTGTCAATGGAAGGATTACCTTTTTACCAACTATATCCTTGTAGCGATCATCTTCAGGATTTACGGCAACTGCGACATCGCCAAGCATTGTTTCGGGTCTTGTTGTCGCAATTTCAATATACCCGCTTCCATCAGCATAGGGGTACCGGATTTTATACATTTTCCCGGGTTTTTCCCGATGTTCAACTTCGTCATCTGATAATGCCGTTCCGCAGGTAGCACACCAGTTAATCAGATAGTTCCCTTTATATATGAGACCCCGTTCATAAAGTGAAACAAAAACCTCTCGAACGGCCTTTGATAATCCTTCATCCAAAGTAAATCTTTCCCGTGACCAATCACAGGAGGAGCCAATTTTCTGAAGCTGTTTCACAATTGTGGTATGATGTCTGTCTTTAACCTTCCATGTTTCGTCAACAAATTTTTCTCTGCCAATTTCATGGCGACTTGTTCCTCTGCTTTTAAGTTCACGTTCTACTACATGCTGTGTAGCAATACCTGCATGATCAGAACCCGGCACCCAAAGAGTTGGCCTTCCAAGCATTCGGTTATATCTGATAAGAACATCCTGAAGGGTGTTATTAAGCCCATGCCCCATATGGAGCACACCTGTTACATTCGGTGGTGGTATGACTATAACAAACGGATCTTTGCCGTTACTGCTGTCTGCAGGGAGAAATGAACCGTTTTCATTCCATTCACGGTAGATTTTCTCTTCAAATTCCGCCGGATTATATACTTTTGCAAGTTCTACTGCATTCATACTATGCGGAACTCCTTTTTACACTTGGTTTTATTGAGCCGGGATAGATCCGACAGGCTCTTAGTTCGAATATAGTATCAAAAAGGGCTATTGAATACAATCGGTTCTTCAACAAGTCAGAATAAGACAAAAAAACAGCCGTCTAAAAAGACAGCTGTTATACATATTTAAAACTGCAGACAATTAAGGTGCAGCAGGTTTTTCCTCTGGAGGATTTTCAGAAACAGCTTCGTCAGGTATTAATTCAATAGTTTCCAAAGGAATTGGATTTCCATCCACATCATAGAGAACTTCTGCCAAAACTACATCTTCTGCTGAAAGTTGATTCCCATCCTGATCATAATAAGCTTCTTCCTGAACTTCTTCCATCACATCCGCAGGAGTATCAATTACTGGTAGTGAAACAGTTAACGGCTCTACACTTTTCAGTCGAAGATCGACCTCAAACCCCCGATCATCAAGAAGCTGAAGGATTTCTTCAATTGTCAAATCCTGAAGTGACATTGCTGTTGGTGCAGAATCAGTTGCCCGTACTGAAACAATGGAATTAGGTGTTTCAGTATCAACCTGACCGCTGATCACAGGGATTTCAGGTATATCAGTTCCCTTTGAGTTAGCTGCAAAATAGATTCCTGCTGAAAAGAAAAGAACGAGAGCCGCTGCTGCTGCTACAAAAACCGGAGCCTTAAAAGAGAGTCTCTTTTCAATAAAACGTTCTTTCACAACCGCTACACAATTCTTCTCCAGATACTGCCATATGCGTTCACGCTGTACAGTAAATTCCTCTTCACGCAACCGTGCTGATTTTATATCATTCCCCAAATCTTTCAGTTGGTTAAAACGGGATTTACAGATTGAACAGTGAAGCAGATGCTCTTCTACCTGGGTTTTCCAAGGCTCAGCAAGTTCCCCATCAATATAAGTTGAAAGTACTTGATCATCAAGACACATGCACTCCCTCCTGGTTTAACAATTTTTCCAATTGCAGTTTAGCGCGGTGTACCCGCACTTTTACATTACTTTCTGTAATATTCAAAATATTCGCAATCTCTTTATAATTCAGATCGCTGTATTCTTTCAAAACTAACACAGCCCGAAGTTTCTCAGGCAATAGTTGGATTGCCTGACGTACCATTTCACAAGTTTCATTTCCAATTACCGTCTCTTCCCCGGTCTTGGCGGCAGGAAGAGGCTGTTTCTTAATCCTATCAACAGCAATTTTCTCCCTGCCTTTCCGCTTCACATAATTGATGGATAGGTTTTTCGTGACTCGAATAAGCCAGTACTTTGCCTCATCAATCGACGGAAATATAAGACCACGGTCAAAAAACCGAATAAATGCTTCCTGACAAATATCCTCAGAAGCATCCATATTATATGTTACATGGTAAGCCACCCTCATAATTATAGGGAAAACTTCCTTATAAACTTGTTTAAATGATTCAAATCCACTGCTTTTAATTTCCATAAGCTTAACAATCCACCAACATGATAGTTACACTTTTTTTCTCCAGATAGTCCCTTCAGGTGTATCTTTAATATCAATCCCCATTTTCTGGAGTATATCACGTATTTCATCAGCCCGGAAAAAATTTCGTTTTTCACGCGCAACTGTCCGTTCGCTGATCAGTGAATCAACCTCCTTGGAAACATTCTCAAAATCATCATTTTTAGAATCAAGCAAAGAGAGTCCAAACACAGAATCCATTTGCTTTATTATATATAGTTTCTCCTGTTCTGGAAGGAGCTGATCTTTCATTACCTGCCATAAATCTGCTAACCCTCTGGGAACATTCAAGTCCTTACCTATATGCTCATTAAAAAGCTCTAAATATTTCCTGCCCTTCTTAGTTAAATTTTCCGCTTGTATACCTGGTTGATTCTCACAACTATCTTTCAAAAGCCGGATTCGTTCCCTAAGATTTAACCGTGCACTTTTAGCTGCATCAAGAGCGGTAAAGGAGAATTGTAATTGGGATCTGTAATGCGCTCCCATACAATAATACCGATAATCCAATGGATCATAACCCCTCTTAATAAGATAAGAGAGTGTAAGAAATTCACCTTTTGATTTTGACATCTTCCCACTGTCATCAATCAGATACTCTCCATGAAGCCAGTAGTTAACCCATTTTTCACCCGTTGCCGCTTCAGATTGGGCAATCTCATTTGTGTGATGTACATTTATAAGGTCAGTACCCCCACAGTGTATATCAAAATGTGATCCCAGATATTTCATACTCATAGCACTGCATTCAACATGCCAACCGGGATACCCCTTTCCCCAGGGAGAATCCCATACCATAACCTGATTCTCAAATTTTGAGTTGGTAAACCATAAAACGAAATCCTTAGGATTCTTTTTGCTGGTATCAACCTCTATTCTGGCTCCCGATTGCAAATCATCAAGTTTCAATCCTGCCATTTTCCCATACTCAGGAAATGTATCAATACTGAAATAAACATTCCCCCCTGCTGTATAGGTATGCCCCTTTGTTTCAAGCTTCTTTATTAGATTAATCATATCCTGAATATGTTCGGTCGCCCTGCATGCTGTATGCGGTCTTAAAATATTTAATTTGTCAGTGTCCTGAAAAAAAGCATCTGTATAATATTGTGCAATATCCCATACAGATCTTCCTGTTTCTCTGGATGATTTCAGCATCTTATCTTCACCGTCATCGTCATCCCCTGTGAGATGTCCAACATCAGTTACATTCATAACATGAGTAATCCGATACCCGGCATAATCCATTATTCGACGCAGTATATCCTCAAAAATGTATGTTCTGAGATTCCCGATATGCGCATAATTATAAACTGTAGGACCACAGGTATAGATTTTGGCTTCATCTTCTAAGATGGGATAAAATGTTTCCAGTTTTCTATTCAGTGTATTATATAGTTGAATTATCATCAGTTTCTTTTTCTGTTTACCATCAGATCATGTCTGAGGCAAAGATGATTTCTCCTTTATGAGTACATGAGATTCATGCAAAAGATAGAATTTTCAAATCCATTTCATCATGGAACTAAGTAAATACCTCTCTTTTAGGGTAACTGTTTTTACAGCGAAAACCAATAGAAATCAATACTTTTTGCTAATAATACAGAAAGCATACAATTTTTTATCTATCTAATCTATCTAAGAGATGAATCTGCAGTAAACCAGGAACAAAAATCACATGTATTTTATTGCAGAAACTATCAATCAATTCACACTTTTTGCTATCATCTTAATTATTGATTAATTATTGAGAAATGATTCATTTGCCCTAACAGGATAAATAATCTACAATAAGTGTGTGATTTCAACTGTAAGAGAATCTTTAGAAAAAATCAATATCACTGCAGCAGTACTGTTCAATGAACCTTTGAAAAACTACACTTCATTAAAATGCGGTGGGCCGGCAGATATGTTTATTCAACCTGAAAATCTATCTGAAGTCAGAAAAATTTTACTTTTTGCTAAGCAGCACTCTATTCCGATCACTTTCTTAGGAAAAGGAACCAATGTACTTGTTTCCGACAGTGGAATCCGGGGGATTACTCTTCAGACTGAGAACTTGCGCAAATTAACTCTATGTGATACATCAATTACGGTTGAATGTGGAACTAATATGGATACTCTTGTAACTACAGCAGCAGATCATGGGCTTCAGGGATTAGAGATGTTTTATGGTCTTCCCGGCACAATTGGCGGATCAATATTTGGTAATGCCGGGTGCTTTGGCAGTGAGATTTCTGATCTTCTTGAATGGGTGGACGTTATTACCCGTGATGGAGAAATAGTTCGAATTCAGACTGAAGATGCTGATTTTACTTACCGATCATCAATTTTTTTGAAAAATTCAGAATTTATCGGGCAATTGCATTTTTCTTTCAAGAATTCTGCATCACCAAGTAAATTGAAACAGAAGTGTGAGTATTATCGTTTACAGCGGGAGAATAAAGGGCACTACACCGCTCCTTCTGCAGGTTCTGTATTTAAGAAACCTGATGTACCTAAAGAGCACCCATGTTTTGGATTATCTGCAGGTAAACTTATCGAGAAATCCGGTTTGAGCGGCTTCTCGATTAATGGAGCTGTTATAGCTGATTATCATGCAAATTTCATCATAAATCCTGATCAGAAGGCTTCTGCTAATGATGTAATTCAATTGATTAAGATTGTTCAAAAAAGGGTAAAACATATGTTCGGAATTGATCTAAAATGCGAAGTCCGCTTTCTTGGGGATACGGACTTCCGCTCAGCACCCATCTGAATTAACTCTAATTTACCAGGAGGAAAAGTATGAGCAATATTCTTGAACACTATTTGGAATATCACGATAAAATGTCTCAAAAAGAAAAAATTGATTTTTTGAATGATATCTCATTTTCTGACCTCCTTGAGGCATGGCAGGAACTGGATGCTGAAGAGGCACTGACTGTTTTTGTAGATCTCCCCATGAACATAAAAACGGATTTAATACCGGAATTAAGCGATCACGATCAGGAATTCATTATTTCCGGACTTTCAGCACAAAACAAAAAAACACTTTTTAAAATGATGGAACCCGATGACCTTGTTGATATTATGCAAAGTGCCAGCAAAGAGGTTCGTGACGCCGTCTGGGAAAACCTGAGTGAGGACGGCAAACGCGAGATGCTTTTTCTGCTTAGATATGATGAAGATGATGCTGCCGGACTTATGACTCCCCGATTCCTTGCCGTACAAGCAGGAATTACTATTGCTCAGGCGATTCAGTTTATCAGAGCAAATTGTAATTCAGTTGAGTTTCTGTTTAGTATTTATGTTATTGATAAGCTCGAACGCCTAATTGGTATTATTACTATGAAGGAACTTCTCGCTGCAAAGGATGAAGTGAAAATATCTGCTCTCATCCAGGAAAAAGTTGTTAGTGTTTATGATGATACTGATCAGGAAGATGTAGCAAGAATAATGGAAGAGAATGATATGGCAGCCATTCCAGTTATTAACCATGATCATGTACTAATCGGTATTGTCACCTTTGACGACATCATTGATGTCATCAGAGAAGAACAAACAGAAGATGTGTACAAGATGGGTGCTATGAGCGGTTCCTCAGAATCGTATTTAGATAGTTCAATCTGGGCTCTTGTCAGGAAAAGAGTCCCCTGGCTTATTGTCCTGCTGCTAATGGGTACAATTTCAGCAAATATTCTTAACCAATATACTTCGCTTATGGCTGGAGCAGCCTTTTTGGTAATATTTATGCCTGTTATTACTCAAACTGGCGGAAATACCGGCAGTCAATCTTCTACCCTAATGATTCGTGGGCTTGCAACGGGAGAGATTCAATTTAAAGAAATCTTTAAAATTCTGGGAAGAGAATTCCTGATCGGAATCCTGTTGGGTGTATTAACCGGTGCTGTAATAATTCTCAGAAGCATATTACTTCCTCCGGGTGTCGGCATTTACGAAGGAGTAGTCATAGGATTCTCCCTTATGCTGGTAGTACTGCTCTCTAATTTACTTGGAACAATAGCTCCACTGCTTATTCACAAGGCAGGATTTGATCCAACTGTCATGTCAGCACCATTAATGGCAACTTTGATTGATATTTGCGGGTATGCAATTTATTTTGAAACAGCAAGATACTTGTTGCATTTATAAGATCCTCATGTATCTGTCAAATTCCTGCAACTACTGCTGCCTGATATTTTCCGGTAGTATCAGCATTAACAGTAACCTGCAGCTCCTCACTAGTAAATTTCAACTCTATACGACTTTTTTGGACAATTCCTGAAAAATCAATTTTATATGAACAGGAAACATTTCCTGTCTCAAAACTCAACTCAATACTTTTATCTCTCTCTACATAGTGTCGGTCAGTATAAGCTGCAGAAAATCCCATTACTATTTCCAGAGCCCCAAATTTCAGTTTGCAATCTGCATTGAGCGCTCTATACACAGAAATTTTCTGTCCATTCACCGGGTAGGAATAGAGCAGAAAATCCTTTATCTTTATCACAGCTATTCCCAATTCTACTTCTGCATCTGTTGTACATGATCGCTCCGCCTGTATTTCTTCCTTAAAATTCCAGTCAACTGAATCTATTTCTTCAGATATTTCCATTGATATACTCAGTAATTTTGGCAGCTCCAATAGTAACGTACCGGTATGCAGAGCTGATATACTGCTGGAATTTTCAGGATAAATAATGGGATATGAGGGTGAATATATTGATTGAAAATACTTAAGGTTAAGAAATTCTTTGTTCAGATAGAGAGCACCTCCAGCCATAAATCCACTCCGCCTGAATGAATCCAGAGAAACAAGCCCCATAATTCCACTTCCAGCAAATTCATTTTCCCGGAAAAGCGTAATTCCGGCAGATAGCCCCTGCCTGGAATCAGACCTGGTCTGCAGCTCTTCAGGATACCATTCAGAATCTTCCAGAAGTTTTTCATCACTCTGAATTCCATGCAGCAGAGTGCCAATTTGGAGTGTTTGCTGCTGAAAGTGAGAAATTCCAAAGACACCTGTTCTATAATGAGCTGTTTCATTCAATCCTGGAGGTACTGTATATGCATAAAGTGTAACAGGAGCGGCTAACCATGTCTCCCTTATCTCCCAACCAAACAGCAATTCAGGATATTTCCTGCTGTCACCTATAGCAGTAAAAGGTACTGGAATCAGGGAGACAGACACTGGTGAAAAGAGATCTTCATAACCATTTACTGAAAATGGGTTTTCCAGATAATGCAGTAACCCGCTAATATGTATTGATCCAAATTGGGAAAAGAAATTCTTATGATTATAGCGCAGAAATATCTCCGGAACTTCAGGTTCTGCCTGATTCAAAGCAACCCGGAAATCCCATCCAGTACCAGGAAATGATGTATTCAGTAAAATTTTTGATGTAATCCCGGTTTCGGTTGTACTTAGATTAATTCGGGCACTAATACTTAACGGATTATCCGGAATCACCGCATTTAGTGCTTCAGGAACTATTGGACTGATAATAAGTATGGAAAGTAATAAACTAAATAGTATTCTCATACTTCTATAACTGAAATACTAGTAATAAATATTCAGATTCCCTAAAACTTATTGAATTTTTTACTGTAACATGACACAATATTCTATCACTTACATAGATCAATGAAACGAATAAAACACAATACAGAAGGACAGTACAAAAGTACTTCAAAAAGTCTGGATCTGTTTCATCCTTGAACTTTTTACCAGTTTGTACTATGTCTGATATTCTATTATTAAATTCTGCAATAAGTTGATAAAACTATTACAATTTAATATGTTCTGATTTTCTGGAAATAGTTGGATACATATCTCATGGGTTAGAGTAAATAGATAAAGTAAGGGTGCGGAGGAATTTAGTATGGTTATTATGACTCTCAATTGCGGCAGCTCATCTGTGAAATACCAGGTGTATGAC
>JABMQR010000344.1 GCA_013202335.1 Bacteroidota bacterium
ACTTCACCGTCTTCAATATCAAACTTGTCAACTGTTAGCTGAGCCCCTTCCAGAGCTTTGTATTGCTTACCTTTAATTTCAACCAATGCGTACATGTAAACCACATCCTTATCTTTAATTGTGCAGGGTAACTTATATCACAAGGGCAAAAACAGGTCAATACTAGGAGTCTATATGATGTAATCATTTCGGTTAATTATTACTATTTTCCTATAATATTTACTTGTGGTTCTTTCTAAATTTACAGTTTTGAAAGGACAACCTTGGAATAAGAGGTAAAGCATCTTATTCTTAAAATTAGTCAGAAGTTTTTGATTGATAAAAAAGTTTAGACAATAATAATCAAAAACTTAAAATCCATGTATTCATGGATCAGGCTGATTTTTAAATAATGAACCAAATCAAAGATTTGGTTTTTTGATTTATGAAAAGCCTCATTTACCGTGCTTACATACTTTCCAGAAAAGGGATTCCTATTAACGCATACGCATTTTTTAGAACCTGAAGTACCATTTTTGAGAGCACCACCCTGGCATATACAACTTCATTCGTTTCAGCTCTGAGTATCTTATAATCATGATAATACCGACTGTACATTCTGGACAAATCGTAGAGATATACTGCAATAGTGGTAGGATTAAGCTCTTTTCCTGCCAGTTCTACAGTCTCAGGAAACAACATTATTTGTTTAAGAAGAGAGTGTTCATCCTGGAGTGTGAGTAAAGAGGGATCAAAATCGACCACTGATCTATTTTCTTTTTGTTCAAGCGTATATTTTTTTAGCATACTGCTGATTCTTGCTCCCATATACTGAAGATATGGTCCGGTATTTCCGTTAAATGCAATAGATTCTGCAGGATTGAAGATCATATCTTTTGCCGGATTCACCTGTAGAAGGTAATAGTTTATAGCAGCACGTGCAATAGAAGATGCAGTTTCTGACAAATCACCAACAGCATCCTCTCTGTTTTTTGAAATTATCTCCTGCTTAGCCATTTCAGAAAGAGTCTTAATAAGATCATCAGCATCAACAACAGTCCCTTCACGGGATTTCATTTTACCATCCGGTAAATTCACCATACCGTAGGAAAGATGGTGAAGATTATCCGCCCAGGACAAACCAAGTTTCTTGAGAACATAGAAAAGCACCTTGAAATGATACTGCTGCTCAGATGCTACGACATAAATAAGTTCACTAAAGGGCAGATCCTCGTGCCGGGATATAGCGGTACCCAAATCCTGAGTTAAATAAAGGGAAGTCCCGTCACTTCTTAACAATACTTTTTTATCAAGTCCTATTTCTTCAAGATCAATCCATATAGAACCATCATGTTCCTTATAAAAAGCGCCATCTTTCAACCCTTGAAGTACCAGATCCTTACCAAGCATGTAGGTCTTACTCTCATAGTAGAACTTATCAAATGATATTCCCGTTTTTTGGTATGTTTCAAAAATACCGTCTATTGCCCATTTTTTCATTTTCGACCAGAGATCGATAGTCTCCTTATCACCATCCTCCCACTTAATAAGAATCTCCTGTGCTTCTTTTTCTGCATCAGGATAGGTTTTTGCCCAGTTATTGTATTTCACATAGTACTCACCGACAAAATGGTCACCTTTCTTATTTTCTGATTCAGGAGTTGTTCCGTTTCCGAACTTCATATAGGCAAGCATCGATTTACAGATATGAACTCCCCTGTCATTAATCAGATTCACCTTACACACTTCAGCCCCGTTTGCCGCAAGAATTGCGGCAGTACTCTCTCCAATTGTGTCATTTCGCAAGTGTCCTAAATGCAGCGGTTTATTGGTGTTTGGACAGGAAAACTCTATCATAACTATCTGGTCACTCATTGATGAGTTGTTCCCATATGCTGAGTGTACGGTTTCTATCTCTTTCCACAATTCTTTTGCTGAGCCTACTATATCCGCTTTTATATTAAGATAAGGACCATCAGCGGAAACAGACCCCAGGGGTCTGCTTTCAAGCCCTTCGATAATATTCTTAATATCCATAGCAATTATGTGAGGTGCTTTCCTGAATGTTTTGGAAAAAGGGAATAAAGGTACTGCAAAATCACCCATCTCCTGCTTTGGAGGCGTTTGTATCATAATCTGGGCTGCAGACAGCTCATCGCTATTAATACCCAGCGATAATGCATACTCAATAATTGCTTTCCTGATCGCTGCTTCCCAGCTATTTTTAACTTCTTTCATTATTACTTCCCAATAAGAAAACTAATTTTATTTTGCTTTATGTACAATATACCAAAAAAAAGGACGATTCAATAACTCTTTTTGAAGTGACCTGAAAACGGTGGTGTTTTAACAGCTGGAAGTTAATGGACAGAAAAGAATTAATCTAATTAATTATAACAAAAAAACTAAAAAAAAAATAATTGTTAGAATAATTTCATTGCTGAAAAGGGTATGGCACTAAGAGAATCCACCGGCTTCCGGTCAGTTTAAACTTTTTTATCCAAGAGTACGAATCTGTACAAAGAGAGCTTAAATAAACTCAATAAATTCACCGGAAACACTCGCTTCCACATCATCATGTACTATTTTAACTCTGCAAAGACTGCCTCTGATCGATTCATCTTGCCTTCCTGATTTCGGAACCCCTGTAATTTGTAGACGTAAATAATTATCCGACAAACCAGTCCAGTACTCCTGTTTTCCGTTTTCCAGAAGAACTGAAACTTCCTTTCCAACCCAACGTCTCTGATAACCGGAATGCAGATTTGCTGAGAGTTTTCGCAATTGTTCAGCACGCTGGTCACGTAAAGATTCAGTTACTTTTTTTTCGGCTTTATACAATTCAGTACCTGGTCTGGGAGAAAAAGGGAAAACATGCAGTTGTGAAAAATTGCACTCATTAAGAAGCGTAAAAGTTTGTGCTGCATCCTCATCACCCTCTCCCGGCAGACCGGTAATAATATCAGCGGCTATAAAGGGGTCTTTTTTTACACTGCGCAGTTTAGCCACACAATCTTTGATGATTTCTGCTGTATAAAATCTATTCACAGACGCCAAAACTGTATCTGATCCTGATTGAACAGGTATATGAAAATGCGGCTGTATCAATTCATGACCGCAAAGAGTTATCAACTCATCAGTTATCATATCCGGCTCCATTGAGGATAATCTGATCTTTGTTCTTTTCAGTTTTCCAAGAAGCTCACGCAGAAGCCCTTCCAGCCCCTCACCTTTAGACTGATAGGCGGTAATGTTGACTCCCGTAAGAACTATTTCACGGTAGCCCGCTTCTTCAAGCGCTAAAGCCCTGGAAACAGCCTCATCCCTATCAATACTTATTGCTTTGCCCCGGGCAAGGGTAACCCGGCAATAAGCACAGGCATTATCGCAGCCATCTTCAATTTTGAGGAAAGCCCTGGCATGATATAAAAATGTTACTGCCTTATAATTAAAAGCATCAGCGTAACTATTTTCATCAGTATCAATATTTTTCATCCACTCCTGAATGGACTCATGCAGTGAAAATCCCATTTTCATTCGATCATGTATGAAAGAAGGAAGCGTTAGCATACGTGGTTTTAGAGTTAATGGGATAACAATTATAGTCCCTTTCAATCTACGTAATTCTTCCGGTTCCATTTCAGCATAGCAGCCGGTAACCAGAATAATCGGCGAGTGGTCCAGAGAGGCAAACTTCCTGACCATCCTCCTGGCCTTCTGTTCAGCTTTACTGGTCACTGTACAGGTGTTTACCACAAAAAGTTCTGCAGGTTTACTGTGATGAACTATGGGATACCCCTGAGTATGAAAAGCATCTGCCAATGCTTCACTTTCGCACTGGTTCAATTTGCAGCCAAGCGTATAGACGGCTGTCATCATAGATCAGCTTCCCCTATATCAGCCTCTGCTAATTTGTGCATGGTATCGTCAATAGAGTGCTTAAGCTGCATTCGCATATCATGGGTAAACGGGTTGTAACGCTGAAGGTCATAAAAAAGCTGCATAGGGTCGTTACATGTCTGCTCAATTATTTCCAGAAGACTTCTATATCCAACGGTTCCTATTTCACTGCTGTGCAGCTCAAGCTCACCGAGAACTCTTCCGACAAAATGCGTTATGCCTTGTGTAAATGATGCTTCACGATCGTGCTGTTCTGCACTCATTTCAATAATATTAAGGTCAAAATCGCGAAAAACATTTATCCATTTCTGCTGTACTGCTTCTGCACAACGGCCTGAACAGAACACCATTGGTAATCCTGTAACACCATTTTTCCCTGAATCAGGACCAAACATCGGATGTGTAGCTAGGTAGGATATATCCGGCCGCAGTAATTTTTCCATTACGGATAACGGATATGTTTTGACAGAACAAGTATCAACAATAAGCGTACCCGGCTTTATATCCCGGGCAAGAGATTTCAGGACTAACTCAAATGATGATATTGATACACACAGATATATTACATCGCAATTCAACAGTTCATCGCGCGAACATCGCTTAACATTTTTCGGGCATGGTTTATCCACTGAACGATTGTATGCAGAAACATCAAATTTTCCGGATAACAGCTCAGCCCAAAAATATCCAAATCTTCCAAGACCGTAAACTCCAATTTTCATGGAGCAATCATAATAGATATACCCTTGAGGCTCAAGATGTAATGACAGAATGTATGATTTTATGTTAAGATTATTTCTACAAAACAGTAATTTTGAAAGAGCCTCAACAGAATAGAATCAAACAGGAGAAACCGTATGACCTTTGCTGAAAAAATGAAAAACAAGGCAAGCAGCCTTAAAAAAATATTAGTACTTCCGGAAGGCACTGAGTCCAGAACCATAATGGCTTCAAGACTGGTACTTGATCAGGGAATTGCTGCTAAAGTAATACTTATTGGAAATATAAGTGCTGTTCAGAATACTGCACAGCAAAATTCTGTTGATTTACAAGGTATAGAAATAGTTGACCCTGTATTATCAAAAGATAGATTACGCTATGCAGAGGAGTATGCAGAGCTTCGAAAACACAAAGGATTAACAAAGGATGAAGCATATAATCAAATTACTGAACCCTTAAAATGGGGGGCGATGATGGTAAGACTCGATGATGCACATGCGATGGTTGCAGGTGCAGAAAATTCGACCGGGAAAGTTCTTGTGGCAGCATTTACTATCATAAAAACAAAACCCGGAACAAAATTTGCATCATCATCTTTTATCATGAGTACTGATAAAACAGATATGGGAGTAAACGGCAGTTTTATTTTCTCCGACTGTGCAACTATACCTGATCCTACATCAGAACAGCTCGCTGAAATTGGTGAGGCAGCTTCAGATTCCTGTCGGGTATTCCTCGATGCTGAACCAGCAACTGCATTTTTATCATTCTCGACAAAAGGATCTGCTTCCCATCCATTTGTAGATAAAGTAACTGCAGCCTGCGCTATGCTGCAGAAAAAAAGACCAGACATTCTCTGTGATGGGGAATTACAGCTTGATGCAGCTATTGTACCTTATGTTGGTTCAACAAAAGCTCCAAACTCAAAGGTTGCCGGGAAAGCAAATGTCTTGGTCTTTCCAGACCTTCAATCAGGTAATATTGGATATAAACTGGTACAAAGATTAGCAGGTGCAGAGGCCTTCGGACCAGTTCTTCAGGGTTTTGCAAAACCGATCAGTGATCTTTCAAGAGGCTGCAGTGTAGAAGATATTGTTGTTACTTCTGCTATGACTCTTGCTCAGTCAAAACAATAAGTTTTACAAACAGATCAGGTCAACTGATTCCGGACAAATACCAAAAAGTTCAGAATACTCTCTGCGGTGAGGTTCTCCCCTCTCTCATTACTATTGAGAGAGGAAACCTCTAACAGCTCTTGGGTGACCTCTTTTCCATGTGTCTTCCCAAAACAACCATTTAGTAAATTATTTTTTATTGTTTTTCTTCTTGATCTAAAAATATCCCTGACAAATTCCATAAACTGAACACGATACTCATCAGGAACAGATGGCTGTGATCTTTTAACAAATTTAATGATAGAAGAAACTACATCTGGTTTTGGGTAAAAATTCCCTGGATTAAGATCTCCCAGTTTTTTGGTTTCATAATCCATTCCGCAAAGCAGTGTAAATGAGGAGTAGTTTTTTGAACCTGGAACTGCAGTAATTCGCATTGCAACTTCTCTTTGAAGTGTAAAAACCATAACATCTGGCGTACATTGTTTTTCAATAAGATTTGCAATCATAACAGAACCTACATTATAGGGTAAATTCCCCATTATCCTGTCAGGAGTGCCGCTTTCCTCCTGATAACCTATCCAATTTTTTAGGAAATCTCCCGTAATCAATCGGAAATTATCATTTTCACCAAACAAGGTGTTAAGTATCCTGCAGAATCCATAATCAATCTCAAATACAGATATTTTTGCATCCCGGTTTAACAGCATATGTGTCATAGCACCTATTCCAGGACCAATTTCCCAAATATTCCGGGTGTAATCATTAATTTCAAGCGCATCAATAATTTTATTTCTGGAAGCAGGGGAAATGAGAAAATTCTGGCCAAATCTCTTTGAGAAGCTGAGATTATTCTCACGCATAAGTGATAGTACCGAGGAGAGTGAGTCATAATTTATTTTGTTATGTATGGAGCTGATAATTTTCCCCTGTTTTTATAAATAGAATACTCAATTGATACGAACACGGTCAATAACACAAAAGCAGCAGCCGGGATGAAAGCATTAATAACTGTATTTCTTTCAACAATAATAGCTGGAGTTTTGCCAAAAAACCTACTTATACTCTCTATTACTCTATATTCAAATGTTAATATTTTACGGAGAATCAAAAAGATCTCAGTTGAAGGTATAGGCATGAGAAGTATCATGCTGGATATCATATATAATGTAACCAAAACAGTTAAAGGAATTGATGCAATAATTCCAATTGGGTAAATCTCTCCAAAATAGTGTACCAGAAATGGGGAAGAAACGGTGAAGGCAGCTAATGAGGCTGATACTGCTGACCGCAGTGTGTTTGGCAGAAATCCTGGTAAAAAGATCGAAATTCTTCCTGAAAAAACCACTATTCCCAAAATTGCTGAATAGGAAAGAAAATATCCAGGACCTGAGCAAGTTGCAGGAAAAATAAGAGACTGCAAAGCAAGTGTATATGCAAGCGATGTTAAGAGAAAATCAGGATTAATGAGATCTTTTTTTCTGCGGTTTGAAATAAGAAGGAACATGATCATTGAGCGAATCAGTGAAGGTTTCCCCCCTGTAATCCAAACAAACACTATAACAAACAACCATGTTACTATTTTTGATTTTTTTGGTCCCATTACCAAACGTAAAACACAGAGAATCAAACCACTGAGTACTTGAAGATGCATCCCCGACAATGCCAGAATATGTGCGCAGCCTGCCTCTCTGAATAATTGAATAATAGGATTTGCGGAATCTTCCTTTCTTCCCAGCAAAAGTGCTGTTGAGAGTTCGGAGACTTCATGCGGCAATTCGGAAAATTTATGGTAAACATACTCAATACACCTTTTTCTCAACTCCATGGTGTTGCTAACAACTGAGGATCCGCTTTGTATCAAGGATATATCAGATGCATAAAAAACCAGAGTTCTTTTTTTACTCCCACCTACCCCAACCCCACTATCTGCACTCAGAGGTATTGATTCAAAAAATACAAACTGCCCGGGAATGTCTACCCACTCCCCGGAAAAAAAACGGTTTGGATTATATATAATAACTTTAACTTCAAATTTAGCTGAAGATGATAACTCTCTATTAGTATCAGTTATTTTATCAACTTTAA
This sequence comes from Bacteroidota bacterium, assembly GCA_013202335.1. Next base: position 7,803 of record JABMQR010000344.1, read on the forward strand.
TTTGAAACTCCTGTTTTGATCCATTAATGAATTTTGAATCAGTTAACAGAAGACCCTGTAAAGAATCTGTTTGCGCTATTATTTGCGTGAGAGATGCATCTTTGATGATATCTGTTAAAGGAGAATAGATATTTCGTGCCACTCCGATAATAAGTAAACATATACATATCATTGCTGTCAAATTAACTTCCGGATATCCTTTAATCCTGGAAAGTACTACAAAAACAGGTACCGTGAGCAGGTATATAAGAATCAGTTCCTGCCCATCTACTCTTGCCGGAATACAGCAGATCCCCCAGATAACAAGTGTCGATACCAGTACGTTACAATCAGTAACATGAAAGAATGAGATTCCCATAGTATGTATAACTAAGGATTTCGTGAAAAATATTCAAAAATGAGAGAAATTAATCCGTATTATTTTCCATTGTCATCGATCTGTATAGAGCCAAAAGCGGCAAATCAATTCTTCTTCTTCCAGCCAAATTGAGCAGATTTGCCGACATCATAGTTTTTTCCCTCTCTGTATTAACTGATGGCAGTCTGCGAAGAATTTTTTTGTGTTTGTCATTTCTATAAAGTATAATCTGAATGTATTCAGCAATATCAGCAGTTTTTTCTGTTCTCTCCGGAATGCTGATACCCCCCTCATCACCACAGATTTTATCTGATAGGGTTACAGCAGGCATTTCATCATACTCCAGAAGCATCTCTTCCATAACCAATAATTTTTCATCTACTTTAAATGCAGCCTGATCCGCCTGATTTTTCAGCTCAATCCTTTTTTTCATGGCAATATCGGACTTTTTATTTCTTGCAGCTGTCCATAAATAGATCCCAACTGCAGCTGCAGCCCCTATCAGGAGTTCATCAATTACCGGTATCGGATCCCGAATAACAAAAGACATAAAAAAATAGACTACTAAAAATGCCAGAGCAGAATTTATAAAGCGCGGGATATATTTTAATTCCTGGATCCAACTATTCACTCCCCTGTCTATACCGGCATACAGTTCAAAGAGGTAGTCCTCTTTATCTTCCGAGGATATTTTGTTTGAAATCTCTGTTACTATGTCCTTTTCAGGGTCCCAGTCGATTGTCCATTTTTTTTTCAAAAACGGATGCAGGTACAAAGATTTACCAAATGTTCTTTTAATCAGATAAAAACCACTCATCTATTTACTAACCTCCCGACAGGGAAACCCCCTGAGAAAAATGATATAGGTACGTCTTCATCAACTATATCATACTTTTTAGATAATCCGTTATGCCGCGACAGTAAAACTTTCTATCAAGTTCCAGATTTATCAAGACAACTCTGAATATACTGCCTTAGTTCTTCTGTACTATGCATAAGTGTCAGACAGCCTGCTCCCAGCAGTTTCTCAACAGGATTAAATCCCCATGAAACACTCACAGGGATCATACCTGCCTGTTTCGCTGTCCTGAAATCAACCACCGAGTCACCTATCATAAGAGTTTCATGCGGATTGCATTTTATCTGCTCCATGATGTATTGAGCTGATTCTGGTGAGGGCTTTAATGGAAATCTGTCTGACTTGCCTACTATTTCCACAAATGGAATCTCTGAAAAAAATGTTTTAATTATTGGCAGAGTTAATGCGTGTGCTTTATTGGACAATACGGCCATCTTAACATCTAAACCAGCCATATCCTGCAGCAAATCCACTATACCATCATACGGTTTCGTTAAACCTGCAGGGTTCTTACCGTATTCCTCCATTATCTCCATTAAAAGACGCTGAAGCGTATCTCCAGAAATTCCCGCATCATCCGGCAAGGCCGAAATTAATGCATTTCTCAGGCCGCTGCCAACAAATGCTTTGTAATCATCAGGATCATATCCGGGAAACCCATTTCGCTTGAATACCGTATTAAATGAGCGTGCTATATCCGGAATAGTATCCAGAAGTGTTCCATCCATATCAAAAATCAGAGCTGTATTATGGGAGTTGGGTATATCTGCTATCATGGCAAAACACTATGTGACCCTACTCTTTATGTCAAGGAGTACTGACAAAAAATATGATTATCTATAAACTATGATATCAAAATAAAACATGAGGATACATCTTGGAAAAACCTATTGTTTCACTGGTACATTGCAATTCTTATGAATCTGAGCTGGTATATAAAGCCGTTGAGAAAGCTTGTTTAGAGACAGGATTCCCAAATGTTGCCGGAAAAAAAGTCCTTTTAAAACCCAATATTTTAGCAGATGTTCCTCCTGAACGTGCAGTTACCACACATCCGGAAATTCTCAGAGCGGTAATACGGTTAGTACAAAAATTAGGCGGAACTGCCTATGTAGGAGACTCACCAACTATTCAAAGGTCATCTTTCTCAGGAATAAAATGCGGTTTAAAAGCTGTTTGTGATGAAACAGGAGCCATCTGGGTTGATTTCACCAATAAACCGATCAAGGTCAAAAATGCATCACTCCGAAAGAAAAATTCATTTACCATGACAAATGCCGTTGAGTATTGTGATATGATTATTTCACTTCCTAAAATGAAGACCCATCAATTAATGTATATGACCGGAGCCGTTAAAAATCTTTTTGGATTGATTCCCAGTCTCTCAAAAAGCCCTTATCATTTACGCTGCCCTGACAGAAAAAGATTTGCCGACATGCTTTTGGATATATACCAAACAGTAACTCCTGTTTTCTCAATCATGGATGCAGTCATCGCAATGGAGGGGCCCGGTCCCAACAGCGGAACACCCAAATATATGGGACTTATTCTGGCTTCCTCTGATGCCCTTGCTGTAGATTTTACTGCATCATATATTATGGGATATATACCTGGCTTGATCCCAACGGTAAAGCAGGCAATAAGAAGAAATTTGTCACCTGTTCAGACTATTGATGATATAGTATTTGTGGTTGAACATCCTGAAAAGTTTAAGAATGAATCCTACAAACGCATAGTTCAGGAAAAAGAGTCAGGATTACTAAAAACGGCTTTGGGTTTTTTGCATAATCGATCGTATCCCATGCACGAGGCTCCTAAACCGTTGTTTAATGATGAAAAATGCATTGGTTGTGGAGAATGTGCAGAAATATGCCCGACAAATGCTCTTACCCCGATCAAGGAAGTTACGGTAATTCCGGATTACAAAAAGTGTATCCGCTGCTATTGCTGCCATGAAGTTTGCCAATATGAAGCAATAACTATTGAGGGAAAGGGAATTGTATGAATATCTCAACCGTTCTCTATACAATAATTTTCTCACTGGTTCCAATTTTTGAATTAAGGGGAGCTCTGCCGTTTGCCTATTTCAATGATATCCCCCTATTCCAGGCTTACTTGATTGCTGTTGGAGCTAATGCACTCGTTGCTCCCCTCGTTTTTGTTTTCCTCTCGTCACTGCACAAGCTGTTTTACAAATGGAAGTTTTACAAGAGAATCTTTGATGCAACGGTGAGCCGAACCCGGAAAAAACTGGAACCAAAAATAAAGAAATTTGGATATCTTGGAATTATGCTGTTTGTTGCTGTACCTTTACCGATTACCGGAGCATATACCGGAACTTTGGGTGCCTGGATTCTTGGCCTTGACTGGAAAAAGACCTGTCTGGCTGCACTCGGCGGGGTAATAATTTCCGGCTGTATTGTTTCTCTGCTTTTAATTGCGGGGGAAGGATCTCACTCAATATTTATAAAAATTATTCAAAAATAGTTGTAAAAACAGGGTTTTATACTATAGTATGCCCAAACCTCTCCTGATCTACCAGATTCAGGAAACAACTCAAACAGAAAGGGACGTTCACCATGGCTCTACAACTAAAAAATGAATTAAATCCTGAACAGGCTGATGCAGCCGCAACAATAGAAGGTCCAGTCCTCATTATTGCTGGTGCCGGATCAGGCAAAACACGGATGATAACTTATCGAATCGCATATATGCTTGAACAGGGAATCCCTCAATCTGAAATCCTTGCACTGACGTTTACCAATAAAGCAGCTGCTGAGATGTCCGAAAGAATCCGGATGGTAACCGGAAAACCGATGAAAAAACTCACCACTTCCACCTTTCATGCTTTTGGATTAGCTACATTGAAAAGACACGGTTCGTATTTAGGATACTCTAAAGGTTTCTCTGTATATGACACCTCAGACAAGATGGGTATGCTGAAGGCTTCTCTGGTTGAGCTGAGTTTAGATCCAAAATCAGAAGACTTGTATGCCCTCTCAGAACTGATCTCAGCGGTAAAAACAGGACGCAAGCAATTTTCAGGGGACACTTTAGCGTACAAGCCTCTTTTTGACGAGTATAATTCACACCTTAAACTCTATAATGCGGTTGATTTTGATGATCTCATTATGCAGCCTCTTATATTATTTCAAAAATTTCCGGAAATACTTGAATACTATCGGGATAGATTTAAATATATTTTGGTTGATGAATTTCAGGACACCTCCCTTCAACAGTACCAACTGGTCTACATGCTCTCTATCAATCATCGTAATATTTGTGTTGTCGGAGATGATGATCAATCAATTTACTCCTGGAGAGGTGCAGATTTTCGGAATATTACCAACTTCGAAAAAGACTACCCTGAATGCAAAGAGATAAAACTTGAGCAAAACTACCGTTCTACCGGTACGATCATACAGGCGGCAAACACTCTCATTAAAAACAATGTAAAAAGGAAAAAGAAGCGTCTTTGGACTGGAGATGAAAAAAGCGGTATTATCGCCCTCTCTTACCCTGAAGATGAAAATCAGGAGGCTGAATTCATCACGGATAAAATCAAGGAAGTTATGATTAAAAATTCACTGAGATATGATAACTTCGGTGTTCTTTTACGTACAAACAACCTGCTAACAGCAATTGAACATGCATTACTTTCATCCAATATTCCCTACAAAGTCTCCGGCGGACAAAGTTTTTTTCAGAGGAAAGAGATAAAGGATATTATTGCTTATTTACGGGTTATGGCTAATCTTGATGATGAAATGAGTCTGCTGCGAATTATTAATACCCCCAAAAGAGGAATAGGGAAATCAACACTGCAATTCTTCCGGAAGGTTTCAGAACAGAAGAAATGTTCTCTGTTTTCTGCTATAACTGCTGCTTCTCATGCTGAGGATACAGGAATACGGGAGTCCATTAAACGTAATGCATCAGAATTGATTGATTTCATAACTCTCTATAAAGAACAATTATTTTCAAAAAAGAAAAAGTCTTTGGTTCTGGTATCGATACTTACAGACATTTCCTATAAGAATCATATTATTTCCGAGCATCCTGACAATGATCAGCTGGCTCAATGGAAAATGAAAAATGTGGATTTATTTGTCTCAATCCTTGACAGATGGGAGCGAAATCCCGATAAAAAGGGAGATTCCTTATATGATTTCTTAGGCTCAATCAGTCTTGTTGGAAAAACTGAACCGGATCAGGAAGCGGGAAAGGTTAATCTGATGACGGTTCATGCATCAAAGGGATTGGAATTTCATACCGTATTCTTAGCAGGTGTAGAGGATCACATTATTCCTCATAAACGCTCACTTGAAGAAAATCCCGATAATATTGAAGAGGAAAGAAGACTTTTTTATGTAGCTATAACACGTGCAAGAAATAATTTGTATATGACCAGCTGCCAAACCCGAAAATATATGCGTGAGCTTATAAATACAGTCCCCTCACGATTTTTGGATGAAATTCCCACGGAACTTATTGAGCATCCCGGTGAGGATACTGTAGCTGATACTGAATCAGCGGTAAATTACTTTGATCTAATGCGGCAAAAGCTTAACTCGGGTATTTCTTAAAAAGCATCATTATTTTATGATATATTTTCTGATAAAAAATCAAATTTTAAATTTACGTAAGGATCAGGTATGGAAGCAATAATTCGTTTAATTATTACCGGCGGGACATTTGATAAAGAGTATGATGAACTGCAGGGGAATTTAACATTTAAGGATACGCATATAACGGAAATACTGAAATATGTACGACTTACTGTACCGGTTACTATGGAAATCTGTCAGATGAAAGACAGTTTATACATGGATGATGCAGACAGAGAACATATCCTCAACTCATGCAAAACCTCAGAACAGGAATATATAGTTATTATTCACGGCACAGATACTATGGCCAAGACTGCTGAGCTTCTGGGGAGAAGTAATATTGGAAAAACTATTGTTTTTACTGGTGCGATGGTTCCCTACTCTATAAGAAATTCTGATGCGATGTTCAACCTGGGTGCAGCCGCTGCAACAGTTCAGTTGTTGGAACCTGGAGTCTATATCTGTATGAACGGCACTATTTTTTCGTGGGATAATGTAAAGAAAAATACTCAACTGGGAGTATTTGAGAAAATTTATCCTTAAATTCGCTTATTTAACTGCTGATTATGCTGGTTGATATTTTTCCTACAATTTTGTAGGTTGTGATTATGAGAGATATTTTAGAACTAACCGTACTTTTTGAAATAAGTAAGATTCTTGATAAATCTGAAGACTTAAAACAGATTATTTCACCAATCCTTGACTCTCTTGCCGTCCACAGCCCTATGATCCGTGGGGCAATAACCCTACTTAATCGTGAAACAGATGAGATTTTAATTGAATCAGCTTATGGCTTAACAAAAAATCAGAAAAAACGCGGCAGGTACCAGATAGGCGAAGGTATCACCGGTCAGGTATTCAAGAACGGAAATCCAATAATTATATCTGATATTAATAATGATAAATCCCTTGTGAATAAAACGGGCGCTGAATTGATAATCAGTGATGCTGCCGGCCATAAAACCGCTTTTATATGTGTTCCCATTAAAATTGAAAACATGACAATCGGTACCATGAATATAACCAGTAGGAATGATGAAGATTTCGACCTTGATGTTTTTGTAAAATTACTCTCAATTATCTCCTCTATGATTGCCCGTGCGGTGAAATTGCGCCAGGCATTACGTGAGGAGAAAGAGCGGCTTCAGGCTGAGAATGATCGCCTTCTCAAAGAACTCAAGGACCGGTTTCAACCGGCGAATATTATAGGCAGGTCGCAATCCATTCAGGAAGCATTCGATTTTGTAGGACAGGTTTGTAAAAGTGAGGCAACTGTCTTAATTCGTGGGGAGAGCGGAACAGGTAAAGAATTATTTGCCCAGGAAATACATTACAACAGCTTTCGGGCAGATAAACCTTTTATAAAGGTGAATTGTGCTGCGTTACCGGAAAGTGTAATTGAAAGTGAGTTGTTCGGACATGAGAAAGGTGCTTTCACAGGTGCTTTTGCAGAGCGGAAAGGACGCTTTGAACTTGCGGATAGGGGTACACTTTTTCTTGATGAAATTGCCGAGCTTTCACCTAAAATGCAGGTAAAACTTCTACGGGTGCTGCAGGAGCAGGAATTTGAACGTGTGGGTGGAGTCCGTACTATTAAAGTTGATGTAAGGTTGATAACTGCAACCAACAGGAATCTTGAAGATGAGATTATTAAAGGCACTTTTCGTGAAGATCTCTATTACCGCCTGAATGTATTTCCCATCCATATTCCACCCCTGCGTGACAGAA
>JABMQR010000345.1 GCA_013202335.1 Bacteroidota bacterium
ATGTTCATAATTTTAACATGTAAGAGAAAAAGAATATACCGTAAAAGCAGATTTACAGAGGCTTTAATTGCTGATTTTTACCATTTTTGGTTTACCATGTTATAACTTGGGCAGGAATTTGGGTTATGACATTAATAGATCAAAGTAACATTATTTTTGACAGAACTGAACTCCCTGAATCATATAATATTCTTACTTCAGGTGGGCTCTATATCGATAATCGGGTGAAAGCTGTTTTATTATCAGGTTCACGTGGACCTTCAGGGGGATATCGTGTGGATTCTGATATTGATATCAGTCTTGTTCTTGATAATAACTTACTTTCAAATCCAATTGAGAAAGAATTAGAACTTAGATCCATTCTTTCTATAACAATGGAAAAATGGAACAGTCATATTGAGCTTGATACAGCTCTTTTGTTTGATACTAAAAACTGTGGTTTCAGCTGCTTTTTGCACTATCCCCAAAAAAATGATTGCAAACTAAACGATAAGGATTGCTTTGGGATATATAAGCTACAGAAAGGATTTTATGGTTTTGTTCCGAAAATTGGGATAGAGGTTGAAAAAATCTTTCCGATAAGACTTGTTTGGCAAAGATAAATATCCTTTCTTCACCTAACAGACAATATATGCTCCGCTTTGCTCCGGGCTTCGCCAAATCTCCCACTTTGTGGTAGACTTCACATATTGTCGGAACGTTATAGGAAATTGCTTGGAAGGTAAAATGAACATACAAAAGCTATCTGTCAACGACATTAAACAGCAGGCGATTGTACATTCTTTGTCTTTTCGTACTGCTTACAAGGGAATCATCCCAGATTCTTTTCTGGAAAGCTTCACAATCGAAAAACGTGAGAAGTTTTTTACTGATGAGTTCGAAAAATATAAGGACACCTTTACGATAAAAGAAGGAGAAAAACTCGCTGGGTTCTGCACTATTGGAAATAATAGAGATGAAGACAAAGCTGATGATGTAGGAGAAATTTGGGGAATTTATATACACCCAACATACTGGAGAAGAGGATATGGAACTCGGCTCTTTGAGCATGTTAAGTCTAAGCTGATAGCAAGGAGATACGCGGAAATCACACTTTGGGTTCTCAGGCAGAATACAGCTGCAAGAGCATTCTATGAGAAGTATGGATTTAGTTGGGACGGAACATCCAAGGGAATAGAGATTGGTAAGAAGTTGGTCGAGATCCGCTATAGTTTCATACCGTGATGCCGCAACTTCCCATAACAGCAAATATGTGCTCCGCGCTGTTGGAGCTCCGGGCTTCGCCAAATTGGCCTTCGCGATGCTGCGGCCAACTTCACATATTTGCAGAACGTTATCGGAAAAGTCGGATTTATTCTTTAAACTTCGCCCATCCATGGGCTCATAAATAGGAAAAATGAAAGAATTAGCTGATATTGTAGAAAAATGTAAACAAATAATAATCACTCCAGAGACAATTTCATGTATCCAGGCATTGTATATAGGGGGTTCAATCAAACCCAAAGATAGAACACCAAATAGTGATATAGATATTATTGGTATAGTAGAAAATAGCTTTCCAGAAGATCTTGAAGCAGATATCAATAAATTGCTTAAAAAATCTATTGAAGAGATGAAATGTAAGCTTAGAGTTCTATATTTGAGTGAACTAAAAGGAGGAAAACAGAGAGGATTCATATCTACATTATTACCAATTCGACTTTTTATTCGAAGGATTCCATCCTTTCCTCTGATTTGGGGTATTCCTCTGAACATTAATGAAACAATCGGAGCTTATACACTAAAAGAAGAGATCAAAGTTCAGTCTTTATTAATAAAAAAGTACATTAAAAACATCCATTCAAATGATAAGAAAATCCCATTTGAATGGATTCCCAAAGCTGTTTTATACTTGTCAGCACTCGAATTGGTACTTGTAAGAGGAATTGAGTACTCAACATCTTTTTTTGAAATCCAATATTGTTGGAATGATGACAGATATCATATTGCTCATGATTCAATGGATATAAGGGGAAAGGGATATGATATTTCTTTACATGATAAAAGTGTGTATATTGCAAAGGCAGAGAGTTATTTGGAAAAAATGAATGTGTTGTATTTAAACTGAAAAAGACATAAATGTCTTTTTCAAATACATCAACTACCGACTCTTCCGATTTCAAGAAATATATGCTCCGCTCCGCTTCGGGCTTCCTGCTTATAGCAACTCAAAAAGTAAGGAAAAGAAATGACTAAATCTGAAAAATTTTGGAACAGGACCGCGCATAAATATAATAAAAAAGAAAAAGGTGAAGAGAGTACCTATGGTGAGTATCTAGAGAAACTCAAAAAGTATCTTAGCAATGAAGATAGTGTTTTGGATTTTGGATGCGGAACGGGATTGATAGCAATTGGAATAGCGGGAAGTGTAAAAAATATAGTGGCTATTGACACCTCTTCGACGTTGATTGAAATAGCAAAAAATAACACCACAGAGAGAAATATAACAAATATTGAACATTCATGTTCATCATTATTCGATAATAACTATAAGGAGAATTCTTTTGATGCTATTTTAGTTTTATATATTTTCCACTTATTGGATAATTTGCCTTCTGTAATGAAAAGGCTGCATCAATTACTAAGACCAGATGGAATTATTATTTCGTCAACACCATGCATGGGGGATAAAAATAAATTTCTTAGTATTATTTTAACGGTTGCTGGTTTTTTTGGAATAGTTCCTAAAATTAATGTGTTTTAAATAGCTGAACTAACTCATCAAATTTCCCATGCCGGTTTTAAAATTATTGAGACTGAATTATTGGATTCAAATGGACAGCAGCATTTTATAATTGCAAAGAAAAATTAATAATCCAGCAATCGTTTTAACCTGAATCGGCGGATAAACAGCCTTGCAGGTTGATGGAATGTTACTGTTCTTAATGTATTGCATGAGCATTCTATGGTTTTGGGCTATGTAAATGTATGTAATTATTGAATTAGAGAAATAAATGCCATTCGCACACTTTTAACTGTCAAATAAATTTATACCCTTTATATATTTCTATGATATACTCTGCCGTATGCATGTAATACATGGTGATGATTTGAAAATTTCAGAAATATTACATTTTTAGGAAGGTATTTATATGTTTAGAAAACTAAAAGAGCAAATTCTCACCATTTTAGTTTTTGCCATTTCATCATTAATTTTATGTATTTCTATATATGTATTAATCCCAGTGGTTATGAGAAGTTTTCAATTACCCTTTGCGCTGGCATATTTGGTATGCTTTTATATTCCTTTTATTGGTTTATTCTTGACTGCTTTGATTATATATAAACGGGAAGGACATAAATTATCAATTAAAGCCATCAGTGCCCGGCTAAGGCTGCATAAGCTTGATAAAAAGTCATTAAAGCTATTAGCGATTTTCTTCATTGTGACCGGATTAGGTTTTCTCGTTGCCTCTTATTTTTCTCAGTTAATATCAGATAATATTAAATTCCTTGCTGTTCCAGAGAGCTTTCCAGCCGGTTTGAATCATAACAAAGAACGATTGCCAGGCTATTTCTTTGGTCTTTCAATGAAAGGAATTTGGTGGTATCCAGTTCTTTATTTTATCGGTTGGTTTTTTAATATATTTGGTGAGGAGATATTATTTCGTGGAATTCTTCTTCCTAAGAACGAAAAAACTTTTGGTGATAAAGCATGGATATTTCAGGGAACACTCTGGGGGTTATGGCATATATTCTGGTACTGGCAGTTTATTCCCTTAACTCTTTTTGTCGCATTGCCACTTGTATTTGTAGTTCAAAAAACAGCAAATACCTGGGTTGGGATCATAATCCATGGAACATTGAATTTAATACCTCTTGTATACATTATTAGTCAGGTATAACGCATTGATACATACTTCTGATAACAGCGAATAGCTGGCACCAGATAAAGAAAAAGGAAAGAAGGAATAGTTATGATAGAAAAAAAAGATGCAAATAATTTAAAGAAATACTTCGTTTTCTCTTACCTGCTTTTTTGGCTGTTACTTGCTTTGACAGGATTTCTTATATCCTTAGAAGTTCCATTGCTGCTTCAGAATATAATGAAAAACATAAGCGCAGCGTCTCCAACCTTTGTTATTCTGATTATGTTTAAGAAACTATACCCCAACATCACGTTTAAAGAATATTTGAAGTCGCAGTTTATGAAGAAAATAAATCCAATGGTGTTTCTGATATCGCTCATATTGCAGGCATCTTTAGTAGTTATAGTTGTTCTTGTCTTTTTCAAAATAAACAATAAACCCTTGAATACAATGACCTTTATCAGTGCTTCAGCCATTATTCCCGTTTTAATCATGGATTTAACAAGTGGAGCGCTAGGTGAAGAGCTTGGATGGAGAGGTTATGCACTAAATATTCTGCAAAAGAAGTATATCCCGCTGGTAGCCAGCCTGATAGTAGGTGTTATATGGGGTTTATGGCATCTTCCGTTAATGATTTTATCCGGGTATTCGGGTTTGGATTTAGTCTATTATATTATTGCATTTATGGTGGCCGTAGTGTCACTTTCAATTATAATAACCTTTTTCTACAATAAAAGTAAAAACATATTAATAGCAATGTGGATTCATTTTTGGTTCAACTTTTTATTGAAACTGGTAATAATTGATTTACTTCCTTTGTTAATATACCTATCAGTTGGATACCTGATTTTAGCAATTCTTGTAATAATATTCGGCAGGAAAGAATTGTTGCAAATAGAGAGGCAAACACGCTAAGAATAGTTTCCTGATGCATATTACTGGTCTCTAATAAGGAATATATGCAGCGCCTTCGGGTCGGGCTTCGCCACATTTTTGCTGAGCAGACACGTCATTTATTTACAAAACAGTAAGTGGCAGTGGTATGACCAGAAAAAAATATAGAGGTGAAAAGGAATTGAGAGAATTAAGAATACACCATTTTTATGACATTATTCGTGACTATGGTTCTGGAAAAATAGTAGAAAAACATGAATATGGACACTCTTATCACATCATTGCAAAGGAAATTTTTGAAAACAGACTGTTAAAGATCAAACTAATAATCAAACATGACGATGTTTGTAAACATTGCAGTAAATTGCTGGGAACAAAGTGCGTAGACTCTATCCAACACAGATCTGATTTCACAAGCAAAGAAAAATTCAATGACTATCTTGATTCGAGAATAATGAAATGTATGGGATATAAAATTGATCAAATGATTTCGGTAAAAGAAATACTGAGAGAGTCACATAGATACCTGGATGCAATAGATGAACTATATGTTGGAAATGATATTGATCATACAAAATTAAGGAAACAGCATGTTAGTATGGGGATTAAAAAGAAGAGGAATGAATTAGGGTTGTAAAAGACGGGATATAAAAACTAAACAGAGCTCTCAATGTTCCGCCCATTTTTTGCAGTTAGTATCGAGTGCTGTTTGTTTTTATAAAGAGGATTAAGTGATAAAAAATATTATTTGGGATTTTGATGGTTCCCTATTTAATACTTACCCAGCTCAGACTGCATTATTATCCGATTTAGTACAAAAAAATTACAATATTACCATAACGCAAAAAAAAATTAGGGAATATACATCTATTAGCCTTGGCAGGGCGCTGCAGGAGATAAGTAGAACTGTAAAAGTGGATTTGGAAGAGATGAAATCCTTATTCATTGAGAATTATTCAAATTTACCTTTAGAAAAAGAGTATCCTTTTACACATGCAGTTAATATTTGTAAAAGAATAACTGCAAAAAATGGCAAGAATCTACTAAATACTCATCGCGGGAAAGATCGTCTTTTTAAACTGTTACATTATTATGATATGGAAGAATTATTTTGTGATATTATTTCAAATGAAGATAATTTTGGCCGAAAACCGGATCCTGAGTCATTTAAGGTTTTGATAAAACGAAATAATCTATCACTGATAAATACCATTGTAATTGGTGACCGGAACCTGGATATCCTGGGAGGGAAAAGAGCCGGATTGCTTACATATTTTTTTAACTCTAATAATATCGATATATCAGGGATAGAAAGTGATTATATTGAAAATGATTTAGGTAGAGTTTTAGATTTAATATAATGCAATCGATATTGCGGTAGCAGGTTCGATTTAAGCCCATATAAAATGCCCCGAGAATTGATACTGCAGATTCAAAATTGACACTCTTCCTATGCTGTATACAGCATAGGAAGATCTCTTATTATTTCTTAAGGCCGAGAACAATAGGAGTTGATTTGTAGCCAATTCCCATTCTATCAATACCAAGATCAATCATTTTAAAGAATTTCTCCTGATCTCTGATTCCCCCGGATCCCTTAATCTTACAGCGATCTTTTGCAGTATCTATCATGGCCTGAACAACTTCGTAGGTAGCTCCATCATTTTTTCCACCAGTGAAAAACCCTGTTGAAGTCTTAACAAAATCAGAACCTGCCTGAATGGCACATTCTGTTGCCTTCTTTACTTCATCCAGAGTAAGTGCATCAACTTCAAGGATTGTTTTCAAACTAGTTCCATATGTATGGCAAACATCGGCTACTGCTTTGATATCAGCTGTTACTTGTTCCCAGAGCCCACTTCTAATCCAACTATAATTAGATACAATATCCAATTCAAAAATATCGCCTTGCTTACAGATTAATTCTGCCTGGGTTGCTTTTGATTCTGTTGAGGAACTCCCGAAAGGGAAGTCGCACACAATACAAAGTTTTGTTTGTGTTCCATCACAAAGTTCTTTTGCAAGAGAGATGTAAGCCGGATTGATACAAACGGTTTTACAACCGTATTCAACCCCTTCCATAATATATTTCTTAATTTCATCCTGTGTGAATTCAGGTTTTAAAACCGACTGATCAATATAAGAAGCAAGTTCTGAAACAGTCATCTCACATGCTTTTTTTGAATTTTTCATATAATCTCCATAAAATATTTAATCATAATATATCATATATTAGCATTATCCCGGTGAAGATACCTCTTTCAACCAGTTTTAAACGAATAATAGATGATGTAGGAAATTGAATTTCAAAAGTACCTGAGGCAATTTCAAAATTCAAAGAATTTTAAGAAAGTAGCCTGATTCAAATCTTAGATTTGCATATGAAGTTTTTGGATAGTTGTTATTAAACTTATATATTACAAAAGGTTACAATAATCCAAAAACTTCTGACTAACAGGTAGATCTTTGCAAAATGGACAAAACCCTTCGGTTTTTGTCTCATAATTTTGAAAGATCCTCACCTGTCAATAACCCGTTACTACATCCATAGCAACTTCAGCCCACCTGGTCAGGCGGTCGGGTTGTAGACGTACCGTCGAAAGGTCCTTGAGGATAAACTCGAGATTGACGTTGTGTCTTTTTGCCAGCTCCATGGTGTATACAATATCCTGCCGAACTTCCTGCCAGTCGACTGTTTCTGTAGCCAGGAAGGCCGGAGTAGGTTTGCTTGACATAATAAGTTTCTGTCCAATCTTTTCACTGAACTGTTCCCGGTCGCTCCATGGGCTGCAGGATACTTTTCTGATGTTGGGAATTCTGGATACCATCTCCAGTTTATCATCTTCCCGCTCGCAGCAGCCGTAGTAGAGATTGCCGAACTCTCTGGCTATTCTGGTGATATAGGGGATTTCGAACTCCCTGAAAATATCCCGGGATACCGACGTGAACAGCTGTGCCATGCCGAAAGTCCAGCCATTTTTTGTGTGGGGACCTTTCCCTTGATTGGGACCGGGCAGAAATTCATCATCATAAACATACGAGCAGTGACAGGTATTGGCGATATCATTAAAAAAACCGATTTCATTCACCTGGCGCACTCCGGAAAGTAATGATTCGGTAAGGCGATTTAGGCAGGCATGGATTAGATCCGGATTGTCGTATAATTCATAGTAAACATCTTCCATCCCTATATATTGCGTCAGGGAATCCCAAATACCAGAATGAAATTCAATTCCGTGGGACTGCACCAGGGGTGCAATACCCGAGAAGATCATCTCAGCTTCCTGAAAATATTCCTTACTGGCAGCTTCATCCACAGTAATAACCATATCCTTAATTTTTGCCACATCATCCATGGTGTTGATGATCCTGTTGTAATGACGTGAGGGAGCGGTATCCCCGATACTGTTATCGATTTTGGCACTTTCAATTTCTATGCCGTATTCGCTGTTGCCGGATACCCTGGGAATGGTGATAAAAGGTTCTACCACCATATCAACAGGGAAGTGTCTCCACTGATATAGGGTTTTACGCAGCTCAAGCTCAAACTGGTACCAGTATGTATCGGTACAGACACAGGCAAGCTCTCCGCTTTCCTGCAGCTCGTTCCAGGGAAGCTGATTGATTACCACCATTGGGCGCTGCATTTGGGAGCGGTTCAGGGATTTCCAGAGGTTGATCTTTTCCTGCTGAACCGGAAGCAAGGCTATTTTCATATACTGTCGGGCTAAATTCTTAAGGATTTCAATCTGCTTAGTTGACAATGGCATAAGGTTCTCCTGATAAACAATAGGTACGGACTTAATGATTATTATAGTACACCTTAAGCATAATACAACGGTAAAAATTGACATATAGTAGGCAAAAAGTGACATTGTCCTTTTCTATAGGATCAAAGTATCCTATAATTATCGAATGCTAATAATGTATGGAAAAACAGTATGTAAGCCTGATTGGCTGGTGACCGAACCGAGGGCAACAGGATATTCACGGATTTACCTGATCTATTCAGGTACTGTCAGTTATACCGATTCACAGAAAAGCGTTTCTTTACAAAGGGATCATCTCTATATTTTTCCATCATCAAAATCTTATGCGATTGAGCATGATCCAACTGATCCTCTTCATTGCACCTTCCTGCATTATGATTTTTTCCCGGTACATATCAGCAGTTTGATAGATGTTGCAGTTGCCGGACACCCTGTTATGCATTACCTATTTGCTGCATTAGCAGAAAGTATTGAGGAACAAAATGATTTTATGTGTGACAGCATAGTCCAGGTTTTTGTCAACTACTGCAGGGAAAAGCAGCTGATCGATCCGAAGCAGTCACCTGTTGCGAAGGCAGTTGACTATATACGGCATAATTATATGGTGGATCTGAACAATACGGAGTTAAGCGGTATTATGGGGTACAATCCCCAGTATTTTATACGACTGTTCAGAAAACATGTAGGTCTTTCCCCACACCAGTATGTGATCAACTACCGAATCCAGGAAGCCAGACAGCTCCTGAAAACAGATAGGAGCATTACCGAAATAGCTGAATTATGTGGATTCCCTGATGTAAAATCATTTGGCAGGAGCTTCAGGAACACTCTGGGTATTTCCCCATCCCAATTCAGGGTGGATACGCAACAGCCCTGATGGAACAAAATTACCCACAATCTCGGAGCCGGGAACGATTTGCAGATTTAAACAAATTTGAAAGTTGGGAGATTCTATAAATTTGCCATCTTCATTTAATTAATAGTACTAAATCCTAAATAGTGTGATAATGGAATAAGAGATGTATCATATAAAATTAATGAAGGAAATAGTTATAAAAAGGATGACCACATGAAAAGTTTATTATCAAAGGGCTTTCTTTGCTATATTTCAGCAGGATTTTTCTTTACCATAGAACGGGTTACTGCAGTTCTGTTTGTCGCCATTGAATCGCATGGGGTGAAATCACATGGAAGAGGAAGCTTTATGAGTAACCCGGCTTATCCCCATTTCAGATCAAATCCTTTTGTATTTGGATTAACAATATTGGGAACAGTTCTGCTTGTAATTCATATCATTACCTTGATAAGAAAGAAGTAAGTATATTTAATAGCTGTAATTAAGTTGCACTACTTTGATGTGCTTAACAGGATGTTACTTTGATAATTCGAAAAGCTATGTTGTCAGATTCCCGGGAAATCAACAAACTATCAGAAGAATTAGGATATCATGAAGTATCTCAAGATACTGCTTATAATCGACTTTCTGCAGTATTGGAATCAAACAGTGATGGATTATGGGTATATGAAGAGGATGCGCAATTAAAAGGCTGGATTCACTTTTTCATTGTCAATAAAGTCGCATCTCCACCATTCGTTGAAATAGGTGGATTGGTGGTATCAGCTCAATATCGCAGAAATGGAGTTGGTAAAAATCTCATAAACTTTGTAAAAGCCCGGGCCGCAGCGAGTGAGATGAAGGTGAGAGTCAGATGTAACGCAAAACGAATACAGACTCATAAGTTTTATCAGGCAATGGGGTTTGCCACAGTTAAAAATCAACTTGTTTTTGAGTATGAAAACCAGATATTATCGAAAGAATAAAGCAGGTATAAAAATGTATTGCAAAAACGCAGTTTTGGATGATTTAGACGCTGTTCTAGAGCTCCAATCGAAGTATCATATCAACACAATTCAGGAGCAGGATAAAAGTGACGGCTTTGTTACGACGCTATTCACCGGGAAGCAGCTGCAGGAATTAATAGACAAAGAAAAGGGTCTGTTTCTACTCATTGAGGGGCAGTCGATCATTGGATACGCAATGTCAGGCTCATGGGAATATTGGAAGAGCTGGCCGATGTTTCAGCATATGATTGGCGGACTTGGAAACCTGGAATATCTCGGTCAGACATTAAACACGAGCAATACGTATCAATATGGTCCAATTTGTATAGATAAGCGATACCGCGGAACAGGAGCACTTGAAAAGCTTTTTGATTTTGCACGTTGCAAGATGGCACTGAGATTTCCAATACTCATTACGTTTATAAACAAAGCAAATCCCAGGTCAGTTGCTGCTCATGAAAAGAAATTAGGATTGGAGACAATCAAAGAGTTTGATTATAATAGCAATCAATATCTTGAAATGGCTTATGACACTTCCAAAGAGTTAGATTTCTGAGTAAAAGTTATTTATGCACTTAACAGAATAAGTTCTTGTTTCTCTGGAATTAATGATGTAATATCGGAAGTAGCAATATGTGGAGTATCCGATATGAATAAAGATTTAAAAAATAGCATACAGGGAAAAAAACGAGAGCTGGATAGACATCGCCCATTGCAGAGTTCCATCGTAAGAAAACTGGAAGAAGAGTTTTCTCTTGCATGGACATACAATTCAAATGCAATAGAAGGAAATACCTTAAGTTTACAGGAAACTGAAATTGTCATAAATCAAGGTATTACCATTGGCGGAAAAACTGTCAATGAACACTTTGAAGCCATTAATCATATGAAAGGTATTGAATATCTAAAGAAGATTGTTAATCGACAGGAAAATCTATCTGAAGAAGTTGTTAAGAGACTCCATGGAATTATACTGTCATCGATTAGTGATGAGGAAGCAGGATCTTATAGAAGATATAATGTCAGGATAGTTGGGGCGCACCATCTACCTCCCCAGGCTGTAAAAGTTCCTGCATTAATGGAGGAGTTTTTAGCGTGGTATTATAGTAATGAGTATACTAAAAGCGTAGCTGAAATAGCGGCAGAAATTCATTACCGCTTTGTTATGATTCATCCATTTATTGATGGAAATGGTCGTGTTGCAAGATTATTGATGAATTTGTATTTGATGAGAAATGGATATCCTCCGGCAATTATTTTAAAAGTTGATCGAAAACGATACTATCGGGTTTTAAATGAAGCAAACATAGGGACAATGGAACCGTATGATAATTTCATTGGACGAGCCATTGAACGTTCTTTAATTTTGTATTTGAATTCCATAACGCCAGATATTGGTGATGCTAAAATGTTTATCAGCCTGAAGGAGGCTGCAAAGCATTGTGACTATTCCCAGGAATATTTATCCTTACTCGCGAGAAAAGGTAAAATTACCGCAGTGAAGCTTGATAATAAAGTTTGGATGACAACAAAAGAGGCGCTGGAGGAGTATATGAGAAAAAAGATATAGTGTACGCGTACGATTCCAGCATGTCCCCGTTACAAAAAGAGGACCGCGGTTTAACAAACCGCGGTCAATAGCTAAAACCAGAGAAGGGGGAGGCAAGTATGGTTGCCTCTAATTCTTAGATATATGTATATCACCGGAGACAGTATGTCCCTCGATGGAGTGTGTTCCGCTGCCAATTGTTCCTGTCAATTGATTCTTTTTTGATCCGGTAGTTAATATGGGGATATCTGATGTAAGATCTCCAGATACAGTTGAGAATGAAATATCAGCCGATATTGTTTCAGGTAACCGTATGATAATATCTCCACTTGTAGAGTTGCATTTGATGCGCCCTGATAGAGAATCAAGTGATATTTTGCAATCACCGGAAATTGAACTTGCTGTTAATGAAACCAGGCTCCCGGTATAATCTATATCTCCGCTGATTGAAGAGAGAGAAGCATCTTCGCTGAATATATCTGACAAGTTCTGATCTCCGGATACAGTCGATGCAGAATAGGAATTACTGGATGTATCTCTGTTCCTTATGTCTCCGCTCACGGTATTGAAAGTAACATCATCGAATGTACTTCTTTCTGTTAGGTTAATATCACCCGAAACGGTTCTGAAGCTTACATCTGCCTGATAGTTAACCGGCAGGAAAACTTCCATTTTCATATCTCTGGCATTGTTGGTAATTGATTTTTGCCATTTTACTTCAAAAATACCCATTGAACCCTTCTTTTCAGATACGAGTTCAGGAGCTACACGGGCTTTCCCGGTTACTTTTACGGTAATAGTGTTACTGTTTGTTCTGGTAACCGTAATATCTGATGAGACGCCGGCGAATTCAACACTGCTCAACCCATTTAACGAAAGGTCGGCTTCCAACGCTATTTCACTCATTCCGGCTGGTACAATTGCGGATATAGGATTTTTATCATCCTTATTCCCACCGAACAATCCAAAGACACCTAATAGGGCAATAATGATAAATGCGCCACCAAGAATTGCACGATTCATAGTCTTATTCTTTTTAAATTTCATGTGTTTTTCCATTTATGTAAGAATGGGGATAAAAAAAGCTGCCCGATACTAATGGGGCAGCCGTTTAACCTAGGAATTATCCTTGTTAAATCTGTTATCCCAGTCATCTTCTTTATCTTCTGAGTGCAGGACATCATCTTCCATACCTGCAACTTTGCGTTTAAGTTTATCAAACTCATCTTTTAAGTCATGAACGGTTCTTTTTCTGTTTTCTTTGTACTCTTTTCTGAAGTCATCCCCGAAGTCCTCAGAAAAACCGCCCTCAAATTTCGACTTGTATAACGGTTCAACCGGAAGGAATATCGCTGCCAGTACATAAATAACCAGTACCGGCGCAATTGCAGTGAATATTGCCAGTAGTATGACTGCTAAACGCACTGGTCCTACAGGGAGCTCAGCCCATTTTGATATGCCTTTACAGACACCAAATATTTCTCCATTTCTAGACCTATATAGTTTACCACGAATTGCCATGATCATTCCTTATCCCTTTTTCCCTGGTTGAGAGTCTCCAGATTTTCAATTCTCGCGCGGAGGGATTTCAACCCTTGATAAACTTCCTCAATAATCTCAGCTTCCCGATCGTTGTGGATAGGTTTTGTTCCCTGCATTTTCATTCTTTTACGTCGATCCCTTCGCTTAATAGATTCCAGGACTATCAAAGTTCCACAGACAACCGGAATCCCCACAGATATCAAGAGTACCATCACCTCGTTACCCATTTTTTACTTCTTATCCTTTTTGATAGAGTCCTTCAGTTCCTGCAGTTCTGCTTCAACATCAGCAACCGATTCAAGTTTATGAAACTCATCTTCAAGGCCGCCGGGAGCGGAAAATCCTGCCATCTCAGCTTCAGCTTCCATTCTCTCTATTCTTCCTTCGAGTTCACTGAATCTTTGGAATGCTTTTGATCCTGCTGCTTCGCGGATTGTCTCTTTAGCTTTGATCTGTTCTGATGCGTGTATTCCCCGCTGAATAAGCAGTTTGTGTTTTTGTCTCACTACCTGCAGCTTTTCTTCAATCTTAATGATGTTGTTTTTGCATTCTGAAATCAGTTTTTCGTACTGCTGAACATCAGCCTGAACAACTTCAAAATCTTTCAGATATTTCATCTTTTCGATAAGCGCTTCACGGGCTAAATCATCTTTCTTTTTCTCTACTGCAAGTTCAGCGCGCAGTTGCCATCGTTTGATATACTGATCTGTCTCTTTTCCCTGGCGTTCTGCTTTTGTCTTTGCAGCCATTCTGGCAGCACATGCAGATTTCAATTCAACCAAAGTGTCTTCCATCTCCTGAATCATAAGTCGAATCATCTTCTCAGGGTTCTCTGCCTTGTCGAGGAGCGAATTAATATTCGCGCTCATAATGTCTTTAAATCTTGAAAAAACTCCCATGATATTCCTCCATATTAGGGTATAATTTTTTATATCTATTGGCAAGAGTTAAACTCTTACATTATATTATTTGCAGAAAGTGTGCCAACTTTTTTCTTTAGTAATTATGCTGTTTAAAGCAGTTAATTTGTGCTTTAACCTACCTGGATAGTAATATGTGAAACAATAAGTGGTATAAATTGCCGACAAGCGGTATAATAAACCAAACTTTTGGAGGCCGTATAGATGGAAATCAATAATACTGAAAGAAAGCTGAATGAGACACTTGGAGACTCCGAGGGATTTCTTGATTTTCAGCAGCAGATAAGCCGGGCGGCAGTTGTAGATCGACCGGTACTGGTGATTGGGGAGCGGGGAAGCGGTAAGGAGATGGCAGTCTCCCGGCTTCATTTTCTTTCCGGCAGATGGCAGGAACCTTTTGTTACCATAAATTGTGCAGCACTTCCTCCAAGCCTCATTGAAACCGAGTTGTTCGGGCATGAGGCCGGAGCCTTTACCGGTGCAGTAAAAGCGCGGAAGGGGCGGTTTGAAGAAGCCACGGGCGGAACCCTGTTTCTGGATGAAATTGGACTTATTCCTCTGGAAGTGCAGGAAAAAATCCTCCGGGTGGTAGAGTACGGAACCTTTGAGCGGGTTGGGAGTTCACGAACTTTTGAAGTGAATGTACGGATAGTCGGAGCAACAAATGCGGATTTACCTTCCTTATGTAAGGAGAATAAATTCAAACAGGATCTGCTGGATCGGCTCTCCTTTGAAGTGCTTTTTATTCCCCCTCTTCGTGCAAGGGGCGACGATATTATATTATTGGCACAGCACTTTGCTTCACGGATGGCATATGAACTTGGACGGGATGAGATTCCGGAATTCAGTAGTGACGTTGTTGCTGCTATGCTCTCCTATAAGTGGCCGGGAAATGTCAGAGAGTTGAAAAACACAGTTGAACGGGCAGTCTATCGCACCCGGAATTCAGTAATTACAGAGATATCTCTTAATCCCTTTGATAATCCCTATACTGAGGATGTTTCAGACGCAGGAGTTTCTACTGTTTCCTATGAAGAGCTTTTTGATGCTATCTCTTTAGATAAGTATACAGAAGCTGGTGAGATGATGGGGATCTCCTTTTTACAGCGTGCACTGGATGCATGTGAAAGCAGTCAAAAAGATGCCGCTGTTAAGCTGGGTTTGACCTACGATCAGTTCAGAGGACTCTACAGAAAGTATAAGGGGAAGCTCCGTTTATGAGTAATCTATTTATGGTGGCAACACCAATCGGGAATCTGGAAGATATTACCATGCGGGCTTTACGCATTCTTAAAGAGGTTGATGTTGTGGCCTGTGAGGATACCCGGCATACACGAAAATTACTGAATCATTTTGAGATAAACACCCGCACGATTGCCTGCCATGCTAAAAATGAAGAGCAGTCGGCTAAGGGTATAATAATGCTCCTTGAGGAGGGGAAAGACATTGCCTATGTAAGTGATGCCGGTACTCCGGGGATAAGTGATCCGGGAACCCGTCTGGTGAATGCCGTTCGCGATGCCGGATTTTCAGTTATTCCCATTCCAGGCGCTTCTGCTCTTGCGGTAATCTGCAGTGTGGCAGGGTATACCGGCAGTACGATCATATTTGATGGATTTCTCAGCCCAAAATCTGGAAAGAGAAAAAACCGGCTCCAGGTGCTGCTTGAAAGAAATGAGGCTTTTGTCCTCTACGAATCCCCCTTTCGCATTGTTAAACTGCTGGGGGCACTTGCTGATCTGGATCCTGAAAGAAGAGTGATTGTCGGCAGGGAGCTTACAAAAATGTATGAGGAAATTATTGAGGATACCGCATTGGCTTTGTATGAGAACTACTTTCAGCGCCAATCAATAAAGGGAGAGTTTGTAGTTCTGGTATCTCCTGTAGATAAGAAAAAAAGTTCAGATATCTCTTCTGCAGGAGCGTTCTCCCGGTGATAACTCTACGTAAAATTCGCACGTTAAAACCTTCTGTACGGTTGAGAAAGTGTGCATATGTTTTTCGGGAAACAGGAAGACTTTTTGCGGTAGGAACAATGACCGATAGAGCTTATCTCAACGGCTTACTGGAGATTATTCTGGAGACAGAATTGCCGGAAGGCAGTGATGGCGATGCCGGTTATATTTCTGAGAAACAGACAAAGCTAAACGCTATACCGGATTCTGAAATGGTATGGTTTTGTGATGATATATACTATTTTCTTATGAATTCGTCGGGAAGAACAGCAGCTGAATGGGATTTTTATGATGCAACAGGAGATGTGCTGTCTTCAGAAAAGCGATTAATATATCCTATTCGTCCCTATCTTGATCATATACGTTCTCCCTTCAATGTGGGAGCAGTGTTTCGTGCTGCAGAATCGTTTTGCTGTGACAGGGTCATTATTTCAACAGACACGGCAAGTCCGGATCATAAACGTGCTTCCAGAACTTCACGTGGGTGTACCGATATCCTTCCCTGGGAAACGGCAGAAGTTTCCAGTCTGTATAATCAGAAACTGGGTTTGGGTCCGGTTTTTGCCCTTGAGACAGGTGGTGTAGATATTAACAATTTTACATTTCCCGACTCAGGAACAGTGATAGTGGGGTCAGAGGAGTTGGGCGTAAGTCCTGAAGGACTGCTTGCTGCCGACAGCAGTCTTGGGAGAGTTAGTATTCCAACCTACGGAGCGAAGGGCTCCCTGAATGTTTCTGTTGCCTTTGGTATACTGATGCAGCGATGGGTTGAAGAACTGCAGAAAAGGTGATGTTTGGGATTTTCCCCATCACTAAAAACCTATGGAGGTGAATTATGTATGCAGCAAATAATGATCGGTATGGACAAATGGAGTATAAACGATGCGGTAACAGTGGCCTTAAATTACCGAGGGTTTCTCTTGGTTTATGGCATAACTTCGGAGATGTGGATGTTTTCAGCAATGCCCGTGAAATGATTTTCGGTGCATTTGATATGGGTATTACACATTTTGATCTTGCCAATAATTATGGTCCATCACCAGGGTCTGCAGAAGAGACCTTTGGGAAAGTTATGCGGGATGACCTTTCAAAATACCGTGATGAACTCATTATCTCCTCAAAAGCCGGATATGATATGTGGCCGGGACCGTATGGAGAGTGGGGGAGCAGGAAATATATGACTGCTTCACTTGATCAAAGTCTTAAAAGGATGGGGATTGAATATGTTGATATTTTCTATTCTCACCGATTTGATCCGGAAACTCCGCTTGAAGAGACTATGGGAGCTCTGGCTCATGCTGTTACGCAGGGAAAGGCCTTGTATGTTGGAATATCCTCATATCAGCCGGAAGATACCAGAAGAGCAGCTGCTATTCTTAAGGATATGAACACCCCCTGCTTAATTCATCAGCCCTCGTACTCTATATTGAATCGATGGATAGAAAATGGTCTTACTGATGTGCTTGATGAAGAGCAAATTGGGTGCATAGTGTTCTCTCCTCTCTCACAGGGATTACTTACAAATAAGTATCTTAGGGAAATACCTGAGGACTCACGGGCAGCAAGGGGTGTTTTTCTGAAGAAGGCTTCTATTACACCGGAACTGGTAAGTAAGCTTAAGAAACTGAATAATTTAGCCGAATCAAGAAGCCAGTCTCTGGCTCAGATGGCAATTTCGTGGGTACTGCATAATAAAACAGTTACCAGTGCAGTTATTGGTGCCAGCAGGTTAAGTCAAATAGTGGATTGTGTGCAGGCAGCAGAGAATACTGATTTCTCAGAAGATGAACTATCCCGAATAGATACTATTATTGCATAATCAGGCAGATTTTCGCCGGTAAACACAAAAAAGGACTCATCAAGCAGATTAAGTTGATGGGTCCTTGGAATAAGATGTATATACATCTTATTCTTTGAAGTTTGCAAAGCAAACTTCGAGTAGTTAGGAAAACTATTTTTTCAGGGCACTTTCAATTGCAGTTTGGTTGAATCCGATAATGAGTTTCCCATTTACATCAAATACCGGGACACCCATCTGACCTGATTTTTGCACCATCTCCTGCGCTTTTGCCATGTTGACAGCCACATTGTATTCGGTAAATGGAACATTTTTCTTTTTAAGCCAGTCTTTTGCAAGGTTGCAGTACCCACAGGTTGGGGTAGTATAAATTGTTACAGCCATTAGAGGCCTCCTTAAGAATTGTAATACATTATTAAAATAGTAATGTATTATATGAGAGTCAAGAATAATTATCAAATAATTGGAGGAAATAGGTAATAATATTTCTCATAACATACGAATAGTATGGCAGTTGGACAAATAGAATAAATAAGGAAGCTTAGTTTTGCTGACGGGAAATTTCGTATAATCGTTTTAACTTGTCCTCAATGAGTCGGTTCATTGTGTTTGGCGGGAAAACTCCTTTTGAATTTCTGATTCCTGCCGGACGGGAAGCGAGAACCTGCATTCCTTCATCAATATTCCCAACCGGATAGATGTAGAATTTTTTCATTTTTATTGCATCAATAATATATTCGGGGAGCAGAAGGTTTCTTATATTAAGTTTTGGTATTATTACGCCCTGTTTACCGGTAAGACCTTTGCGGCTGCAGATTGAGAAAAAGCCGGTAATTTTTTCATTTATTCCACCTACCGGCTGTATTTCACCCATCTGGTTGACTGATCCAGTAACAGCAATATCCTGCCGGATGGGAATATTTCCTATTGATGAAAGCAGTGCGTATAGTTCGCTGGAAGAGGCTGAATCACCGTCTACTTCTGCATAAGATTGTTCAAAACAGATGCCTGAGTATATTGAGAGTGGGAAATTGCGGGCATACATCTTTCTCAGATAGCCCTCAAGAATCAGCAGACCCTTATCATGAATTTCCCCGGAAAGTCCTGCCTCATGTTCAATGTTAACAATACCCTCTGTTCCCGGTGCAACAGTAGCAGATATAACAGCTGGAATTCCGAAACTGTACGTTCCCCGATCCAAAACAGCCAGGGCATTTACATTTCCGAGTCTTGATCCCTCAAGGTGAAGAAGCATTTCCCCCGATAATATTTGGTCAATTATTTTTGATTCGGGAAGATTTGCCAAATAATCTCTCTCTTTCAGAGCATGTTTAATTATTTCTCCGGTAATAGTTTCAGAGTTCAGGGTTTTTGCCCAATAGTGTGATTCACGGAGAATATCCGCTATCAGGGAAAATTGAGTACTAAGCTCATCTCTTTGTTCAACCAGATAAGAGCCGTACCGCAGGATTTCCGCTATGCCGGAGGTCTCAATAGAGTAGAGCTGTTCATCTTCAATAATCATCTTAATAAAACCGATATAGTTACCAATATTCTCATCAGTAGCAGACATGGAAAAATCAAACTCAGCGTTTATCTTAAAAAGTTTATAAAAATCCTCATCTTCAACAAAGAGATAGTCGTACAGCTCTTCGTTTCCCAGGGCGATAATTTTCAGATCAATGGGGATAGGTTCCGGTCGTATTCCTCCCGGGCTCCTTTGGTTTGATCCGGAGGAGTTCTGCAAAATCACCATCCCGGTTCTTATTGAACGTTTTATGTGATCCCACAGCCCCTCTTCTTTAAGGATGTCTACCATATTTAAAATGAGATACCCGCCGGAGGCATCAAGAAAAGAACCACCGTGTATGGACAGAAATGGCGGATAATTGTCATCTCTGTTATCAGCTTTATCATCAATTGATCCAAACAATGTCGAAAATGTCGGGTGGTTTTCATATATCATCGGCGCCGAGGTGACACCGGTTTTATCAACAAGAAGATTCACTGAATAACGGAGAAAAAACTGTGCACTTCGTACGGTGTCAGCATCTGCTCCGGAAAAAATAAAAGAGTACTCCTTTAAATCTTCCTCGATACTTTGCAAATATTCAGTAATAACCTGATAAGCGAAATTATCCCGGATTTCCTGAAAATCATTTTTTAAATTTTTTGTTAACAGATTCGGATCAATATCAGTTTTACTGTTTTTGTCTGTATTACTGTCAGTATCTCCTAACTGCTTTATAAGTTCTTCTTTTATTCTTCGTACAAGCCCTTTCATCGATTGTTGAAATTCCAAACCCTTACCGCCGGGAAGCAGTACAAGAACAGGAACCTCAGGTCGGGAAAAGTTGTTGATGTACAGTATATCCTGAAGGTTGCTTGTGAGGGCCTGTTTTTTTAGAATCATACGAATTGCGGTCATTCTACCGGTTCCCGGTTCACCTGACACAAAGATATTGTATCCTTTCCCCGGAATGCTGAGACCCATTTCGAGTGCCTGAACAGCTCTGGGCTGCCCAATTATTTCACCGTGAAACGACGAAGCTCTACATTGTTCAATTCTCGTAGTATCGTAATAGAATGATGCTTCTTCCGGGGAGAGGGTGGTAATGTCAAAATGAAGGTCTGCCATGGTGACTAACTATAATTTTGCCGGGGTAGACTGTCAAGGTGTAGAATGAATGTTATGCGGGCCAAAATGCTAAAAACAATTGCCTTTATCTTGACAAAAGATTATAACCATTTAAAACTGTTATAAGGGATCAGGATTGAGGGGATGATGCAATGGTAAAAAAAGCAACTTTTTTTCTCGTAATACTTTTATGTATTTTTGGTTCACTGTTTGCGCTTGAAAATAGTGAAATCAGAGAAGTCTTGGACTCAACAACAGTTCGTATAGATATTCTTGATGAAAATAATGAGATTTATTCATTCGGATCAGGATTTTTTGTTACTGAAACAGGAATGATTCTCACAAATTTCCATGTGATTGAAGATAATCTTCGCTATGATATGCCGATGCGGGTTAAACTCCAGAATGGATCCACCTATGAGGCGGAAATGGTGCACTGGAACGCCAGAAGGGATTGGGCGGTTATTAATGTGAACAGCAGCAGCCTGTTCCCCTATTTGGAGTTTGCGGAAAATGCTGAAATACTTGATGATATATGGGCGGCCGGATTTCCTATAACCGGGAATTTCAAAATTACCGCCGGAATGATTAACTCATATCAACCCGATTTCTTAGATGAAGGATTGGACTATTATGATGTATCTATGAACTTTGATGGTGGGAACAGCGGCGGACCGGTAATAAACCGTGAAGGTGAAGTTGTCGGAATTGTAGTGGCCTATTATACAGAAGCCCGAGCCTTTGATTTTATTATTCCAATAGAAGAAGTTGCCGAGGAAATATACTGGCTTCGCTTTATGATTGGTAGTCAGGCCTATATACCATCCAGAATATCGGGTGTGCAGGAAGTTGGATTCGATTCCGGTATTTTCATGGTCACAAACAATACTGGCTATGATATCTGGTATCTGTATGTTTTATCTGATGAAATGTGGGAAACAGATGATTGGGGAGATGATTTTCTTGGTTCTGAAACGCTGTATGTAGACTATTATGCGGAAATTGCACCCTCTGATGTTGAGTGGATGTATGACGCGGTCTATGTTGATTGGAATTCTCGTCTTCATATCCTGGCAGAGGATTTGGATGGCGATTTATATCATGTAGAGTGGTACCCTGATACTGATTCCTGGGATATTTATATAAACTTTGAGGACCTTCTGCAATAGTGATCAAATGGCAGCAGTGAATTTGGAACTATTTTACTAATACTAAATACCGGACTTCTCATAACAGGAATTTGTATTTATACTAAGGTATGGATATTAAAGAACTTGTTAATTGGTTTGATGAACTGCTGAAACCTGAAGATTTCATAAGGGCCGATGTCTCTATGAATGGACTCCAGGTTGGCAGAAAACAGAAAGAGATAACGCGGGCAGCTTTTGCAGTGGATGCCTGTATGGAGAGTTTTCAAAGGGCTGTCCAGGCCGGGGCCGATATACTGTTTGTTCACCACGGCTTGTTTTGGGGTAAGCCAATTCCCTTAACAAATGCACATTATGAACGGATCTCATATCTCATAGAGCATGATCTGGCTCTTTATGCATCACACCTTCCTTTGGATGCCCATCCGGAGGTTGGAAACAATGCAGGAATAGCCAACAAACTGGGGCTTATTAACAGGATGCCTTTTGGTGAATATCATGGAAGTATGATAGGGGTAAAAGGGGAGTTGTCGGAAGATTCCCCGCTGGAGACCGTTCTGGATATTCTGGATTTGAGCGATGAAGCATCTGTCTCGATACTTCCCTTTGGTAAGAAGAAGATTAAAAGTGTGGGAATTATCTCCGGGGGTGCCGCCGGTGAAGTTTTTCAAGCCCTGGATGAGGGGCTGGATTTATATATTACCGGTGAAACGGCACATCAGATTTATCATACATGTCTTGAAGGCGGTATTCATGTTATTGCCGGTGGGCACTATAATACAGAGATCTTCGGTACAAAACTTGTTGCGGAAAAATTATCTGCAGAAATGGGGATTCAAACATATTTTGTTGATTTTCCAACGGGTTTATAAGTTAAAAAAACTATAGTGGGAAATATTAATGAATAAAAAAGAAAAACTGCTGCCATTTGTTCTTACCGTGTGCATTCTTGCTGTTGATCAGTTGATAAAATTTTGGATATCAGCAAATATACCGCAGAACACTATTGGTTATCAGTTGTTCGGTGGTGATTTTCTACGTATTATACATGTAAGGAATAACGCCATAGCTTTCAGTTTAGGTTCGGGATTTCCGGATATTGTACGGATGATTCTGTTTGTTGTTGTACCTTTGGTTTTAATTGGATTATTACTTTTTTATGTAATACGAAGCAATGAATTCACCACTTATCAGCGGTGGTTGATTGGCGGCGCAGCCGGTGGTGGTCTGGGAAACTTGATTGACAGGATATTCCGGTCAAGCTGGGTAATTGATTATATTGATGTAAAGTTCTATGGTTTGTTTGGAATGGAACGATTTCCAACATTTAATCTTGCAGACTCTTCTGTTGTTGTTTGCGGGATATTACTAATAATTACATTATTGTATTCTTTGAGAGGGAAAAATGAATAAGAAAGTTAATACTGCACTATTTATGCTTGGAGCAACTCTGGTAAATATAGTGCTTATGCTGGTACTTTTGATTGGACTGATTATGCTAATTGGAGCGATATTTCCGGAACCTTCCAGCTCTTTGGCTCAAATTCTCCTTATTGCTGCTTTTTTACTGGCGCTGGCAGGATCTTTTGGTATCTACACATTGATAATTAAGCTGGTCTCAAAGAGAATAGATATGGATAAGTACTTTCACCCACTCTTCAAACCCAAAAACAGGGGTGGTGGTGGAAGGATGCTCAGGTAGTACTTTTACCAATAAACTCAGTTATGAGCCGTTCAGCTTCTTTTTTTCCGTCTGCATGTGGATAGAGTAAAAATGCATGAATGGTTTGTCTGCACATAAGATAGGTCGCTGAAACTCCCGCTTTTCGCAGGATTTTTGCGTATTGGGCTCCGTCATCCCGCAGAAGATCATATTCTGCTGTAATTATAAGAGCCTTGGGAAGTCCAGTATGATTTTGGGCAAGCAATGGGGAAAAGTAAGGATTGTATATATCACTCTTATCCCTGCAATATGCTGTTATAAAAAATTCTATATCCTTTTTTGTCAAGATAGGTAACTTTCCATCCAATTTGTAAGCTTCGGATACCATCCTTCCATCCGTAACGGGACAGTGCAGTATTTGACCATGAATTTTCGGACCTTCCCGATCACGTGCCATAAGGCTGACTGAAGCAGCAAGATTGCCTCCGGAACTGGTTCCCATAACATAAATTAAATCTTGATCAATCATTAACCCATCAGCATGATCATGCAGCCAGACAAGTGAGTCGAAAGCATCTTCAGCTGCTGTAGGAAATTTATGGCTCGGGGCAAGTCGGTATTCAACTGAAAGTACTGGGATACCAATCATGGATGAGAGTCTTTCGCAAAACCTGGTATGCATGGCTTTTGCTGACATTACCCAGCCTCCTCCGTGAAAGTATAGTATAGCCGGGGTTTTTTTGGTTAAGCTTACAGAGGTGCTTCGTGGCATGAAAAGGGTTCCGGATATTTCCCCGCCATGTACGGGGATTACCAGTTCCTGTTTTTCAGAAGGAACTCCGGTCTGGTTAAAAATTTTTCTAGTGATGACATTATCTGGAATCCTGATATTATTGAATTTCTCGATTTCTTTTTCAGACATAACATAAACAGGTTTTCGTATTGCTATTTCAATTAAGCGAACCATGCGGTGCATACGTTTTGACATTGGAAGACGGTTGATTAGTTTTTTCATTCATTAATTGTTTTATAAGTTTCCTTACAAAGTATTTAGATACCAGCTGAATACAGGAAACAGCTGGTATACTATTTAGTAGTAGAAGTTTTTGATTGCATATATGTATATATAATCAAAAACTTCGAAAGACATTATTAAAATTATAATTTATAGTTGTCTCAATAGTAAGTGATTAGTTATAAGTTATTCTGGTTGGTTTTCCCGGCAGAACGATTTGATCATAAAAACTATCAAGTTCAATATTGAAAAAATTTGCAAACTGGACATCATAATAACCGGAGGGCACGTTTAAGTAATATGCATCACCGGGTTCTATTACGTCATCTTCCATCACATCGTCACCCCAATCCATAGAGTTTGCACTGCTTATGTATAGAAAAAAGATGGTATCATCTGATTGATTGTCTATAATGATGGTTCCCATATCGTCAAATCCGTCAAGCGTAGAACAGGAAGACAAGCTTACCAGAAACCCAACAGCTACAAGCAAAAGTAATACTTTTTGTATTTTCTTCATTTTTGTTCTCCTACATTATTATAATACATGTAAAGTAATTATGTGTATTATAATAGTACCCTGCTTGGAGAAAAATGTAAAAAGAATTTTTATCTCCCACCCTTGACAGCATAATTCACCCTATTGATAGTTGTAGATGCAGGTCTTGTATCAAAATTTAGAGAGTGAGGATCTTTTTAAATTGACTCAGGTTACTGGAGTTCTCTTTTTTTTCTCTTTGGTATAAGGATTACTGCTGCTGTTCCGCTGATCACTGCCGCGATTGCTAAGGCTAACCAAATCCCAACCCCTGAGGAAAAATTGAATCGGACAAGAGAGGGAGTTGTATTCTGTATTGCTGAATATGCCGGTGAAATTTGTTTAACTGATTCGGGGCGGGTCACTTTAATTATTGATACCGGTTCAATGTATGAGTGTACTGCTGATGGCTTAAGAGAATTGAGGGTTCCTGTTTTTCCTTCTCCTGCGCGTGTTGATTCGCTGGAAACGGTAACAGAAAACGTTCTACTCTCTCCGGTAACTGCTGTTTCGATTGATTTTGGTAAAGAAATTACTCCGATTACTGCTGTTCTATCAAGGAATGAGGCCGTTAAGGAATAAGTTTTTTGTCTGGTGTTGAGCGCGTTCAGATAGATTGGTCGTTCCTCGATATCTACTGGTTCCACTATTGGAGCTGCTTCATGAGATTGTTCCGGAGCTGCTAAAGCAGTCTCTGCGCTGGGTGGCAGGGGTGCTGGAGAAAGTGCAGGCTGTCGCCCCGCTTCATTCAGAATCGCTACCAGAGGTGAATCTTCATTGGTTCCAACGGCTGTTTCAGAAGGTGCAGCCTGTTCAGGTTCAGACACAATTGAAGTAACAGGAGTGGAGCAGGCAGAGAACGAGAGGAGGAGTAAAATTATGAGTATTTTCACAATTGCTTGTAAAGATGTTTTCTGTGCCTGGCACGTTTTACTGTTCTTCATTCTAACCTATTGTAACACTACAGTGTTTAATGTCAATCAACTGTAGTGATCCCTCCCTATAAATTGTCCTCTAATGCATAACAAGTTTCGCTGTATAAAAGTTACTTTTTCTAAAGAGTATTTTTATTTAATATAAGTACATACAGTGTGAAAGTGCATGCTTTTATTAAAAATCGGTTTCTGGTAAAGGAGTTTGGAGGTATGGGGAATTGAACCCCAGACCTCTTGAATGCCATTCAAGCGCTCTAGCCAACTGAGCTACACCCCCAAGAATACCTAAACAGAAACAGCTTCCGCGTGAAGATATTTGAGAATACCGAGAAGTAAACTTTCTGTCAATGTGGAAAAAAACAAGTGCATTATCTATAGAAGAAACTTTCTGATTTATATATAAATAGGAATGGCTGATATAAATATAATATTACTGCTGGGATTTGCACTTTGGGGTGCGATTGTAGGAATCATCGTAGGATTTACCGCTGTCGGAACAGGTTTGCTTGGTGTAAGCGGACTTATGATCATTTTTGGACTCGAACCGCTGATCGCTGTGGGTACCATGGGTATTGCAGGATTTTTCCTCATGCTCTCCGGTACAGTACAGCACAAGAAGAATGATAACATCCATATTCCTGTAGCCCTGATGACAGCTGCCACTGCTGTTCCCATGTCCTACATCACCGCAACCTATGCAGAGAAGATAAATGAAGTCATCTCACTGAGATTTATACTTGGCGGAATAATAATACTTTCAGTAGTACTGCTTTTTTATAGATACTTCATTATGAAAAGTGATGAAGCACCATTTCAGTTTTCAACCTGGAAAAAATTCTCAGCACCAGTTATGGGAATAATTCTTGGCGGACTTATGGGTGTTACCAGTATAAGCGGTTCCATTCTGGTAGTAATGTTTTTGCTGGTTATGCATATGCCGGCGACAATGGCCGTTGGAACAACCAGTGCAGTTAGTGCTGTCTCCCTTTTGGTTGCGGGAATTGCACATGTACAGGGTGGGAATATAGACT
This sequence comes from Bacteroidota bacterium, assembly GCA_013202335.1. Next base: position 27,087 of record JABMQR010000345.1, read on the forward strand.
GGCAGGCAATAATAGGATTGATACCCGGAGCCTTGATTGGGGCTGCTGTTGGTGCAAAGTTCTCAGACCGTGTTCCGGTAAAATTCTTGCGTATTGGAATACTGGTGATCCTTCTGGCTGCAGGTATAATGATTTTCGTATAGAGCTATGTTAGTTCAGATATAATTTGAGCGATTACCTCTGATGTCGGCGGGCATCCGGGAACAGAGTGGGTAAATCCTGCTGTACATGTACCGATTCCTATGCAGGAACTGATGAATTTCTGAGAACTGCTTGTCCCTCTGAAGGCTCTCCCTATTGCAAAACCCGCACTTCCCAAATCTTCCACACTTCGTAAGGCTCCGATAAGGGCGGCATAGCATGATGAGCAGGCCTCCTGCTCATCGACTCTTTTTGCAAGACCTTCAAGAACCTTATCCCGGGATACAGTATGCTTTTGTTCAGGAGTATTGAGTTCCAGTATTTGATTTTGGTTTCCTTCCCATAATAATCCAACCCCAAGCTCTGCCGAGCGGGAAATGTAGGGAATATCTGAATAGTTCAAACCGATAAAAGTCGCAGCATAGCTGTCAATTAATACGGGGTCAGCACTGCAGATAATTCTATTTAGCGAAGAGGGAGATCCACCCTCCTCAAAAGTCGGATCTCCGCAGATTCCATCCATTACAATGAAATCCTGCTTAATAACCGTGTTTAGTTTTGCAATGGGTTCGTTCAGTCCTAAAGAGTGAAAACGGCGTTTTTCTGAATCTGGTATACAACCCTTCAAATTTTTCAGTGCACCGGTATAGTAGGTTTGACAATGCCCTTTCAGTACGGGAATATTGATAAGAAAGTCAATTTTATGCATGATGTTGCAAACCTTAAGAGCGTACCCATCTGCATCAACAGTAAAAAAACCATCTTCCTGTGTGTTAATTAATGTTATCCCGGCTTTTTCGGCAAGTTTTTCATATCCGCAGTCCCGGTAAGCTTTTGTTGTGTTATCCCCGACCCAGGACCCCTCAACAATTATAATGTTTTTATATCCATAAGATTGCAGGTACACAATAATCCCCTCACATATTTCGGGGTGGGTGGTAGCTCCGTCGTCAGCCGGACGTGAAACCACGAGATTTGGTTTTAGTGCCAGCAAGGCTTTTTTGTCTGTCGGTAAGCGATCTTTAAGTGAGACTGTTTCAAGGAGTGTTGTGGCCATTTCCTGCAGAGAACGGGTCTCTCGGGTCTTATAAATTACTGCTATAGGGCGATCAGGAATTGAACTCATGAGAGAAGAAATTTCTGGTAGTAGTAATAACTCGATTTTGGAATCCTTTCAAGATTTTCATAATCACAATAGATCAATCCAAAACGCCTGGAATACCCGTAAGCCCACTCAAAATTATCGATAAAACTCCATGCATAATACCCTTTAAGCGGGATGCCGGCCTGTACGGCTTTTTTGCAGATATCAAGATGCTCCTGAAGATATGCTATCCGTTTAGGATCATCCACTGATTTTTCTCCGGTTTTAGTTGTTAGGAGTTTTTCATCCCAGGCAGAGCCGTTCTCCGTGATTATTAAGGGAAGACTGCCGCACTCATTATGTGCCCATTCAAGTAGTCTGAATAAGCCGTCAGGTGTTATATCCCAATCCATTGCTGTTTTTGGATAGTCTGTATCTACCTGTTTAAACTGTTCGGGGTGGGTCTGATCAAAAGCTGCAGTTGATTCAGAATAATAATTAATACCGAGGAAGTCCATTTTTCCGGCAATACACTTCATGTCTCCATCCTGAATAGGAAGTTGAACTTCTGGATAGGCATCTAAATGACGTTTTGGATAACCTTTACCAAGAAGGGGGTTCAGGTACATTCGTGATTGGTTATCAGCTGCCCGGTCCGCAGCAAGGATGTCTTCCGGGGCATCACTTGCAGGTTTGGGAAGAATCAGATTCAGGGTTGTCCCAATTGCACCAGGAAATTTTCCTTTCCTGAAGCATTCTAGAGCCAGACCATGAGCGAGATTCAGGTGGTGCAGGGCATTGTACATACTCTGCATATTACTAATCCCTGGTGCATGAATTCCAATTCCGTAACCAAGGAATGCTGAGCAAAATGGTTCATTGAGTGTAACCCATGAATTAATCCTGTCAGAAAACGCTTTGAAACAGATTTCAGCAAATCTGGCAAATGCATATGCAGTTTGGCGATTTGTCCAACCTCCAGTATCCTCAAGTTTCTGAGGCAGGTCCCAGTGGTATAAAGTGATCATGGGAGTAATCCCTGCGGCGAGCAGTGAATCTATAAGTTTTGAGTAAAACTCAATACCTTTTTTATTAACTTTTCCGTCCCCGTCCGGGATAATTCTCGGCCAGGAAACCGACAGTCGGTAGGAATCAATACCAAGCTCTTTCAGAAGCTTAACATCTTCCGGGTATCGGTGGTAATGATCACAAGCTGTCTCTCCGGTGTTTCCATCACTGATGGCTCCAGGCTGGTCACAGAAGGTATCCCAGATACTTAGACCTTTCCCGTCTTCCTGTTTTGCCCCCTCAATTTGGAAGCTGGCAGTTGCAGTTCCGAAAACAAAATCAACAGGAAAATCTATACGTGAACTACTCATTATTTCTTACCTTTATTGTGCTATTGTTTAGTTGTTCCATCTTAGGGGTAACTTGCCGGAAGTGTCAATCCTGAGATGGATTTACTATTGAAACGAAGTTTCCTTCAGGAGAAGACCGTCCTTCCTCCAAACTCTTCGGATCGTGATTTCCCGTACTGGATTACTGCCTCTACATCAGCCTCTGGTTCATGTGAGGCCTCAATTTCTACTGAAAGTTTATGAAGTCTCTGCAGGCTGTCCAATTGTTCTCTGTTTCCAATCTTTGCTTTTTTTATCGCCTGTTTCATAATTGTGATTGTTTTATCATAAATATGTAACGGGACAGGAAAAGGGTGCCCATCTTTTCCCCCGTGTGCAAAAGAGAAACGGGCAGGATCGAAAAATCTGTTTGGTTTGCCGTACACCACCTCACTTACCAGTGCCAAAGACTGCATGGTTCGGGGGCCCACTCCATTCATTAACAGCACATCGGTAAAGGATGAAAACTGTTTATCATAAGCTGCAGTAAGGACTGCTCCCAATCTTCGTGATGAAACATCAGAAGCTTGTACTTCGTGATGCCGGGGCATAACGAGGGAAGGTTCTGAAGCGTCCCAGAGTTCCAGCTGAATTTTCCGGGGCTGCGGAGAAATGAGGCCTAGTGAAAGGAGCTCCTTTGATTGAAGGGAGGGACTGGTATTCAGAAAATCAAGAACTGCGTTTCTGGACTCCCCTGCACGACGGTCACTGAAGTTTATTATTTCACCGCTGTTTCTGCCGACAATGCCTGTCTGCGGATTATCCACAAAGGATCCGGCATTTGCTGAATGCCAGTGGTATCGTCGGGCCATACCGGAGGTTTTATTCATTCCCTGCTGGACTACCGCCCACTGACTATTGCGGCTAAGAGCAAATGTATGAAGGTATATCTGGAAGCCATCCTGAATACAGGTGTTGTCAACTTTTGCACTTAATCGTGACGCCTCAGCCAGCTGATGACCCGGGGTTCCGAAAGTCTCTGAAATTGCCAGAAGTTCTGCAGGTGTTTGCCGTGAATACTTTCCTCTTCCCCCGCAGATATGAATTCCCAACTCCCGGGATATCGGGTTAACGGCACGCTTAAGAGCCCCGAGAACAGAGGTGGTGATTCCTGAAGAGTGCCAGTCCATCCCCATGACACACCCAAGTGCCTGAAACCAGAAAGGGTCACTCATTCTGCTGATCCATCCGGAGGTGCCAAATTCAGCGATAACGGCTTCGCTGATTGCCAAACCCAGTTTTGCCATACGGCTGGCAAGCCATTCAGGTACTTTTCCATAATGAAGAGGCAGATCGGCTGTTCCACTACGTATCATATGTTAAGTATATCAGGGATGAGAGGAAAAAAGCAAAGAAATTTTGTAGAAAACATAACATTTAACGAAATAACATATTGTAATCAATATAACATTCTGTTATTATCGCAACAAATATATTGGAATCTATCAATATAGAGTATTAAATATTGTGAAAGATAGTGAATTAATTCATAATACAACGCTTAGGAGGAAATAATGGATAAAATTAAGGTAGCTATAATTGGTGCAACTGGTGCAGTAGGACAGGTTTTTATGTGGATGCTCTCAAATCATGAGTGGTTTGAAATTGAATATATTACTGCATCAGCCGCAAGAATCGGAGAGAAATACGGCAAGTCAGTACACTGGGTACTCCCTTTTGAAATGGCTGAAAATTTAAAGACCATTAAGTTGAAAGAGTATAATCTGGAAGCAATGAAAGAGGCTGGAGTACAGATTGTTTTCTCTGCAATGCCTGCAGATATTGCCAAAGCAGCTGAACCGGAACTTCGGGATGCCGGATTCCATGTCTTTTCAAATGCCGGTGCAATGCGTTATGAGAAAGATGTTCCGATACTTATTCCCGAGGTTAATCTCAATTCCCTTCATCTTATAAAGGATCAGGGCTATCCGGAAAGTGGTTTTATCGTGACAAACGCTAACTGCTCAACGACAGGTCTGGCAATCGCTTTGGCTCCGCTTGTTAAGTTTGGAATTAAAGAGATATCAGTATCCACGTATCAATCAGTAAGTGGTGCAGGATATCCTGGTTTGTCCTCTTTTGATATTACGGATAATGTAATTCCTTTCATTGGCGGAGAAGAGGAGAAGATCGAGAAAGAGATCAACAAAATTCTCTCCATCACTCCTGATGTGTATGCATACTGTGCCCGTGTTCCTGTTATGTTCGGGCATATTGAGACAGTTTGGCTTGAGTTTGATCAGGAGGTGTCTCAGGAAGATATTATAGAGGCCTGGGATACGTTCATAATTGATGAGTCAGGATTACCGTCATCACCGGTAAAGCCGGTTATTTATGATGCGGATAATACGTTTCCACAGCCGAAATATGCTTTTTGGGGGACACCGCGCGGCATGGTAACCTATACCGGAAGATTGAAAAAGAAAAAAAACCGAATTGGTTTTACACTGATGGTTAATAATGTAGTAAAAGGTGCTGCAGGCGGATCAATCCAGAATGCTGAAGCATTTGTACAGATGTATAATCATAGGTAGTGATTTTTGGGTACAAAAATTTGAAGTTTTAGAACTGATACGAACCTTGTGGGAAGGAAAGTAGAGTAACATCTTTGAGGATAAAAACTTAATAGGTTGTAATACTATGATCACAAATAACGGTTGGGTATCCCATAATTCTCTATAGAAAGAAGAGTTATTTTCTTACCCCATAATAAATATCAAGTATATGAAATAACCTCACTTATTCCGCATATCTCTCAAATAGTCTGTAATGATGATGAGGTTGGAAAATAAACTCAGTACGGCTTCACGAAGTAGCAAGTATATGCTATAGTTGATTTATAAAACATATACTTACTATTGGAGGAGTCTATGATCACTCAAGATCTTGAACGGGAGGTTCTACAGAAATTTCGCAAACGAAAAGTGATGACAATTGCACAGCTGCACACCCTGCTTTCCTGCTCGATCCCGACGGTGAGAAAGCGCCTTATGCTCTGGGGCAGCTATACCAGTTATAATTGCAACGGTCGCTACTATACCCTTTCGGGGATACCACAGTTTGATGAGCATGGGTTGTGGGAGTACCGAGGGATTCGGTTTTCCCGATTTGGCACCCTCAAGCAGACAACTATCCATTTGATCAGCGAGTCAGCCGAAGGACTGACAGCAACGGAGATAGGAGAGTTAGTTGGCTTGAATCCCCGATCATTTATGGTACATTTCAAAGAACTGCCGCAATTACATCGGGAAAAGGTACAGGGTCGCTATGTCTACTCGAGTGCTGATCCAGCAGTGGGTGAGCGACAGCGGTCCCGGCGGGAAGCCGCAGTGAAAAAGCAGGCACTAATGAGTCTGTCAGATCATGATGCTATGCTGGTATTTGCCGACTTTATTCGTAATCCGGAGACATCTTTTGGTAACCGGGTACAACAACTGCGCAGACAAGGCCTATCGGTTGACGAACAGAGTATCACTGCCTTGCTGAACATGCATGGGATTACGGAAAAAAAAACGCCGGAGCAGCATATGTAAAAGCGTTTGCCTGGCATCGGGAAAGGGACGCGGCATCATGTGCTAATCAGGTGGTATTTCGTCACCGTCCAACAGTGTCCTTTGCTCCACGTACTACCGCTTGTCCGGTCTGCGGTACCCGGATGGGTGTGAAGAAAACGAGGAAAAGATCCCTTGCCCTCTTTTCTGTGGGAACTATTACTGCCCGTGAAACCCTGTATACCTGTAGCGTATGTGGGCATACTGCCGGTTCAGAAGAGCTTGCCGCCTTAGCCCCACCCAGACATACCTTTGGGTATGATGTCATGGTATATGTGGGGATGTCACTGTTTCTCCAGAGTCGCAATGAGCGGGAAATCCGGGAGCGGCTGGCAGACCGGGCAATCACTATATCTGCGAGTGAAGTGGCTCTGCTGGCAAAGAAGTTTATCTGTTATCTGGCGATTGCACACCGGGAAAGCAGCAGTCTGATCAAATCCCATATGGAAGGTAATGGTGGATACATTCTGCATCTTGATGCCACCTGTGAAGCAGATAGTCCGCATCTGTTTGTCGGTCTTGACGAAATTTCTTCACTGGTACTTGATTCGGTTAAACTACCGGCAGAACGAAAAGAGTCAATAATCCCGTTTCTTGAGCATATTGAAACAGTGTATGGAGCTCCTGCAGCAGTGGTACATGATATGGGCTCTGGAATTCTCCATGCGGTTGCAAAGGTCTTTCCCCATATCCCTGATTTTATCTGCCATTTTCACTTTCTCAGGGATATCGGGAATGATCTGTTCAAGAGCGAGAACGCTACGATCCGCAGTCGGTTACGGTATTATGGGATCCAGAAGAAGCTGCGTAACATACTTGCACGATGTACACGAAAGATTGTCAAACATCCAGAGAATCTTACCGAGTTATCTTCTCTTCTCTTCGAGAACCAAGGCAATCCTCAGCAGATTTCTCCAGAACTGCTGCTCTATACCGTAATCCTGTGGGCATTGGAGGGGAAGTCCCAAGGAGATGGGTATGGATTCCCTTTTGATCGTCCGTACATGAGTTTCTACGATAGGCTGCGAATACTGCAGAGGACTGTGGTACGCTTGAAGCTGCACCAGAAATCAAAATACGGAGCAGTGGTCTTAGGTGATCTGAGGCCACTGCGGTATGATCTGAGGCTCAAGACTGCAGTGAAGCGTATGAAAGAGAAGATGATCGTATTTGATCAGCTGCGTAAGGCGATGAGAATTGCCGAACCAGCGGGAAAGCTGGGGTTGAATGATCCCGGTAGCGGGAGCATGAAACACATTGAGACTCGGGTGAGGAAATTCTACCAAGGGATCTGTGAGCTCGATGAGAAGCAGGAGCGAATCTATCGAAATATGCGAAAACAAATTGAGAGGTACTGGAAAAAGCTCTTTGCTGATCCAATTTCTGTAAGCACTCCTTCAGGATCATTTATACTGTATCCTCAACGCACAAACAATATCCTCGAACAGTTCTTTCGGAGTATAAAACAGAGTCATTGCAGGAGAAGCGGGTACGCGGCTATGAACAAAACGCTCAAGGCTATGCTTTCAGGGCTGCCTTTGGTAAAAAACCTTGAACATGCGGAGTATCGAAAGATTATTCTCAACGGAAGCTCCAGTCTGGAAGAACGCTTTGCTCAGATCGATAGTTCAGTGGTTCGTGACCTACTATGTAATGAGGCAAAACTCGTAGATAAGGTTGCCCCGGAGATAAAACGACTCATCAAGAATCCGAAGCTTCCTAACCAACTCATTGCTCTGTTTCGGACTGCTTAGCACTAACCCAACCGTTATTTGTGGTCATAGTTGTAATAGTGTGCAAAAAAGCAGTAATGAGAATAATTCTGTTAAATTGTTACTGGAATGACTTTTATTCTATAATTCCCCACAAGCTTCGTTACACTAAATAAAGTTTTGACAATCACAGTTTTATAGTCAAAAAATATAGTCAAAAAATATTGTTCTTCACCATGTTCAATGGTAGACTGTTTTTCGTTATGAAACGTGATCTTACCCAGGGTAGTATAGTTAAACACATAGTCTCAATGTCAGTACCATCAATGTTTGGTCTCATGAGTCAATCTCTCTATGATATTGTTGATATGATCTGGATAGGCAGAATATCAGTTAAGGCGGTAGCAGCAGTTACCATTTTTGTATCAATATTCTGGTTGTTTGAAGTGCTTAATGAAATAATTGGGATGAGTTCTGTCTCACTCATTTCACAGAGCTATGGTGCAGGAAATAATGAACGGGCGAGGCGGGCCTCTGAACAGACAATACTGTTCAAATTTGCTATTGCTGTGCTGGCAGCCGTACTGATGCTTCTGCTGGTGAAACCAATTATGAATTTTTATTCGACTGATCCGCAGGTAAGATCGCTGGGGATGGATTATGGGAATATCAGGATATACTTTCTGCCGCTGTTTTTTTCATCCTATAGCGTAAATACCATATTTCGGTGTTCAGGGGATGCCAGGACCCCAATGATTCTTCTTGTAACAACATCTCTGCTCAATATTATCCTTGACCCGATTTTCATGTTCGATACTATCCCTATAATCGGTTTGCCCGGTTTTGGAATGGGGGTGAAGGGAGCTGCTGTAGCGACGGTTATATCTGTGTCCGTTGCTTTTTTCATAGGATTCTTTCTTTTAATGAGTGGGAAGGCCCATATTAAACTGACCTGGAGAGGGCTGTTCACATTTGACCGGGAATTGGATAGGAAACTTATCACTATCGGACTGCCTTCCGGTGCAGAGTTGTTTTTCAGAAATATGGCAAACTCACTCTTTTTAAGACTTATAGTTGTGTATGGAACAGCCACCGTAGCTGTTGTAGGAGTGGGTGCCCGAATTTTGGGATTTTTATTCATGCCGATACTTGGACTTCTGATGGGTTCCGGATCAATTACCGGACAGAACTTAGGAGCAGGAAAGATTGACAGAGCGGCAAAGGCAGCATGGTACTCAGCATTGATTGGGATGGGGGTTGTGGGTTCTTTGGTTGCAGTAATTCTCATTTTTCCCGGTCAAATAATAAACTTATTTATTTCTGATTCTGAATTTTATTCAGAGGGGATAACCATGCTGCGGATGACAACCCCCTCACTGATAATTGCAGCTTTCGGATTAGGCTTTGCAACGGTTTTTTCAGGATCCGGTCTGAATCTGCCATTTTTGTACAGCTGCATTATAGCCCGTTGGCTTATCATGCTTCCCTATACCTGGGTTGTAGTAATGATCTTAAAACTACCAGTTACGTATGTATGGATGAGTTTTATCATTGCGGAGCTTTTTGAAGCCGGATATATGTTTTTTGCCTTCAAACGGGGAAAATGGAAATTAAAACGCGTCTGAATAGGCTTTAAATTGAGGACATATAATAAAGAAACATGTTAATAGTAAACATGATAATTAAAAAATCAGTGATAAGAGCCAGGTGAAACAGAAAATATCTTGTCTTCAACAAAATCCTGATGTCTGAATACTAACAATATCCCGCTGTACAGAGTATACTTAAAGAGGATAGATTTTGAAAGATTCTCAATTACCTGTATTTTGTAAGAACCTTACCTGAACACCAGGAGGAAATCTATGAACAAGAAGGAAATTATTCGCAGGATGCAGTATGCAGGATCCTGGTATGAGAGTGATCCTGATTTGCTTAGAGCTTTTATTGCAGAGTCGCTGGCTGATGCTGAAGTACGAAATACGGAAACATTTTTAGAGGGGCAAACCGGTGCATGTCTTGCAATGCTGCCCCACGCAGGACTGCTCTACTCCGCAAGGGGTATTGCAGATTTTTTTGCAAATATCCCGGTAAAAACAACAAATATTTTGATAATAGCTCCTTCTCACTATGTGCATATTCTCCCTGATTCACTAACTACCGCTGACTTTACATTAGCTGAAACACCCTTAGCTGATTTAAAGGTAATGCCGCTTCATGATTTACTGCCGGGACGGGTAGTTCATTGCGATAGAAAGGCTGTAGAATTGGAGCATGCTCTTGAAATGTTTTTACCCTTTTGTGCAAATCTGCAGCTGCATAGTAGTAAAGATATTCGTGTTGGGTTGTGTTTGATTTCGCAGGTAACCAGTGAGAAATCAATAGAAATGCTTAGTGAAGCCATTTTAGAGGCGATTGGCAATGAGCATGTGCTAAATGGAGAGACGCTCATTATAGCAAGCTCTGACTTTACTCACTATGGCAATAGATTCGGGTATACACCCTTTAAAGTAGCTTCTTACGAGGCTCAGGAAGTTGAAGAACAGGTTCTTTTACATGATAGAAACTATGCTGAAAAGTTTGCTGCAGGGGATATCAAGGGATTGCTCTCACTGCAGGTAAAGGATCAGCCGACAATATGTGGTTTTGCTCCCGGCTTAATTGTCTCAAATATAGCAAAACAATTAAATCTTACTGGAAAAATTACAAATCAGTATACTTCAAACAGTATTACCGGGGTATCTTCCGATTTTGTTTCATACTGTTCAATTCTCTGGAGATAATAATGCTTAATAAAGAAACCAGAAGTGTGCTGTTAAGTCTTGCAAGAGAAAGTATTGCTGAACATATTGCAGGTATACCATCAAAATTATACAGAAAGATGATGAATGAACTGATCCAGGAAGACCTCCTTTCAGAAAACGGGGTTTTTGTTACACTCAAAAGGAGAAAAATCGTTGATGAGGAGTCAGCTCTTCGGGGGTGCATCGGGAATATCATTGGAAGGTTTCCGTTGTATGAATCTATTCGACGACTTGCCGTTGAGGCTGCTGTATATGACCCGCGATTTCAACCGGTAAGCGGGCTTGACGAATTAAACACTCTGCTTATTGAAATATCAATATTAACAATTCCTGAACAAGTATCATCCTATTCTGAGATTGTAGTGGGTAGAGATGGGGTTTTGCTGTTGTGTCAGGCCAGGACCGCTGTCTTTCTTCCGCAGGTGGCAACTGAACAGGGCTGGGATCTTGAGGAAACACTTACGCATCTTTCGCTTAAAGCTGGTCTGGGGATGATGGGCTGGAAGGATTCGCATTGTCAGTTCAGAGTGTTTCAGACTGAAGTATTTTCGGAGAAAAATTAAGCATGACGACAGCTGCAATACGATGTGAATTTTGCTTTCATCAGTGTCTGATTGGAGAGGGCAAAACCGGGATATGCGGTGTGCGTAAAACCCGGGATGGAAGGGTGTTGACCACTGTGTATGGAGAGGTGGTTTCTGCAGGTGTTGATCCTATAGAGAAGAAGCCGTTTTATCATGTAAAGCCGGGAAGCAGTACCTTATCAGTGGCTCTTCCCGGGTGCAACTTTAGATGTCTTTTTTGTCAAAATTATGCTATTTCACAATATAACCATTCACGATATGGATATTCAGGTAAAAAAAAGGACTTAACCAGCCCCCAAAAACTTGTAGAGCTTTTACTGGATAGTAATCTTGAAATTATGACCTACACCTATTCTGATCCGGTTGTCTGGCAGGATTATATGCTGGATACTGCAAGGCTCGTACGGGAAATAGAACAGGGTTTAAACTGTATGGTTACCAACGGAAGTATGACTGCAAACTCCCTGATTGGCATGCTGGATTATATTGATGCTTTTAATATCGATGTAAAAGGGGATGAGGATTTTTACCGCACCTATTGTAACGGGAATCTGGCTCCTGTTTTAGATAATCTGGAGCGGATAAATACCGACGGGAGAGCGGTTGTTGAGGTGACGACACTTGTGATTGAGGGTATTCATTTTCAGGATGATATTTACCGGTTAGGGAGTCGTCTCAGAGATGCAGGAGTTCAGGTTTGGCATCTTAGCAGATTTTTTCCTGCATACAAAATGCTGGACCGACAGGAAACATCAGAGGCGTTTTTGCACGATATGCTGCAGACAGCCTCAGAATCAGGAATTCCTTTTATCTATAGTGGAAACAGTCGAGAGCGGTTATTTATCTCTACACATTGTCCGGAGTGCAGGGCAGAACTTATTCCCACACACAGTTACGGCGGTGAAGCTGGAAATTCTGCAGGAAAGCATATTTTGGATGGAAAATGCTGTGAATGTGGAAATCCTGTGTATGGGCTATTTTAGGAGTCAGATCGACTCCTGGCTTTCGGGGAAAAGATAGGTTATACAATTTTTGACATATACCATATAATTTTTACCGGTCTGGTATAGTGAATAAGGATCGGGGAATCGTGTACATATACTGTTTTTCTCACGCTCGATGGGATCGGCATCACAAAAAGCGCGATTTATACACCCTTTGGTTATTCCCAGGCTATCTCTTCGAAAGCAGCTTCTGCTGATAAACAGCGGAGGGGAAAAACCAGTTCCGACAGGAAAAATATTACCTGTGTTGAAATGAATAGTTTGGTCTTTGTCTTCCAGCCAATAATAAGCACTGCTAACTAATTTGAGATTGCTTTGTAACAGACCTGGAGTTCTGCTGTTCGCGCAGTAGAGGTAGTAGTCGGCAAAGTATTCGAACTCAGGGTGTTTTTGTGCCCAGAAAAGATGACCAATATTATTGAGACCAATCCGGATTGCCGTTTTTGGGGTAATTGCTGAGAATTTTTCAAGCAGCGAATCAAGTTTATTGAAATAAGTCTGATCATCAAACAGAACAGGATTAAGGGGTATGTAATAAATTCCCTCAACCTGCGGTAGATTTTCAGGACTATACTGATCCGGATTAATGATAAACGGTACAGGACTGTCTTTGATTGGGACAATATATTTACGATCAGGCAGTGGGGCTGCAGCTGTAAGAGTATGATCATCCTGTTTCTTCTTCTCCGAAGAGACCCTGTTTTCCCAAACGGTATTCAATCCGGAGTACCATGCTCTTCGTACCGATTTAAGTTGTGAAGAGGGAAGAAACAGCTCTTCATCTGGTCTTCCTGTCTTATTAATAACGGTTATACTGCCATTTATAAACAAGCCTTCACCTGATGCAGAAAAAATCTTTTCCAGAACTTCCTGGAGATTTGCCGGCTTTCTTGCGGTATCAATAGTAATGGACTCGGTTATCTCTTTTGTGATTCCCAACCCAGTAATAGTGCCCGAAATGTTAATATGTTCATCAAAAAGAGTGATGATATGATTTACGGGATGTTTCCAAAGAGAAAGAGATCCAGGATTAACTTCCGGGAGTTTTTGGTCATGGGCTGAAATCTTATACAGCAGCGTATTATCAGGGAGATATTCGGGAACCGATAATCGAACTTTCATACCAGATTTTGCATCAACCAATCGATTGCCGTTTAGATCATGTAATTTGGTTACACTAAATTTTACCGGTTCAGGTAATTGTGATCGATGTCCATGACCTTTATCTTTCAGTGAGAGTATTCCGTCACGCAATGAGATTGTGTTAACTAACTGAATGTCCACAGAGTTTTCTCTTCGGTTATATTTAATTACCTGTCCAATTGGTATCCCTCTGTGCCCTGGGTAATCAGGAGAGACAGGGGATTGTTTGGAGCCTCTCTTGCCGCTCCAGCCAGGGGTCGTAGAACGGGAAAAAACTGTCCGTAAGTTTGAGTCCTCTGCAGGTTGGTTCCGCATCAGAGATCTGTAGAAACTGGCGGCCTGAGCTGTATACTCCGGGCTTTTCATTCTTCCCTCAACTTTTGCAGCAGTTACACCAATCTCTTCTAATGCAGTAACTCTGGTTTTAAGAGAAAGGTCTTTCATCGAGAAGAAATAACCGTTACGGGATGCTGTATGTTCCGGCTCTGCTTCTGTACTGGTATCCTGAATGTCTGCGGTAAACCATGTTCGACATATCTGACCACACTCTCCTCTGTTGGCTGAACGTCCAAGGAGCATTCCCGATGCCAGGCAGAGGCCGGAGTAGGCGTAACATAATGCACCATGAATAAAAACCTCAAGCTCCATACCCGGACAAGATTTTCTGATAAATCCTATCTCCTCAATCGTAAGCTCTCTGGATAATACGGCACGTTTAACCCCAAGATCCTCCAGCATTTTAATACCTGATACATTATGAGCTGCTAATTGTGTCGATGCATGAATGGTAAGGTTTGGGTACTCCTCTTTGACAGTCGCAAGTACACCAAGATCCTGTACGATTATTGAATCTGCCTCAATATAAGCAATCTGATCAAGCAGCTTATAGAGATCGGGGAGCTCCTGTTCTCTGAGTACTGTATTGCAGGTAATGTAGATTTTTTTCCGGTTATCAACGGCAAAGGTTTTAAGTCTTCTTAACTCTTCAAAGGTAAAATTCTTTGCACTTTTTCGTGCTGAGAAATTTTGGAGACCAAGGTATAGTGCATCAGCGCCATTTTCAAGCGCTCGAATACCTGATTGAAAGCTTCCTGCTGGGAGTAGTAATTCCATAAGGGTATTCTAAAGATATTGTGGATCGCACACAAGCATCGTAAGTCTTTACAAGTGCAGGTTAGTATTACCCAAAATCAATATCTATGAATTCCTCTCTTTCAACTCGGCCACGATTTCTGCATGTCTGGCCTCTGAAAGGGTGTAGAAGAACATAGGAATAATAGCCAGAAGACTCCCTGCAAATGGTATAAATGCCGCAGGATACTATATAGGTCGTTTTTTTCCCTCCCCAGCCGTTTCGCTATGGCCGGGACAAGTGCAATCCCGAGGAGGATGAATGGAATATTTATCCCCACCAGGACAATATAAAGGGCTTCATTATGCAAAACATACTCAGAATAGAAGATAAGAATCTGCAGTTTGGATGTGGTTGCAACTCCTGAAAGAAATCCGGATATAATAATAAGCAGAAGCGGTTTGTTGCGGGAAAAGGTCCACAATGTTTGTCGTAATGATGCGTGTGCATGTTTTTTGCTGGGTACCCGTTCCTTAACAAAGAAAAATGCTATAAGGAAAGTAACAATGGTTATGAGTCCATACGTAAGTGCAGTTAACTGATATCCTCCGACGGTATTCCCTCCAAGGATATCTCTGAAAAGGTAGATGAGTGGCAGGGTCGCAACAGTAGCAATTGCAGCCCCGGTTGTGCCGATGAATCGTGGAAACATAATTACACTGTTCCGCTCAACAGTATCCTGGGTTATAGCACCGGACATTGCCCAGAAAGGGACGTCAGAGGCGGTATAAATCATACCAAACAGAATATAGGTGCAGTAGGCATAGATAAGCTTACCGGTATAGGAAAAATTCGGAACAGTGAAGCAGAGAACCCCCAGCGCTGCAAAAAAGAGCGGGGTGAACAACAGGTATGGTTTAAACTTTCCCCACCGGCTTGTTGTTCTGTCTACAATTACTCCCATCATAGGATCATTTACTGCATCCCAGACACGTGCTATGAGAAGAAGCAGCCCTGCAGCGGCAGGGAGCATCCCAAAATACTCTGTATAGAAGTAGAGGAGAAAGCTTCCCATAAAAGTAAAAATCATATTCTGTCCAAGGCAGCCGAACCCATAGGATAATTTTTCTTTTAAGGGAACTGAAGTGCTGGTACTGTCTGGAAGTTGGTAGATTTTCTTACCGGGATCATTCATGCTGAACCTCTTTCGGATCTGGATGTGCTATAAAGAAAACGATAGCACGGCTCTTACACGTGGACAATCTGTTTTGAATTATGATACATATAAATCATGAAGACACGAACATTTATTGCTGAAGGTCACCTGATTGATTCGGGGATTTTTTCAAGAATTCTTAACACAATCCTTGAAACGGGCGGAGATTATACTATCCAGAAATTTCTGGTCGGTAAAAAGCCGGATCAGATCTCTTCGCTTGAAATAACCGTAGTGGGGAGCGGGGCGGAACTTCTGCAGCAAATTGCCGACAGGCTTACTGATTTTGGGTCTTACGAGGCAGAGGTCCCTTCAGCATTGCTGAAAACAGCAGAGAAAGATGCTTATGCCCCAGAAAATTTTTACTCGTCAACCAATCATATAACAGAAGTCTTTTTCAATGGACGCTGGAATGATGTACTGAGGCAGAGAATGGATGCAATTCTGGTTTGGAATGGGCATAGTTTCATCTGTACCAAACTACGTGATCTACACAAGGGTGATCTCGTTGTATGCGGCAGTGATTCAGTACGGGTATTCCCTCCTGCATCAAGCAAAGAGCATGATGCTTTCTCTTTTATGTCCAATGATGTCTCCTCTGAACGAAGCGGTGATATTGTAGTTTCCAGAACCGCAGAAGAGCTTCGCAGGATAAAAGATGCCGGCGGAAAAGTTGTAGTGGTTTGTGGACCGGTAGTAGTACATACTGGTGGATCCGGAGCTCTGGCATCACTTGTTAAGGAAGGTTTTGTGCAGGGATTTCTCGGTGGAAACGCTGTAGCTGTGCATGATCTGGAATATCAGTTTTTTGGAACATCCCTTGGAATTGACCTGAAAACAGGAAAAGTGGTTAAACATGGACATAATCATCATATTAAGGCAATAAATAGGATCAATGGATGCGGTTCTATAAAAAACACCATAGAAACCGGAAACCTGAACACCGGATTGATGTATGAGCTTGAAACAGCCGACATTCCCTATTGCCTGGCAGGATCTATACGTGATGACGGACCACTTCCGGAAACAGTTAATGATATGATTAAAGCTCAGGAAAAGTATGCGGAAATAATTGAAGGTGCTGATTTGATAGTGATGCTCTCAACTATGCTGCATGCAATTGGTACTGGTAATATGACTCCATCATATATTCCTACAATCTGTATTGATATAAATCCGGCAGTAGTAACGAAACTTTCTGACAGGGGATCAGGTCAGGCTGTGGGAATAGTTTGTGACGTTGGATCTTTTCTGAGGGATTTGGAGCGGGAACTTGTCGGGTAAATCAAGACTGCTCTCAGCAGAATTTCCTAACTGCCATAACTTCAGGGATATGGGGGGAATCCGGACCGCTTCCGGAAAAACTACCAGAAGTGGACTTATCTATCGGTCAGGGAGATTGTCTTTTCTTTCTGATGAGGAACTTACCCGTTTTTCGGTGATAGGAATTAGAAACATTATAGATTTGCGTTCTTATGATGAAATTTCTGCACATCCTGATAGACTTCCGGATAATGCAGCCTATCTCCCCGTATATGCAGAGATTCCGGAGTTCAGTCTTGAATCCGTTATACAGCTGTTTCGTGATGCTGCTGCAGGAAAAGCAGATACTGAAATGTTTATTATTAATAGTTATCGGAAAATGCCTAATTTACTAGGTCAATTATTCCGTAAATTATTTGCAGTTTTAACCTCCCCGGAATATATACCTACTCTCATTCACTGTACCGGCGGGAAAGACAGAACAGGGCTTTTTGCTGCACTCTTTCTCTATGCTTTGGGTGTTGGTGATAAAGAGGTTATGCAGGATTACCTGCTGAGCGGACATGTCGGGAAACATCTGACTAAGGCTTCCGTTCGTTATTCAGGATCATTTCGACAGTTTGGTGTTGAAGTTCCTCCGGAGGTTACCTATCCGCTGCTGACATCCAAGCCTGAATACCTGCAGGCTGCTCTTGATGCAATAATCAGTGAATACGGATCTATTACCGAATATCTTGAAATAGTTGCTGCAGTTGGAGTAGATGAGCTGAAAAGACTGCGGGATGTTTTTCTCATTTAAACTTGTTTTATTGCAATAATCATCATTATACATCAAAAAATCATTTAATTGTTCAAATATAGTATTGATAATCATGCAGTATCCTGAGTTTTCGCGGCAGGTAGTTAAAAAACAGCGCAAAAACAGCATTCTAGCTACTTAATTTCCACAAAATGAATCAGACTCTGTAGAATATTTCTGTACTGTGTTAGCTCGTTTTCTTTGTTTTTGCCAACATCTTTCGTATCGCAGCTCTCGTATACAGATTCATACCAAAATCAATATCCAATGCATCTTTGAGCTTTTGAAGTGTCCTGTCATAGTAAAGGGTTTTGAATGTAGTACTGGTAAGTTCCACTACATTGGACTTTCTCAATGACGTAATGATTTGCTCACTCGAATACTCATGGTTCAGTTCATGCTCAAGAATCCTTACAATCAACAGCGAAATGAAACAGGTAAGAAAATGTGAGCTGATCCGGTCTTCTCGTGAAACATATATCGGTCTCGCATCAAGTTCACTTTTGGTAACCCGAAACGTCTGCTCTATCTTCCACAATCCATGATACATATCCACAATATCCAATGGCGTTACCAGACGGTTCAGCTGCAGCATACCTTCTTTTTCCAACCACCTGCTTTGCTGCCCAAACTCGCGTTCGAGTTCTCCGGTTTCCTGACCCCGTGCATCAACACAGGGTCTCAAACCCGTCACATTCGTCTCAATCACATAAAACCCGTCAAGCGATTCATCTTCTTCTAATTTCTTAAAGTCGAACACAACTTTCGCATCGTAGGTTTCCAGCTGTTTCTTCGTTTTCTTATCAAACACCTGAGTCTTCAGGTATTTATTACTCCCATGGTTATTGTCGATGACATCCTTCCGCTTCGAATGAGAAGCAGCAAGCGCTTTCTCAACGGCTGCCTGACGATCAACTTTTGCCCGCCTGGCATACTTGGCAGACCAGTAGACAATCTGGTAATGTCCTACACCCTTAACACTCGTTCGCTTGCCGTCTTCATTTTTGACATAGGTATCCTTTACCTCATCAAGCACCTTGTACATGAAGGAAACCGGAGTCTTTGTGTCTGCCTCACCAATAGGATTTCTTCTATCATCGAATTTCAGATACCCCTCAGGGGCTCGTACCGTCTTCTTGAGTAGATCGGTTCCGCCTCTGACTGATTTACTGAATATATAGCCGTTATGATGAGTGATGACATCAGCAACATTATCCCCACTCATCATCGCCTTGTCAGCAACGAAGATAAGGTGATCCATCTCAAGCTGTGCTCTCACGGTTTCACTCATGGGAGTGAAGGTGATGCAGTCATTGGTATTGCCGGGAAACAGATCATAGGTGACCGGAAAGCCTGCATCATCCATGAACAGTCCCATCTGGACAATCGGCGTCTTCCGGTGTTGCTTGCTTACCCCTTTACGACGGAATGAGTCCTCATTGTCGATCTCGAAATAGTAGTTTGTTACATCATAGAACAGGAGGGTCGAGTCCCGATGATACAATTCCACCATTTGTTGGTGCAGATGCTGCAGCAGATCATCCCGGTAACGGGGAAGGATACTTAAACTACGGTAAACGGCATTGAGATCAAAGTCCATCTTGTCGAAATACTTGTTTTTTCCTAACCAGGCGGCACGTTTAGAATCAGGAGCAATAATTCGTTCATAGACTAACAGTTTCACGACAGCAGTGAGATTGTAAGAAATGTCGAGATACTTGCGGCGATCATCAAGGAACTTATGAATCCCGAGTGAATGAAAGATTCTGCTGATGGCAGCATGGCCAATATTCTTCACGCAGTCATAGCTCTCTGTATCTGCAGCAAAGGGTAGGATCGCCTCAGGCATCAGTTCTACAACAACTGCTTTCTGTCGTTCTTTTTTCTCTTTGGTCCTTTCTTTTGCCACCTGTTTGAAATGAGCAATGGGATCGTCATAGAGATCAGTGAATTCATCAATAAAGCCGATACGTTCAATGGTGCGCTGTTTTACTTTGCCATGATCACGATAACTTTCAGTGAAATACATGCAAACTCTTCCGACACTATTCTTTGGTGACGTCTGTAAAAACATGTTGATCCTCCCTATAAATAGTATACACTATTTACAAGTACAACACAATACAACACCATAACATACTGTAAATAAAATTAAAAAAGGACAAAAAAAATAGCCCCCTTGGGCTTCGGATGTCGATTTTATTGTTTATGTTTTATTTAGCCGTGACAAAGACAGGTTTTATTGCAATAATCATCATTATACATCAAAAAATCATTTAATTGTTCAAATATAGTATTGATCATCATGCAGTATCTCTATATTATCCACAGTGGATAACTTTATCACAGGAGTAATAGATGGATTCTAAATTTAACGAATTGCTAAAAAGTAAGATGAGCGAAGCAAGTTATGCAAAAATTGCTGCACTCAAGAACGAGAAAGTATTTGATTTTATCGGATCTTTTGCCGAACACTGCAACCCGGCCACAATTTATGTTTGTGACGATAGTCAGGAAGATGTTGATTATGTAAAAGCTATGGCTTTAGAGAAAGGTGAAGAGTCAAAACTGTCTCAAGATGGACAGACCATTCACTGGGATGGATACGGCGATCAGGCCCGTGACAAAGTAAACACAAAATACCTTGTCTATAAAGAGAATCTTGAGAAAATGAAATCATTAAACTCAGTTGCTTTTGAAGAAGGCCAGGCTGAGATTATGGGAATTGCAAAAAATAACATGGAAGGCAAAGATGCCGTTGTGAAGTTTTTCTGTGAAGGTCCTGCATTCTCAGAGTTCTCAATTCCTTGTGTTCAGTTTACTGATTCCTGGTATGTCACGCACTCAGAATCAATTCTTTACCGACCTGCTTATGCGCACTTTCTTGGTATGAAAGATGAAGAAAAAGATGATTTTTTCCGGTTCATCCATTCCGCTGGTGAACTCGATGAACGTGGATGCTGTGTGAATCTTGACAAAAGAAGAATCTACATGGACACCCAGAACAATATCGTATACTCAATGAATGCACAGTATGCCGGTAACTCGGTTGGTCTGAAAAAGCATTCAATGAGACTTGCAATAAACAAATCAGGTCAGGAAGGCTGGTTGTGTGAGCATATGTTTGTCATGGCTTGTCTTAATGAAGATGCGGGACGAAAAACCTATTTTGCCGGTGCTTACCCCTCAGCATGTGGTAAGACCTCGACAGCAATGATTCCCGGTGAGCAGATTGTCGGTGATGATATTGCATATTTCAGAAATATTGATGGTGAATTCCGTGCAGTAAACGTTGAGCAGGGAATTTTCGGTATTATCAAAGACGTCAACAAAGATGATGATCCGGTGATTTTTGCAAACCTGAACAAACCTCAGGAATTGATTTTCTCGAACGTTCTTCGTGGCCCGGACAATACACCATACTGGCTTGGTCAGGGTGTTGAAGCTCCAAAAGAGGGTGACAACCACTCCGGATCATGGACAGAGGGTAAAAAAGATGCCAAAGGCAATGTAGTCGGTATCGCACATGGAAACGCACGGTATACTATGCGTCTTGATTATCTTGAAAACTTTGACAAAGAAGGTTTTGAGGCAAAACAGGGTGTAAAAGTTGATGGTGTTCTCTATGGTGGACGTGACAGCAATACTACCGTACCTTGTGAAGAATCTCCTTCATGGGAAGATGGAGTTCTTCTGAAAGCCTGTACACTTGAGTCTGAAACAACATCAGCCACTTTAGGTGCTGAAGGTGTGAGAACTCCCAGCCCTATGGCTAACCTCGACTTTGTATCTTACCCGCTTGGTGAATACACCATGAACAACATTAATTTTGTTGACGGCATGAAAGAAGAACCAAAAGTTTTCTCAACAAACTACTTTCTGCTGAATGAGAAAGGAAAGTTCTGTACCAGCAAGCTTGCTAAGAAAGTATGGCTGCACTGGGCAGAGGGAAGAGTTCATGGTGAATATGATGCACTTGCAACTCCTACCGGAAAGATTCCTCTCTATGAAGATCTTAAAAATCTTTTCAAGAAATATCTTGATGAAGACTACACTCTTGAAGATTATACCTACCAGTTTACTTTCCGTTGTACAAAATGGATTGAAAAACTTGAGAGATCTAAATTATTCTATGCAAAAATGGATGCTGATTGTCCTCAGTCAATCTTTGAC
>JABMQR010000346.1 GCA_013202335.1 Bacteroidota bacterium
AGAAACACGGTGGACAGCCTATCAACCATCCGAAAACTTAAAGAGAAAAAGGTAGAAGTCTTTTTTGAAAAGGAAAATATATGGACATTCGACAGCAAGGGCGAGCTGCTGATCACCATCATGAGCTCATTAGCTCAAGAGGAGTCACGGTCTATATCAGAGAATGTTAAATGGGGGCGACGTAAGCGCTTTGCAGACGGACAAGTCACGGTCCCCTACACTCGATTTCTTGGCTACGACAAAGGTTCTGATGGTAATTTGGTTGTGAATCCGGAACAAGCAGAACTTGTGCGCTATATTTTTTCCCTTTTCCTTCAAGACTTTGCACCCTTTGCCATAGCTCGAAAACTGACGAAAGAAGGATACAAGACAATAACCGGTAAACCTATCTGGCATTCTACAGTCATTAAACGGATGCTTACCAATGAGAAGTACAAGGGTGATGCCCTGCTTCAGAAATACCACACAGCAGACTTCCTCGATAAGCGCCCGGTTGAGAATAAAGGTGAGATACCTCAGTATTATGTACAGAACAACCATGAGGCTATTATCTCATGCGAAATATTCGATCTGGTACAAAAAGAACTCCGGGAGCGTAACACTGGAAGGATTTCCAGTGTGTTTTCTGGACGCGTGCGATGTGGAATTTGTGGAGGTATCTTTGGGTCCAAGGTATGGCATTCCAACGATCGATACCGCAAGGTCATTTGGCAATGCAATGCCAAGTATGCAAAAAAAGACAAAACGTGCACAGCTCCAACCTTTTCAGAAGATGAATTTAAAGTGCTGTTCGTACGAGCAGTGAACAAGCTCATAACCGATAAGAATACGATCATCAGAGGGTTTGATGAAATCAAGGATGAGGTGTTTAACACTTCGAAACAAGAATCAGAGTTGGATCGATTGAAAGAGGAACGTGTTGATATTATTGGTCTTATGGAAAAACTCACTGCCAGAAACGCCTCGGTGGTGATGGACCAAGATGAGTACAGTACACAGTTTGATCAGCTTTCCAAACGCTATACCAAAATAAATGAGAAACTGGTGATAGTGGAAAAAGTCATGCAGGATATTCAGTATCGCAAAACCAAAACAGATATGTTTTTCAAGATCCTAAACAAGCAAGAATGTTTGGTAACTGAATTCTCAAATGACCTCTGGTATGCACTGGCAGATTATGCCACGGTGTACAGCAAAGAGAATGTACGATTCACCTTTAAGAACGGTCTCTAAATTTAGGCGTAATATGCTGTTATGTAATCCTTATTTCTTCTCGGGTAGGATGTTAAAATAATACCGAAACGATTGGTCTAGTATATATCACCAACCGAATCAACATACTCTTAATTGTTTCATAGTCGTAAATAAAGACCACCAACAGGATATAATCTGTTCCCTTGACTGATAAACAGATAGAACAAATCGCTGAACTTCGCAGAACCGGTCTAACCTATAACAAGATCGCATCGAGAATGAGTCTCACCCAGAGGCAGGTTCGTTCCTTTTGCCTGTCCCGGTCTCCAAAACGTGAAATGGAAGGAGAGCAAGAATATTGCAAAACCTGCGGGAACAATTCAAAAGGACATAAAATCAAACCAAAAACATTATAAATAGAAGCTTTAACAACTATCTATTTTTCAACCACTTATCCATATCGGCATTTACTGATTCCTGAAGCGCCGTGACATTTTCTTTGACTACAACGGTAATACCGGTATCAATTCTCTTTTCCACGGGTTTTCCCATCAGGTTTTCTACCGCAGTCTTAACACCGAGATACCCTTCATTAAATGGACTCTGAGCGATGGTTGCAGACATCTCATCATTACTGATTGACTTCAGAGCATCTCCGGATCCATCAAATCCCACGACAATGATATCGTCACGTTTCGCACCTTTAACTGCTTCAAATACCCCAAGAGCCATCTCATCATTGGTGCAGTAGAATGCCTTCACTTCTGGAATTGACTGGAGAATATTTTCACCGACAGTCATTGCAAGACCACGTTCACTATTTGCCGACTGAATGGTTGCTACTTCAATACCATGCTCTTTGAGGGTATCGACACACCCCTTTGCACGATCATCATGGGTCGGAGACCCCTCAACACCACGAACGATGGCCATCTTGTCACCAACATTCAGTTTTGATGCAATATATTCACCAGCCATAGCACTTGCAACAACATTCTTAGTACCTACATAAGAAACCTGGTTAACGTAATCAGGAATACCGGTGTCAATAAGAACTACGGGAATACCCGCTTTATCAGCTTCTTCTAAAACCGGTATAGTTGAAGCTGGCTGAAGTGCTGCAAGAACAATACTGTCAACTCCTTTAACAATTGAGTTTTCGATGATAGCAATCTGTTTCATGGTTTCTGTCTCAGCTTCGGGACCTAATATATTGACTTTTACCCCGAATTCATCAGCAGCTTTATACGCACCAGCAGAAACCATACTCCAATATTCACTATTAACCGCCATCAGAATAACATCGATCTCATAGTTATAGTCATTTTCACGATTTGATTGTGCAAAAAAACCAACAACTACGACAAAAGTCAGAATTAAACATGCAGCTACAAACCTCTGCAAAAACCTTCCTTCTTTCATCATTATCACCCTCCAATAAATCCATTCTATTTAATGCAACCCTTTATCTATTTGATTTGTTGCAGTAAATACCAGTTCAAGCCACAAAGGACCGTCAATTTCATTTACCTACCTTTTGTAACAGTTATTTCACTCGTGAGAATTTTTGCTGTCGAAGCACGTCAGCATACACTGCCACAATAATAATTGTCCCGATCGTAACAGTCTGAGCACTCGCTGACACATTGAGGAGATTCAAACCATTTCGGATTATTCCCATTATCAAAGCACCGATCAAAGTACCCCAGACGGTACCTTTGCCTCCAAAGAAACTGGTCCCTCCAATAATACAAGATGCTATAGCATCCATCTCATACTTATCCCCTGCTAAAGGGTACACTGCATTCACACGACCAGCTAAAACGAGACTTCCGACTGCAGCCATGAACCCAGACAAGGCATAGACGATGATCAGGACTTTATCAACATTGATTCCTGAGAGATGGGCTACATCCTTATCACCACCCACCCCGTAGATATACCTGCCGGTTGTCGTATTGGTAAGGAAAAAATGGAAATAAGTATACATGAGCAGCAGGAAGATAAAACTTATCGGGATAGGACCAATAAATTTGCTGCCAATAAAGCGGACACTGTCCGGCATACCGGAAATAGGGGTTGCACGCATTACTATCAGGGTCAGCCCTCTGAAAATATTCATGGTCCCCAATGTTGAAATAAAGGGATGCGGAAGATGCAGTTTTGTAAGAAGTAAACCGTTTATCAGACCAATTCCAACTCCAGTAACAATACAGAGCAGTATTCCCGTAGCAGGACTCACCCCCCATTTAACAATGCTTATTCCTAGTACTGCTCCTGAGAATGCAAGAGTGGAACCAACCGAAAGATCAATACCTGCGGTCAGGATGGTAAGCATTACGCCTAATGCAACGAATCCGTTGATAGAGGATTGCCGTGCAATATTCATGAGATTGGGCAGTGATAAAAATCGGTCACTTGCAATGCTTAAAAAAACAACTAGAAAGAAGAGAGCAACTAAAGAGCCAGTAGAGTTAAACATCCTTTTCACCCCACTGAATATCCCGGATCTATTTCCAGCTTTCATCATTTGCGTTTGCCTCCTAAGGGATCTACAAAAACACTACCTTCGATAATGTCCATAACTTTATGGTATACGGTAATTATCTTGATAGGAGTGGACTTTCTAGCTCCATTTTCACCGAAAATAGCGTGGATTTCCCCTTTTTTTATTTCAAGGTTCACATTGTCCAACATATTACCTCCGGGAAATTACTTAATAGGATTATCTATCGTAATGATAGTATCCTAAGATAAACTCCTGTCCACCTATTCTCCTTTGGGAAAATAGTGAAAATACACATTACACAAAATGTGCTATACAACTCAGCTGCAGTAAATTCATAAAGCAGGGGTTGAGTCAAGACCGTGGTCGATTCAGCAGACAGGCAATCTGATCGTAAATACGGTTTCAGAATCTGAGGGTGAACAGGTAATCAGGCCGTTGTGGTTTTCGATAATATGCTGACAAATTGACAATCCGAGACCGGTATTATTCAAGTCTGCTTTTGTTGAATAAAACGGATTAAAAATCTGAGGCAGGATATCTTCTGCTATGGTATCCCCATTATTGGCAATATTTACTTCAAACACACCCTCATCGGCATATTCCTTCGTAACAATTCGCAAATAGCCGTTTTCATGAACCGCTTCAATAGCATTCTTTATAAGATTAATCATCACCTGTTTAAGCCTGTTTTCGTTTCCAATAACCAGTACCTGTTTCTCAAGCAGGTTTTTTTCTATCATAATGTTCTTCTTTTCCATAGGGTGGGTCATAAGCAATAAGGAATCACAGATGGTCTTCTGAATATCCACCGCCTTGAACGGTGTCTCCTTTAAACGGGAAAACGACAGAAGACTTCCAATAATTGTTTGAATCCGCTTCAGTTCCCCTCTGATCAGATTCAACCTTTCGCTATTGTAGCTGTCCTGCTTCTGCTTTTTGAGAAGCTCTACATAATTAATGATGATGCTGAGAGGATTATTAACTTCATGGGCCACACCAGCAGCAAGTTCTGCTATCGAGGAAATTCTTTCAGCCTGCAGCAGATAATTTTTAAAATAATAGTCCTGTGAAACATCCCGTATGAGGATAATCGTTCCCATGGGGATATAGTAATCATTCTTGAACGGGAGTATGGAAATGTCGATAAAGACATCTTTGACAAACTCTATCTCTTCCCAGGATTTCGTTTCGTTGAAATCAATGATGTGGGTTATTTCCTGACTAAACTCAGGATCAAACGTCTGCAGCAGTTTGTTGAAAGCAGACTTTTCCTCTGTTTTAAGCATATTCAGGAGTTTGATCATAAACTTATTGGTAAGATAGACATTTCGGTCAGTATCAATAATCATAACACCAACAGGTAAATTATTGATTATATCTTCGTTGTATTTCTTGTAGTTGAACAGCTCCTCATTTTTTTTCCGAAGTTCTTCCCGTGTAGTAACAAAAGAGTAGGTCAGGTCTATCAGCCGGACCTTATCTACTGCCTTGATATCCTGTGTGCTGATTATCTGTCCGCCCTTAAGAACCGATACACGATCAGCAAACTCAAAGATTTCATTCATATCATTCGTGACATAGAGAATTGTTGTTCCCTCAGCCTGAAGATCCTGTATCAGCTTATAGGCAAATTCCACTTCGTCAACATTGAAGCGATTAGAAAGCTCGTCAAGCACGAGCAGTTTGGGTTTAAATAAGACGGCACTGATAAATTCAATAATATTCTGCTCAGCAGTGGTCAGTTCCGAAACCGGTGAAACCAGATTGATTTTCAGCTTCCACTTTGTTAAGAAATCTTGAACCTTTTCGCGCATTGCATGATATTGAATCCTCCGATACCAATGCACCTGATATTTACCGGCAAAAATATTCTCCACGGCATTTAACGAGGGCATAATTTTCTGGTCCTGATACACAATGCCAATCTCAGACTGCATTGATGAAATGGGATTCAGATTGTCAATTTTCTTATTTTGAATAAAGATTTCACCGCTTTGCTTTTTGGCAGATCCACCAAGCAGCTTAACTACAGTGGATTTACCAGCACGATGTTCACCTACGAGGGCATGTATTTCGCCTTTGAGCAGATTGAGAGAGAGATCTTTGAGCGCATATCGGTTAGAATATTTATAGTTGATATTCTTTAATTGAACAAAATAATCCATGATGTTCCCCGCCAGCTGAGATTTCCAGACTATTCACTCCTCTAGCCCCAATTTCACGGCATGTTGTTCAGAATTTTATTACTGAACAAAATTTTCTTACTGTATTTCATCTATTTTAAACTGCACATTACTCTAACCCAAGTTTTTTCATCTTGTTATAGAGCGTTTTTCTGTGAATATTCAGCATCTCCGCTGCTTTCTGTTTTTTCCATTTTGTCCGGTGCAAAGCCTCAATAATCTGTTTTGTTTCGCTGTCATTTGAATCCAGGTTCTGTAAAACATCATTATATTCGGTACTTGAGTTCACATACTGCTTTGACAGATTTTCCAACTCGATGGACTCTCCATCGGAGAAGATTACGGCACGTTCAATACAGTTCTTCAGTTCTCTTATATTCCCTGGCCACGAGTGATTGAGTAGTATGTTCTTTACCTCGGCACTGATGTATCTGATACTCTTTTTATAGTTAGCGTTGAAATCTTCGAGAAATTTCTCAACAAGATCCAGGATATCTTCCTTTCGTTCTGCCAACCTTGGAAGCTTGAAATCTATTACTGCCAATCGATAATAGAGATCATCCCGAAAATGCCCCTCTTCGATCATTGACTCGATATCCTTGTTTGTAGCTGCTATAAAGCGAATATTTGTCTTGTGAACCGTATGTCCGCCGACTCTCTGGAACTCCTGCTCCTGTATAACCCGAAGAATCTTGGCCTGAGTCCGAATATCCATGTCACCAATTTCATCGAGAAATAGCGTACCGGAATCAGCCATTTCGAATTTACCTTTATATAAGTTCTTGGCATCGGTAAAAGCTCCCTTTTCATGACCAAATAGTTCACTCTCCAGCAGACCTTCTGGAATCGCTGCACAGTTAACCTTCAAAAACGGCTTATAACACCGGTTACTGTGATAATGGAGATAATTTGCTATCAGCTCCTTGCCGGTACCGCTTTCACCGCAGATGAAAACCGTGGCATCTGTGGCCGCAACCTGATTTATACTGCTGATCATTTCCTGCATTTCCGGGTTCTTGCTGAACAGCACGGTACTGTTTTTAGAGTATTCAGCCTGTTTACTCAATTTGCTTGAGAGAATAGTGTCAATTTCTTTGACGAGTTCTTCAATATTCAGCGGCTTTGTAAAATAGTTCAGGGCACCGTACTTCATTGCCGTAACGGCACTCTCTATGGAAGGATACCCGGTAATCATAATAATTGGCAGGTCTTTGTATGTTTTCTTGACCAATTTTAACAGATCTATACCGCCCAGCGCGGGCATGCGCACATCTATTATCAATAAATCAATACTTTCAGATTTGAGAAAATTTATTGTTTTCTGAGGATTCATAGTAAAATTACAATAATATCCGCTGTTTTCCAATAACTCCTTAATGGATTTGCATATCCCTAATTCATCATCTACCAGCAAAATAGTTTTGCTCATTACTCGGACTTTCCTTCTAGATACAACCATTTATGTAAATATATAAAACAGCTCCCTTTCGTCAACTTTTCCCTCCTTCTTATATAATACCTCAACCGAGAATTGGATGTCAACCAATGGAAATATCCTCCAAATTCAGGATTCATTCTATACCACTTATAAATGAATACTCAATCTATTCATAAAATTCTGCATATACCCAATGCTACAAAACAATTCTTCACTGATTTAAGAACGTAATACTAAAATTATCCGAGACTTTTTTCAAATGCAACCAGTTGATACATGCATTCACTGGCAGCTTTTTTCGGGTCCATCTGATACAGGTCGTCATTAAAGAGTTCTAATGAGTAGTACCCGTCATACCCTGCTTTTTCTGCAGCTTTTAGCCATCCAGCGGCATTGGCCTGACCCTTTCCAGGATATGTACGATCAAAAGCTACGTGGAGCGTTTTGAGATCACCATTTACCGTATCATCAATATGGAACAGTCCGATTTTATTGGCATATTTCAGCAGCTGTTCCGGACCCTGTCCATTCTTATAAAGATTGTGAATATCGGGGACAAGACGAATATCCTGCAACTCCGGATCATCAAGCAGTCTGTTTACCTCTTCAACATTCCCAAGATAGAACTCATCATAAGCAATCGGCTCGAACATTGCTTCCACTCCGTACCGAGAAAACACTTTTTTTAAGTATTTCAGGCGGTTCCGGTAGAGCGCATAAAAATTATCGTCAATAGTTACTTCGCCGTATTTTGGATACCATCTGCTTGACGGCAGAACTACAGCGGGACAGTCAACCACTTGGCAGAGCTCTCCGATATGGGCAGCTTCAGCGGAAATTGCAGCCATCCCAGTCTCCGGCACCAGCAGCGCATCTTCAAAAGCATTCAGAGAAAGAACCTTTACCCCCGCAGACTGAATCTGTTCAACCAGTTCAGGAACCGGGACAAACTTGAGAATTTCCTTCAGTTTCGGATAACTCAGTTCAACCGCTTCAAAACCGACATTGCTGCATGCGTCGATAAATTCCAAAACATCACAGGAAAAGAGAGTATTTTCATTGATTGCAAACTTCATGGGATCACCGCCTTTTTAAGATTCAGCCCGCCCGGGCAGGGTGTTGAATATCTTTACCCGGGATGACTGATTGGAGAAATTATGAAATAACAGTGCCTTTTACCGAACTCGCAACAGTAAAAGGGTGATGCTGTTAAATTAATCATCAAACGTAAGCATTACCTTCCGAGCGATATCTTTATGGTTTACTGCCATATCCATAGCCTTATCAAGATCTTCGAATTTGAAGTGATGGGTATTCAGGGCAGCAAAATCATATTTGTCTTTAATCGCAGACATGAATCTGATTGTTCTCGGAAACCAGTTTTTCGTTCCGCCCGATCCTCTTATGACCAGGGTCTTCCAGATAACCTTTCCTAATTCTACAGGAACCTTACGCCCGATTGAATGACCGATTAAACCAATCCGTGCATTATGAGCCGCAATATCAAAAACGGAAGCAATACCGATATCATTTCCTGAACATTCAATAACAACAGAAGCTCCCTTACCGTCTGAATTGTCTTTCACCATCTGCTCTATGTCTCCTGCAGTAGGATCAAGAACAATATCTGCACCATAATTCAACGCATTTTCACGTCTCGCCGGAATAGGATCGATAAGAATAACCTTTGCTCCTGATTCCTTGCAGACCATAGCAGCAGAAAGACCAATCGGTCCGCCGCCGACAATAGCAACCACATCAGATGCATCAGGGTCACAACCGTTACCCCATACGCCCCAGTAGCCAACGTTGAATGTCTCAACCCAGGCACCCAATTCATAGTCCCAGTCTTGGGGAATTACGTGGGTATACTGCTCTTCAAGAATCATGTACTCACCCATTCCGCCGGGAGAGTTGGGCATGAATCCCACTTCACGCATATTCAGACAAGCGGAGGGCATTTTCCCATCCTTACAGTTTGCACATTCATTACAGGGAAGGACACAGTCTCCTACAATCTTATCCCCGACTTTTACCGATGTTACAGCACTTCCCACAGACTCTGCCTGGCCTGCAAACTCATGACCGGGGGTATAAGGTGCTATATCGTACCGGCCTTCGGCTGATTCTCCTTCAAAACACTCAACATCAGAACCGCAGATACCGCAAGCCTTCATTTTATACAGAATCTGATTCGGCTTAAGTTCCGGCATTTCCACTTCTTCAATACGCAGGTCATGCGGACCGTGCATAAATGCTATTTTTACTTTCATGGCTTTCTCCTTTTTTATGAATGAGTTACTTTTTTATACATAGTGCTGACAAGAACCTTGCCCGCAACTCTGTTTCCTGCAAGCTTGATGCCCTCTTCAATTTCCTCCAATGGAACCCGTGAAGTGACCATCTTCCTCATATCAATTCTTCCACTTGCCATTAGTGCAATAACGTCAGAATAGATGCCCTGTCCGGACTGTCCGTTTGATCCGCTGATCATTCCCGCATTGAACTGGTAGGGATAGAGATCAACAGAGGTTTTACCAATGGTATGTCCGATCTGAATAGTTTTTCCGGCAATTGCCAGAGATTTGGCCATAACCGGATAGGTTGCATTAGTCGCTCCGGCACACTCGGCAAACAAAGCAATTCCACGTCCGTCGGTCAGATCCATTAGCATTTCACCGGCATCAAGCCCCTCTTTACTGAGCTTGATGGGGTTGAACACATAGTCTGCTCCCAATTTTTTTGCCAGTGCCTGCCGCTCTTCGGTGGTTTCAAAACAGATCAGTTTTGCAGCGCCGCTGGTTTTGAGCAGTGCGGTTGCAGCAAGTCCGATCGGACCCATACCGAATACTACAGCATGTCCGCCGGGCCGTACCCCGCCGCCACGTACAAAGAGACCATTGTAGGCAACTCCTACCGGTTCAATCATTGCACCAAGTTCAAACGCTGCATCCTTGTCACCACCGTAGAAATCGACGATGTCATTCAGCTTATAGCAGTATTTTTCGTGAACAGCAGCAGTCTCAGCGAATCCACCATCATAGGTCAGTCCCGGCTCTTCGAGATTCTGACACTGGTTGAACATACCCATGCGGCATGCATCACATTCACCGCACCAGTGCATGGACTCAATTCCCACGAGATCACCAACTTTTAGCCGTTTCACCTTGCTGCCTACCGCTATTACCTCTCCGGAGAACTCATGGCCGGTGATAATCGGATACTTAGAGTGGCCGTCATATTTGGTATACCCGTCATCATCAAGCTGCAGAAGATGGGCATCTATACCGCAGATACCGGCAGCTCCCACCTTGAGAAGAACCTGATTCTCATTAAATTCCGGTTCAGGCCGGTCCACAACTGAACCTTTCAGATTTTTCCAGATTGAGTTTCCCCGTGCTGAACGCTTTGTCTCCGCTTCCCGTTTGGAAAGTTTATAACCGGGCTTTGGCGCCCATTCAGCTTCAACATAAAATGCTCTCATAATATTCTCCTTCTATTGAAAACTTTTAAGAGTATTCATTGCCGTTTCAGCACAGATACTGCTGTCCGGCAAAGGTAGCACCTCTACTCCGAGATATCGCAATGAACTGTAATTTTTTATATTTTTCAAAATAGATTTAAAATCCAGGTGCCCCATTCCTGGAGCTAACCGGTTGCTGTCCGCACAGTGAATAACTCCGATATGGGGTGCAGCAGCATCCAGAGATCCCTCTATAGAGACCTCTTCAAGATTCATGTGAAAAGTGTCGGCAAGAGCCTTGAGATAGGGAGAGTTTCGTTTTGCCGTAAACTCTGCACAGCTGCCGACAGTATTGAACAGGTTTGTTTCATATCTGTTTATTGCTTCAAGCAGCAGTGTAACCTTTTTCTTCTCGGCATATTCAAGGCAGCGGTCTATCGTCTCTTCGCCAATTCTGAACTGGGTTTCCGGGTCTTCCTTATCGAGTCGCCCCTTGATCCCCCCGAGAATAACCATCCCCTCATAGGGAGCCGCAATGTCGATAAAGCTGAAAAACCTTCTCAGTATCTCGTCACGAACCTCTTCATCCATAGAGAATACATATAAACCGTCATCAACATAACTCTGACCGGTCGCAATGGAAAGAAGCTCCATACCGTTATCATCAAGCATGGCATACAGATTGGAAACATCCATATCCTGCGGGGTACGAAGGCTTACCTCTAATCCATTGTACCCCAGGTTACCCAGAAAGGGTCCTCCTGTTTCCAGATCACCTGAAAACAGGAGGGGTCCAAAACTAGTCTTGTTGGGGGTTACACTAGCTAGAATATTCATTCATCTGCCTCAAGTGGGGTATCCCAGGGTATACAGATGCTTGCCGCCCTTAAGCGGTCCCTTAATTACATCTTCAACCACTTTCGGATCACGCATACTCATCATTTCGATCGGCGGGAGTTCTCCTGCAGGATACATCTCCATGATGTCATTGATCAGTTTTTCAAGATAATCGAGCATTGCATAAACTCCAGGTCGAGCCTTCTCAGGATCAGCCAGTGTTGCATCTCCAACAACACCTTCCGGAGTTGCCTTTACTTCAATAGCTGAAGCACCAACCTGGCACCAGAAATCGATCGGAGACTCTTCCTTATACACAGAACCTGATTTATTGATGTGTCCCGTGGGGAAAATTCTCGGCGGATTGGTTTTTTCAGCATACTGCTGATCGATCAGTTCAGGGAAAAGAGCCATCGAATAGGAAGTCTCAACCTCATCCGCATGGATGAAAGGAGTCTCGAAAATACCGCCGTGAGCTTTATCACGCAGATATTCAGGAATAACGAACCACCAGTTTACGTTTACCAGAATTGCAGGCACCTGATATTTCTTGGCAAACTGATGGATTGCAACCGGAATTACATAATCCTGTCCATGCCCATTCAAAAGGATGATTTTTCTGAATCCCGAGTTCCAGAATCCGGCAATTACCGCTCTGATATAGGCAGCCAGATCTTCTTCAGGAATTACAATTGTTCCCGGCATTCCCAGATGATGGAACGGATGAGAACCGTACCAGATCGGTTCAGCAATAGTACAACCGGTTCGCTGTGCAACAGCTTCAGCAAGTCTGGTTACGAGAAAGGTGTCCTCTCCTGAACATGCATTCTTACCATGGTTTTCGGTGCTGCCGATGGGTAGTATAAGCATATCACTTTTTTTGAGCCGCTCTTCTATCTCATGGCCGTTCATCGTCTGATAGTACAAACCCGTTGGTCTTTCCATATGTCCGCCAACAGGGGGTATGGTCCATTTGTCATTCATTTATAACCTCCTATGGTTATTTGTTTATTGTAGGTACACAAGTGGTTTACCACTTGTGATTAAACTCTTTATAATCCTAAATATTGATATTACATCCCTAAATTACTGTAAAAAACCCAATTTATCTAAAGATAGAATCTCGTCTATTTTTACCGGTTTCCCTGTCTTCTGGCTCAGAGTAGCAGCCTTGGCGATAATTACTGGCTGAATCGCATCGAACAGTCCACAGGATGGATCCTTGTCGTTCTGAAGGTCAGATATAAAGCTCTTAACCTCATCGACATATGCCTGGAAATAACGCTCGAGGAAAAAGTAAGGAGGTACATCTGAATTGGCACCCTCTGTAGTAATCGTGGTTACACGAGTAGCAGTATCGTTATCCGCCAAACAGACGCCATTTGACCCGAACACCTCAGCCCGCTGGTCATATCCGTACACAGCTTGCCGTGAATTGTCGATAACACCAATGGAACCGTCAGCAAACTCGAGGACAACTACAGCAGTGTCCACATCACCAACTTCGCCAATCTCTTCTTTGATTTTCACACTCCCCTTTGAAAAGACAGAGACAACCTCTTTCCCCGTAAGGAAGCGAATCATATCAAAGTCGTGTATCATCTGATCCATGAAGATTCCGCCGGATGATTTAATATACGCCATTGGTGGCGGTGCAGGATCCCGAGAGGATATTTTCGTGATATGCGGGTCCCCAATTTCCCCCGACTCCACAACTGAACGAACTCGGGCGAAGTTGTGGTCAAACCGGCGGTTGAAGCCAATCTGAAACTTAACCCCTGAATCCTTAACGGTTTGAAGAGCCTTAATAATCTTATCGAGATCGAAATCTACCGGTTTTTCGCAGAAAATATGCTTCCCGGCAATGGCTGCCTGTTCAACGAAAGCGGCGTGCGTATCAGTAGGAGTCAGAATCATCACTGCTTCCACATCATCATTATTGATAACTTCTTCAGAATTCTTTGTTACTGCCATATCATACCCTTTTAACCACTCTTCGGTTTCCGCACTCATGTATGGATCAGCAACCAGAACTACTTCAGCATCAGGGTTGTAGTTGATCAAGCTGTCAAGATGCAGCCTGCCGATTTTTCCGGTCCCCAGAACGCCAAAACGAATCTTATTCTTACCCATGAATATTCCCTTACCTTCTATTTAGATTTTTCTCGAGAGTAGCTGACGAACATACGGCTACGACCAAACCGATACCTTTCATGATATACTGCCAGTAGGCCTCCACATTCATCATACTCATACCATTATCAATCGTTGCCATAAAAAGGCTCCCATAATAGCTCCGGCTAATTTACCGGAACAACCCTGTATACTCGTTTCACCAGATCTAATTCAATTTTTTCACCATTCAAGATGATCCTTTTCCACCACCTGGAATTTTATTCCCGTTTATCAATGATTGGCAGATTAACCCAGCCACGTTGGAATACTATGGACGGGTTGACAGAAAGAAAAATGAATCAGTATGACAATGATACCGGCTTCTTGGTTTGATAAGATTCAGTTGCAGCTTTTGCCAATTTAAGTGCGATCATTCCGTCGTTTGCGCTGACATGTGAAGGTGAATTATTGAGAATGGAGTCGATAAAGGCCTGCAACTCCAATTCGTAAGCTTTTTCAAAACGTCCGAAAACCCAATTGGGCTGATCGTAGGAAACAACACCTTTTCTTATTTCAAAAGCCGGGGTAAGTTCCTTCATCCCAACGAAGACACTGGCATCATGGCCAATAATTTCGGTTCTTGTGTCATACACATCATTGGCATTGCGGCTGACTTCAATAAAACCAATTGCCCCGCTTTCGAATGTCAGAAGCATCTGGCCATCGTCAACATCGTTCATATCCTTAAGATATTCATGCTTCAGTACAGCACCCTGAGCATAAATTTCCGTGATCTCACTGCCCATCAGCCATCGTGCAACATCCAGATCATGAATACCCATGTCGACAAATATGCCACCGCTCTCAGGTACATAATGGATCGGCGGTCCGTTCGGATCGCGCTGACAGTCATGGAGATAAATAGGTCTGCCGATTTCACCGGATGAAATCTTCTTTTTTGCCAGGGTATGGCCTGGATCAAACCGCCTCATAAAAGCAACCTGAAGCAGAATGCCTTTTTCCTCAACGAGTTTGCAAACAGATTCAGCTTCATCGACTGTGTAGGTAATCGGCTTTTCAACAAAAATAGGTTTTCCGGTTTCAATGACATCGACAAGAATATCGTAATGCGTCTTGGTGGGAGTTGCTATGACAAACGCATCAATTGACGTGTCCTTTATAAGTTCTCGGTAATCAAGATACGTGCGTACATCGTCAAAGTCCTCAACAGCTCGATCGAGTGCGGCCTGAACTGGGTCGGAAACAGCAACCAAACGAGAACCTTTCAGTCGAGTAGCATTCATGGCATGGTGATAACCAAGCCTTCCTAAACCAATGACTCCAACATTAATTTTCTTTTTACTCTTTTCCATTTTAGTTCCTCTTTCTAATTAAAATTTATCAGCGTTTTTTCTTAGTCATATCAATCAGGACAGCAGAAACAATGATGACTCCTTTGACTACCAGCTGCCAGTTTGGATTTACCTGCATCATAGTCATGCCGTTTGTCAGAATTCCGATTATGATTGCCCCAATAATAGTTCCTGAAATTTTACCTATACCACCAGCTAGACTGGTACCACCAATAACGACGCAGGTAATGGCTTCCAGTTCATAACCAATACCAACACTTGGTTGACCTGACTGCTGGCGAGCCGTGACAACAATACCCGCAACTGCGGTAAAGAAACCTGCGAGTACATAGACTAAAGTCGTGATAGCTTTCACGTTAATACCTGAAACGATCGCAGCATTCGGATTGCCGCCAATTGCATAGATGTACGTTCCATACTTGGTGCGATGCAGGATAATATATGCGACCAAGCCGCATAGAATAAAGATGATAATTGGAACAGGCAGATATCCAAGCACCATCCCACTTCCGATATAATTAAACGTGTCGGTAAAATTACCAATTGGTCTGCCGTTCGAAATAATCATTGCAATACCGCGGGCAATTGACATCATGCCGAGGGTTACAATAAAAGGTGGAACATGACCGTAACCAACAATGACACCAACAAGTCCACCTGCGGCGACACCAACAAGTAACGTGAGAAGAATGCCGAATATCAGTGGATATTCACCGCCAACTCCATCAGCCGCTGGGTGGATGAAATGGGCGAGGATTACCGAAGTCATTGCGACAACTGATCCACCGGAAATATCAATACCGGCTGTGATTATCGTGAATGTAACGCCTATTGCAATTATCCCAATTACCGATGTCTGACGCAAAATATTCCTTGCATTGTTGTACGTTGGAAAATGCTCAGGTTTCAGAATGGACATGATAACAATCAAGCCAAACATGATTATTATCATGGCGTATTTTTCGAGGAATACACCGAGACCACTTTTGTTTAGTAAAGAAACTTTCATATAACGCCTCCAGATTAGCAATTATTAGCTCACAAATTTTGTCGAGTATTCCAGGATCTTGGCTTGGGTTGCTTCTTCTATGGGTAAGATGCCTGTCATTCTGCCTTCACTCATGACCATAACCCGGTCGCTCATTCCGAGAATTTCTGGCAACTCTGAGCTGACCATAATAATTCCCTTGCCTTGTTTGGCTATTTCAGTGAGAAGCTTGTAAATCTCGCTTTTCGCACCTACATCAATACCTCGAGTCGGTTCATCAACGATCAGGATATCTGGATGGGTCAGAAGCCATCGCCCAACCAGTACTTTTTGCTGGTTACCGCCGGATAAAAACATAATTTTCTGCTGAAGGCTTGGGGTCTTAATGCTAAGCGCGACTTTCATGCTATTTGAACTTTCTGCTGCTTTCTTAAAATCAAAAAACATCCCTTTACTATGAGCATCAGTACTCGCCATAATAGTATTTTCCATTATGTTGAGTGGAAGGAAACAGCCACTAAATTTTCTATCTTCTGTTAACAAAGCCATTTTGTTGTTGATTGCATCCTTAGGACTTGATATGGCTACCTCTTTGTCCTGAATAAAAATCTTACCAGCTGTTTTTTTTCTGACACCAAAAATGGTTTCAACCAGTTCAGATCGTCCAGCTCCAACAAGACCAGCAACCCCAAGTATCTCTCCCTTTCTGAGGTCAAAATAAACATCCTGGAATTCCCCCTTACATGAAAGGTTTTCGACTCTTAATAGCGTGTCACCAATCTCAACCTTTTCTTTATTGTAAATATCTGTAATTTCACGGCCGACCATCATGCTGACAACCATGTCTTTCGTAACATCCTTGACATCAATTGTGTCTATATATTGGCCATCCCGGTATACAGATACTTCATCGGCGATTTGGAAAATTTCATTCAGTTTATGGGTTATATAAATAACGGTAATATTTCTTTCAAGTAATGTTCGAATGATCCGAAACAAATGCTCAACTTCATTTTCAGTAATAGCCGAAGTCGGTTCGTCCATGACAATCAGTTCAGCATTGTAAGAAACAGCTTTGACAATTTCACAGAGCTGCTGTTTCGAAACACTCAGTGAACTCATGGGAGCTGCAGGATCAATATCGATCGAAAGTTTCTCAAATAATTTCTTGGTCTCCTTAATCATTTTCGATTTATTAAGAAGTCCAACCTTATGATTAATTTCCTTTCCCAAAAAAATATTTTCGGCAACCGTTAACATTCTGACGTTGCTTAACTCCTGATGAATCATGGCTAAGCCATTTTTTAGCGCATCATGCGGTCCATGGAAATGCCTTGTATGACCGTTGAACCACACTTCACCTTCATCTTGTTTATAAAGGCCAAACAGCACTTTCATGAGCGTAGATTTTCCCGCTCCATTTTCTCCCATGACGGCATGAACATGTCCTTTTTTAACATCCAGCTTACAATGGTCAAGCGCTTTAACGCCGGGAAACGTTTTTACTATATCGGACATTCTTAGAATATATTCGTCTTGCACAGCAGCCTTTCTCCTCTGTAGAACAGGAGCCGACCAAACTGATCGACTCCACATTTCCACCTAATCTTATTAGCAATCTACAAAGATTTGTATCTTACTGCCACAGTTTAATAAAGTCGTCAACTTTTTCCGGAGTAACGAGCTGCCATGGAACGAGGATTTCCGGCGGCACCTGTTCGCCTTCAACAGCTTTGATGATCATATCTACTGCGGTCTGACCATCTGTGAAGCAGTCCTGGAAGACTGTGATGTCAAGGTTGCCTTTTTTCATGACGTCGAGAGCATCAGCAGTAGCGTCAACACCAGCGATGATGATATCGCCACGGGCGTCAGCCTGTTCGTAAGCCAAGGCAGCACCTATAGCCATTTCGTCGTTGTTGGAAAGGATAGCATCGATTTCGAAACCAGCCTGTATCCAGTTTTCAACAATCTCCAAGCCCTCATCACGGTTCCAGTTACCAACTTCCAGTGCTATAAATTCAATGTCTGGGTAGCCAGCTACCTGGGTCTTGTAGTAACCGTCAGTACGATCGGTAGCACAGGCATTACTTGGTGGACCTTGGAGAATTGCTACTTTTCCTTTGCCACCGAGCAGGTCAAAGACATTTTTTGATTCCATCATTCCAGCTTCAACGTCATCAGAACCGACATGGGTAACGAAGTCCGGCTGAGGATCCAAACGCCGAGAAACGGTAACAACCGGAATACCAGCTTCTTCACATGCAATAACTGCAGGTTTCATATCAGCACTGACAGGAAGCAAAATCAAACCTTCAATACCCATATTGATTAGGTTCTCAATCTGATTAATCTGAGTAGCAACATCTTCTTTTGCGTCTACACTGACCAGCTCATAATTGGGGTACTTTTCAATCTGTTTTGCCATTGATTCGCGTACGTAGCTCATCCATTTGTCATTGTAATTATTAGCTGCCAAGCCAATTTTAATTTTTCCTCCAGAATCCTGTTCTGCATTTGCCATCACCGACATTGAGACGATAAGAATGAGAAAGAATACGATTACAACCTTTTTCATAAATCACTCCTTTGTGTGTAGTATGCCCATACTAAGCCAATGGGTCTGAATACATTAAAGCAAATTTTGTGCCAATAATTAAAAATCATAAATATTACATATTTATATCCTTATATTTAAAGTAATTATTTATTTATAGCTACTTTATTAACTGGATATAATTGATATCTTAATCAAATTTATTTGCACAAATAGAGCAATTGCGAGGGCCCACATATGCCTCAAATTGTGCAATTGGATTCTTTTATTTTTTGAACCACCCCGGGTTTGCTGGAGAACTAAAACTGTAAGAGGAAAAATTTAGGGCAAATCAAAACCCGTTTCCACCTTAGCCACTACCAGCGATTCCTTAGCCACAAGCAATTAAGCCGAGGTAAGGTATAACCCGTTTCATACTTGCGTCGGTAAGAACCGATCTTGATACAAATCAACATTTTCGTAACTCTTTACTGTGTAAATACATAAAAATTTGTATTTATCACAAAAATCTATATTATTCAACGATTTAGACTACTTGATTTCGTTAAAATTTACAAATTCTCTAATACCTGTTTTTCCTACTATATTGTTAAATTATATGCCTAATCGTTGAAAGGTTTCTTGATTTCTCTTACAGCTTTTTTGGGGTTTTTCATGCTGTAATGCGTAGACTTCCGGACCACATTACCCTTCGCATCAATTTCTATATTGGAGCGCTTTTCTCGTAACTTTAGGATTTCCTCAAATCTGTATTTGTCATTAATTTTGGGGTGATGATTTTCTGATCTATGGATCTCTTCAGGCAAATTCTTATCACGTTTTGTACTAGGATATTCTTTAGCTACCGTAGTCCCATAGACTGACAGCTCCCAGTTTTGGATCAGAAAGTCTCTCTGGATATGGGGCTTTGCCAGTTGATGATCAATATTCCGGATATCATATCCCCATATTAAAAAGACTAGTTGCCCAGTATAATCTCTCAAGTCTTCGGGCAGTGGAAGTCCGGGGTGATTCCATGACCGGAATAAAACTCTTTGATGGGGATATTGTGGTCTTTGCTACTGGGTTTATATCATCGGAAGGGGTTTATGCACTCACAGTCAATGGTGATGTTCTAGTAAAACGGATTGAGTTTGGGTGTACGACAATTTTGTTATTTAAGCAGATTTTTTCCGATTAGCCATAAAATCATC
>JABMQR010000347.1 GCA_013202335.1 Bacteroidota bacterium
GTATTCTTGGCATCAATCTACTGGACCATATAATTTTTTCAGAATCATCATACTATAGTTTTTTAGAGCATGATGAGATGTAAAGCTATTGAATGAGATGTAAAGCTATTGAATAAAATTGTCTTTCCCCCTGTTATACCCTATACTAAAGGAGATGAAAAAAGTGGGATTACCAATAAAAAAATCAGATCACAAATTTACCTATGTTGAATATAGCATGTGGCCGGACGATGAACGCTGGGAGTTAATAGACGGTATTGCCTATAATATGAGTCCTGCACCAACGAGTACCCATCAAGATATTTCATCAAACCTGGTGGGTGAACTATATATATTCCTTAAAAACAGATCCTGTAAAGTATTTTCTGCACCCTTTGATATCTATTTTCCTGAATATCCAGCTCAGGATTTCAATTCGATTGATTCTATTGTTCAACCCGATATCTCTGTGATCTGTGATCCGGATAAGATCATTGAAAAAGGCTGCCTTGGGGCACCTGACCTTATTATCGAAATACTTTCACCCTCAACTGCAAAAAAAGATATGCATGAGAAATTCCACCTCTACGAAAAACATGGAGTAAAAGAGTACTGGATTGTCGATCCCGGCAATAAATATATCAGAATATTCCATCTGCAGACTGAAGGTAAAGATGCTGGTTTATATGATGACGGCACCCTAGTTCCTCCTGCTGACTGGAGAGAGGAAAACTCTATTGCGGAATCAGTTGTACTGGATGGATTCAAGATTGATACTGCAGAGTTGTTTAAACATCAATAACTCAAATCCAAATATGTCCCCCTCACTTGCTAATTATTTTCTTTTAGAGTTTACTAATCATATATAAAAAATTGAGTTTTAAATCTGGAGTAACAAAAATATGAACGATATAAATCATGAAGAAAATTTTGCAGATCTTTTAGAAAACAGCATGACAGGAGTTAAGTCACTGGAACCCGGGCAGTTAATAGAAGCTGAAATCGTTTCAATTTCAGGCGGTTGTATTTTTCTGCAGTTGAGTGGAAAGAGTGAAGGCCAAATAGATGCAGAAGAATTAACTGATAAAGATGGGAAAATCACCGTTAATGAGGGTGATACGATAAAAGCCTATTTTCACTCTTCAAAAAATGGGGACATGCTCTTTACCACCAAAATCAGCGGAGACAAGGCTGGAAAAGCTGTATTGGAAACTGCCTTCAGAAGTGAAATCCCGGTTGAAGGAGTCGTTGAAAAAGAGATAAAAGGCGGTTATGAAATTACCATCGGTGATTCCCGGGCCTTCTGTCCCTATTCCCAGATAGCATTAAAACGGGTTGAAAATCCTGCAGATTACATTGGGACTAAACGCACTTTTAGAATTATCGAATATAAGGAAAATGGGCGCAATATCCTGGTTTCCAGCAGAGTCATATTAGAAGAAGAGAGAAATGCACAAGTTGAAATCCTGAAAAAAACGCTGCATGAAAAAATGAATGTAACAGGTACTGTTAAATCACTTCAGGACTTTGGTGCTTTTGTCGATATCAGCGTTGTACAGGCATTAATTCCGATTTCAGAAATCAGCAGAGAACGTGTTACCGATATACATAAAGTTCTCTCAATCGGACAGGAAATTGAGGCTTCTATTATTAAACTGGATTGGAGAAATGAGCGAATTACCTTAAGTATGAAGGCACTGCTTTCAGATCCCTGGGATGAA
Organism: Bacteroidota bacterium; assembly: GCA_013202335.1. The sequence continues at coordinate 1,701 of JABMQR010000347.1, forward strand.
ATACTTACAAAATATAAGAGCGGTTCTAAGTACAAAGGCAAGGTTGTGCGTATAACCAGCTTTGGCGCTTTTGTTTCCCTGGAGCCGGGATTGGATGGACTCATTCACATCTCCGATCTTGAAAGTGATTCCAGAAACAATAACCAGAGTGATTCATTAAAGCAGGGACAAAGTATTACTGTTCAGATAAATAAAATAGATGTTGAAAAGAGAAGAATGTCTTTGAAACCTGTCTCATCAATTGAAGAAGATGAGGAGTATCAGAAATATATGGAACCTGAATCTGATACGTACAATCCTTTTGCTGA
>JABMQR010000348.1 GCA_013202335.1 Bacteroidota bacterium
ACCTTGGAATAAGATGCTTTGCATCTTATTCTTAAAAGTATGCATAGCATACTTCGATTTGTGAAGTTTTCTGAAGTTATGTAATTACATTATACATAACAAGTTAAATCATTCATCAGAAAACTTCAAAAGGCAATTTCCTAGAAAATCGAATTAAATCATAGATTTAATTTTAGATTTTTGAAATTGCCTCATATATTAATTAACAGCAAAATAATTAGTATTTTTGGCATTCTATCAAAATACTAGTATTCAATCCATCACCGGGTAGGGGATGTTTTGGAGACACTTCTCATGCTCATTCGGGTTGATCCAGATTTCTGGATTTACCAGCCTTTCTGACGTTTATATTCAGCTATATGCAACAGATTGTGCCGAAAGTTGTTTTATTTCCCTGTTTTATTTGCAAAAACTCTTTCTATGAAATAATATATAGGTTGATGATGAATTGAGTAAGTAGTTTATAATTCATTTTTTTGCGTCAATTTGCTTAGGCGGTTGTAAGGTTGTGGGTATGCTTATTAATTCATTCCAGCTAGTTGTTTTGTTTATCAAGAAAAAATCCCGATTATTATACATGGATACACATTGCAGCTCTCCCTGGGGAGTTTACGGGTTAGTCCGGCGTTGAGTTCCTGGAACGGATTGATTATGTTCTGTTTATTTACGTTTGTTTACTATTTGCAAAAACATTTTTTGAGGAATATAATATATAAAGGTGATTAATATAGTAAGGTGTTTATGATTCACTTTATTGCGTCAACTTTCTTGGGTGGGTTTTAAGAGTAGGGGGGGGCGAATGCAAAAGGAAAATAAACAGTATCTTGTTTTTTCTCTAGATACTCTGCGCTGCGCTATAGAAATTATCAATGTCGAATGTGTTGTTTCGGTGGTGGAAATCACTGCACTTCCCAATACACCCGAAGTTGTATTAGGTCTTATCAACCTGAAAGGAAGCATTATTCCGGTTCTGAATATGCACTGTCGATTTCTTCTTACCGAAAGAGAAATAGCATTAAGTGATAAACTTATAGTAATTCAGATTGGGAAAAGGAAGACAGCACTTCTGGTTAATAAAATTGTTGGTATTATCGAAGCCGGGGAAGAAGATATTATTACAGCTGATGTAATAATCCCGGGAATTGAGTCTTTCAAAGGAGTGATCCGGCGCGAAGATGGAATGATTCTTGTATATGATCCAGAAAAACTGCTCACTTACGAAGAATTTCAACAACTGGAAAAAACTGTACATATGGGCAGAAAAAATGAGTGAATCTACTGATCTGCTTCCCCAGATTAATGGCTATATAGAGAAAATACTTGGCCTTCACTTCCCACGGTCCCGTTGGAAGTACCTTGAAACGCGACTGGGGGAGGCTTCAGGAGAATTTGGATTTGAGGGGGTCGAATCCTTTATCACATGGTTGTTATCAGCAAATTTAACCAGGGAATCGAGAGGTGTATTGAATAGTTACCTGACTATTGGGGAAACATATTTTTTCAGGGACAGCAAGATCTGGGAGTTTCTGGAAAAGCATGTACTTGTAGAAATGATACACAATAAAAAGGGCAGGGATAAACATATACGGATATGGAGCGCAGGCTGCAGTACAGGTGAAGAGCCGTTTTCTATTGCAGTATTGCTTGCCCGACTTCTTCCCGATTTGAAGGATTGGGATCTCTATATTATGGCAACTGATAGTAATACACGTGCATTGGAAAAAGCTTCCACAGGAGTCTATACAGATTGGTCTTTTCGTGATCCTCCTCCCTGGCTGCAGTGTACCTTCTTCAATAAAGCGGGTGAAAAATCATATCAAATTCTTCCGGAAATTAAGAACATGGTATGTTTTTCAGATCTGAATCTGATAACTGACAGCTATCCGTCAACATCATTACCTACACAAGAGATGGATATTATCATGTGCAAGAATGTACTTATGTATTATCCAAAAAAGAAAGCCCACAAAATAATTCAGCAATTATATAGATGTCTAACTGAAGACGGATGGCTTATTGTCAGTGCAGTTGAGACCCAGCTGCTTTCCAGTTTTCCATTCAGGAGAATTGATGTTAACGGCATGAGTTTCTTTCAGAAAGTGGATAACAAGATTAACGTTCCTATTTCCAACAACCTGAAGGAATCACCTCAAGACAAAGTAAATTCTTTGCCAGATTCGGAGACAAATAAGTCGTCAGAATTGTTTGCACCTCTAATCAATGGAATTGCAATAGATGGTGAACAAGTAATGTCAGGAAAACAGATGCATAGTGCATACGAAAAGGCCAAAGATATGTATCAGAAGGGGAAAATTTCTGAAGCTGAGGAACTTTTATTACAATCTCTTGCCAACGCCCATAGATCTAATACTGACAGCTGTGGAGAAGAATACACTCTTCTGGCTGAGCTGTATGCCAATCAGGGACGATTGGAAGAAGCTCTTCAGTGGAGTAAAAAGGCGATTGTGAAAGATAACATCAACCCGGAAGTTCACTATCTGGATGCCCTCATTAATCTGGAGTCTGGAGAGAGAAAAGAGGCTGTAAAAGCATTAAGGCGTGTGATTTATCTGGATCCCAACTTTGCAATGGCTCATTTCACACTTGGTAATTTACTGAAGTCGGAAGACAGGAAAGAAGACAGTATGAGACACTTTCGCAACGCCTTGAGAATTGTGTCGATACAGCCGAAAGAAAAAGAGCTTGACAAAGTAGACGGTATGACAGCAGGAAGACTTGTTGAGGTTATATCCATAATAATGGCAGAGGAAGGAGTAAGATGAAAGAGGATACAATTAGGGATTCTGAAAGGCATAACACACAGATGATTCTTGCCCGTCGTGCTGCAAAACTGGCACAGGCAGAGAAGAAGCAGGAAGACCCGGGGGGGACATTGCAGATTGTGGTATTTTTACTGGGGGACGAATATTATGCTTTTGAGTTGGTGCATGTTCGAGAAATTTTTCCTTTTATAGAGATCACTCCTATACCATGTACTCCCCCTTTTATTCTTGGCATTGCAAATATCAGAGGTGAGATTGTTTCTGTTACTGATTTGAAGCTGTTTTTTGGTCTTCCGGAAAATATGACTACCAACCTGAGCAGGATAATCATCTTAAAAAACAAATCTTTTGAGATAGGTATTCTGGCTGACAAAATAGTTGGTGAGCGATCTGTCTCCCGAAATAGTATTCAGACCGATCTCCCCGCTGCATCAGGGATTGGGGCAGCATATTTGCAGGGGGTAACACATGATAGAATTATTATACTCAACGCAGTTCAGATACTTTCTGATAAACGAATCCTGGTGAATGAGAGTCCATAGGTATTTGTGACTTGAGCTGAATATACAGAGATTAGTAAATAATACTTTTCTGCGTAGAATAGAAGGAGAAAAAAAATGAAATTTAATGTGGGTAAAAGAATTGCAAGCGGTTATATTCTGGCTGTTGTCCTATTTGTAATTGTAGGAATTATCACATACGGGAATATCAACACTCTGGTTGAAACAAGTTCTGTTGAGGAAACTACACATGAAGTGATACTGGAATTGGAAGGGATTATAACAGCTCTCAAAGATGCAGAGACAGGACAGAGAGGCTATCTGCTAACAGGAGATAGTACGTATCTGGAGCCGTATAACAGCGGGATAGTAGAGGCGTATGTGCATTTGGAAAATGCCCGCGAGAAGACTTTGAGTAGTGTAATTTTACAGCTTTTATCTGGTCTTGAACCCAGGATAGAAGAAAAACTGGCAGAGCTCAAGGAAACTATCGATTTAAGAAAGAGTGTCGGTTTTGAAGCCGCTCTTGAAGTGGTAACGACTGGTTCGGGTAAGATGACCATGGATGGCATTCGCACTATAGTGAACCAGATAGATCAGGAGGAGCATAATCTGCTGCAGGAACGCAGAGAAGCAACTGCAGCTAGTGTAAGCCTGACCCAAAATCTTATTATATTCTCGAATATTGGTATAGGTATTATTCTGTTTATCATCGGTTTAATTATTACTCAGAGTCTTTCCAGGCCATTACAGAAAATCGCCGAAACTGCTGAAAGTATTACCGCAGGGGATTTGTTTGTTGATATTGCATCAACTGACAGAAAGGACGAAATTGGAATTCTTTCACATGCCTTTACCAATATGCTCCTGTCTCTCAGGGATGTGGCAAAAATTGCCGAACAAATCGCTGAAGGTGATATTACTCAAGAAATAACATCGCAATCTGCCGATGATGTTATGGGTAATGTTTTATCCCGTATGGTCGTTAATTTACGGGAGCAAATCCTGAGCATTCAGAATGCCGCTGAAGGTCTTTCAGCATCTTCCAGTGAAGTATCAACAACAGCAGTTCAGCTTGCTTCCAGTGTAGCTGAAACAGCTTCTTCGGTGGCAGAAACCAGTACAACTACTGTGGAGCTGAAACAGGCTGCACAGCTTTCGCTTGAGAAAGCAAGGCAAGTTGCAGAAAAAACAAAGAAGTCTGTTGAAATAGCAAAACATGGGCAGAAATTAACTGAAGACACAAAAGTGGGGATGAATAGGATTAGAGAGCAGATGGATATAATAGCGGAGAGTATTTCTGATTTAAGCGAACAGAGCCGTACTGTTGGTGATATTATTACGACAGTGAATGATTTGTCAGAGCAGTCTAATTTGCTGGCTGTCAATGCGGCTATAGAGGCTGCAAAGGCTGGGGAGCAGGGCAAGGGTTTTGTAGTAGTAGCTGAGGAGATTCGTCGTTTAGCTGAACAGTCAAAAGGGGGAACCACCCGGATACAGAGAATACTGAAGGATATTCAGAAAGGCGTAAGTACTGTAGTACTAACTGTAGAGCAAGGAGTTAAGGCAGTAGAGGCTGGTATGAAGCAGTCCAATGAAACAAGCGGATCCATTCAGGCTTTAACGGAGAGTACAGAAGAAATATCACAGACAATTATTCAGATAGCGGCATCAAACCAGCAGCAGCAGGTTGGGGTGGATCAGGTGAGTGAGGCGATAGATAGTATACGGATAGCCAGTGAACAGAATTCTCAGGGTGCAAATCTGTTGGAAGCCGCTTCCAATAATATCAGGGATCTTGGGGTTCAGCTGCAAAAGATTGTGGGAAATTGGAAAATATAAGGAGTTTGTCCAGATGGAAAAGGAAGAAGAACTTCAGCAGAGGCTTTTAGTAGTATTTAAAACTGAAGTCAAAGAGCGGCTTCAAACAATTTCCTCCGAGCTTCTTGGACTTGAGAAAGAAACAGATAAAAAAGAAATACGTAAAATACTTGAAGTGGTATATCGGGATGTGCACAGCCTAAAGGGAGCAGCCCGTTCAGTCGACAGAAGCGAGATCGAAGTTATATGTCAGGAGATGGAAACTATATTTGCCGAGTGGAAAAAAGGCGAATGGATACTTTCTTCTAAAGTGTTTGATATCCTTCACATTGTTGTTGAGGGGATAGGAGATATCCTGTCGGCCAGCCAGGGAGAGCGGGACAGAATAGCTGAAGAACTCAAGGCGCAGCTTGGAAAACTGGAAAAGATGGAGAAAGGGGAGAATTATGTAAAACAAGCAGCAGAAGCTCCCGCTCCCGCTGTGCAGATTAAAAAAAAAATTTTATTAGATTCTTCTGAAAGCGAGTCTGCGATTAAAGAAATTGCACAGACTCTGGAAACAGAATCTCACGAAACAGTAAGAATAAGTAAAGCAAAACTCGAGTTACTTCTGCGTCAGGCAGAAGAGATGCTTGTGGTTAAACTATCTACAAAACAGCATTCCGATGATCTGAAATCACTTTTGGAATCTTTTAGTCAATGGAAGGAACAGTGGGAAAAGTTAGTCGGCAGAAGGAACTCTCATTCTGTTCGGCAGGTTTCTGATTTTCAGTGGCATCAGGATTTTTTTGAATCTGTTGGCAGTCAGCTTAGAGATCTTGTTAGTTTTGTTGAAGATGATCTCCAATCCATTGGGAGAAGAGTGGGGAATCTTCTGGAAGAGACAAGAAAAATCCTACTTTTCCCTTTCTCTACAATCCTTCAGACTTTCCCCAAAATGGTAAGGGATCTTTGTAGAGAACAGGAGAAAGAGGTTAATTTAGTAATTAAAGGAGGTGAATTTGAACTAGACAAGAGAATCCTGGAGGAGATTAAGGATCCACTTATTCATCTGGTTCGTAACTGTATAGATCATGGATTAGAAAAACCAGCTGTGAGAATAAGTAATAAGAAAACACCGGGAGGAACTATTCAGATCAACATCTCACAAATAGAGAGTGACAAGGTAAAAGTAGATGTTTCAGATGATGGTATTGGAATTGACTTTCAGAAAGTGAAAGAGGCTGCGGTCAAAAAAGGTGTTCTTTCCTATCTGGATGCGGAAAAATCAAGTGATCAGGATATACAGCAGCTCATTTTTCAGGAAGATGTTACAACCAGCCCCCTATTGACCCGGTTGTCAGGAAGAGGCCTCGGTATGGCAATTGTAAAGGAAAATGTAGAAAAATTAGGCGGGCAGGTTTTTGTGCATGCAGAGCCTGGGAAGGGAACACTTTTCACACTGCTGCTTCCGTTGTCACTGGCTACTTTCAGGGGTGTGCTCATTCGTACAGGAGGGCAGGAGTTTATTATTCCTACACTAAATATTGAACGGGCCGGCAGAATTAGAAAAGATGAAGTCAAAACAGTAGAGAAAAAAAACACTATCTCTGTAGATGGTAAAATTCTCTTTCTGGTTCGAATGGAAGATGTGCTGGAACTCCAAAGGGATATTGCAGATACTGCAGACTCTGAAATTCTGCCATATGTGATATTGAGTGATGGAAATAAACGAATTGCGTTCAATGTAGAACAGATAATGTATGACCAGGATGTATTAGTGAGAAATCTCAGTAAACAGCTGGTGAGAGTTCGTAATATTGGCGGAGCTACCGTATTGGGATCGGGGAAAGTAGTGCCGGTGCTGAACGTCTCTGATCTTCTGAAAGAAGCAACGAAAACAGTGAATAGATCCTCATCTCACAAAACAGCAGTAAGAAATGAAAAGAAGAACCTGAAAAAGATTTTGGTTGTCGAGGATTCCATTACTTCCAGAACCCTCCTTGTGAATATTCTTGAATCATCCGGGTTTTTGGTTAAAACTGCCGTGGATGGAGTTGATGGATTTACTGCACTGCAGGAAGAGAAATTTGATCTTGTGGTTTCTGATATTCAAATGCCGCGTATGGATGGGTTTGAACTTACAGAGAAAATACGCAATAATGATCGATTTTCTGAATTACCTGTGGTTATTGTGACAGCTCTTGAAACCCGGGAAGATCGGGAGAGAGGAATCACAGCAGGTGCGAATGCCTATATTGTAAAGAGTAGTTTTGACCAAAGCAACTTATTGGAAGTTGTCCGGCGATTGCTCTAATTAAGGGAAAGTAATAAATTGAAAAAAGTATTGGTAGTTGAAGATTCATATACGGTTAGAGAACTTCTTGTGAATATACTGGAGTCGGATCCGGAAATTACGGTAATAGGTTCGGTAGAAAATGGGGCTGATGCACTGAGGTTTATCGGTAGGCAGAAGCCTGATGTCATAACTATGGATGCCGTCATGCCGATTATGGATGGGTATGAAGCTACTCGGATAATTATGGAGACAGACCCGATACCGATTGTCATCCTTAGTGCCCATATCGATTCACAAGAGATTTCATCCAGCTTTGAGGCGCTTGAGGCAGGGGCTGTAGCTGTTATGGAAAAACCTGTCGGTATCAGGCATCCCGACTTTCACAAGGTATCTCTGGATATCATTCGAACAGTAAAATCCATGTCAGAAATTAAATTGATTCGACGCTGGAGTTCCCAAAACAGAAAGTTCTCACAGAGAGATCAAAACACAACGGCGAATAAGGAAGTTTCTTTTACTGTCCCCAAAGGCATCAAAATTATTGCTATTGGTGGGTCTACTGGTGCTCCAAAGATATTTAAGAAAATTTTATCCGGGTTACCAGCTGATTATCCGATACCTCTGGTAGCGGTTCAGCATATTTCCCCCGGTTTTATAGAAGGATTTGCTGGATGGCTTGGCAGTACTGTGAAAGTAGCTGTATCAATAGCAGCAAAAGGAACATCTCTTTCTCCTGGTCATGTATATTTTGCACCGGATGATTTGCAGATGGGAGTTGATAAACAGGGGGCTATTACTATGATTGAAGCTCCCAGAGAGCACGGAATGATTCCCGCAGTTTCCTATTTGTTTCGCTCAGTAAACGAAAATTATGGGAATAAAGCGGTAGGAATACTTCTTACGGGTATGGGAAAAGATGGAGCAGCCGAAATGAGGGAATTGAAACAAAGTGGGGCAATTACGATTGCCCAAAACAGAGAAAGTTCTACAGTTTACGGTATGCCGGGAAAGGCTGTCCAGTTTGACGGAATAGTACATGTATTCAGCCCTGATGAAATCGTAACATTTCTGAAGGCTTTGGGTAATTGAGCCAATGTAAATAGTAAAAAAATTTTTGAAAGGAGTAAAAAATGACCAACAAAACTACTGGAGAAATCCTGATAGTAGAAGATAGTCAAACTCAGGCTATGATGCTGCAGTATTTGCTGGAGAGTCATGGTTTCAAAGTTCTGCTGGCTCTAAATGGTACGGAAGGTCTGGCTCTAATAAAAGCACACAAACCGCTTCTTGTAATCAGTGATATTATTATGCCGGAGATGGATGGCTGGGAACTTTGTCGAATAATCAAATCGGATACTGAAATAAAGGATATTCCAGTCATACTTCTTACAGCACTCTCAGAGCCTAAAGATATACTTAACGGTCTTAAGTGCGGAGCCGACAGTTTTCTGATTAAGCCTCCGACAAAAGAGCTGCTCTTTTCCCGCATTGATTATTTAGTGTCCAATATGCAGTACAGGAAATATAATTATGGTACGTTGAATCTGGAACTCTTCTTTTCTGGAGAAAAACATATAATTACCCCCGAACGTATTCAGATTCTCAATCTTCTTATAACCAATTTCGAGAATTATATTAATCAATATACGATATTAGAGAAGACAAACGGAGAGCTGCGTGAAGCACGGAAAGCTCTGGCCAGACAGAGTGAGGAGCTAAAAGAACTCTCAATCCGTGATGGCTTAACTGGTTTATATAATCGACGGGGGTTTTTTACTATTGCAGAACAACAGCTAAAGATTGTTTGCAGAGACAAAGAATCTGCACTGCTCATTTATTTTGATATTGATGAAATGAAAAAGATAAATGATTCTTTTGGACATGCTGAAGGGGATAAAGCTTTAATAAACATGACAAACGTTCTGAAGAATACTTTTCGTGAATCGGATCTTCTTGCCAGAATAGGTGGGGATGAGTTCGTAGTCCTTTGTGTTACGGATCAAACCTATGATTTCGAGATTATTCAGAATCGCCTGGTGGAGAACCTGAAAAAGCAAAATGCCTGCAAGGGTATGAGATTTTGTCTTTCACTTACACTGGGTACAGCAAAACAGGAAGGAGAAGACACTTATTCTCTGGAAGAACTATTATCTCAGGCTGATCAGGAACTTTTCGATAAGAAAAGGAGAATAAAAAATGGAAGAAACCCTAATTGATATACTGATTGTGGAGGATAGTCCCACGCAGCTCCTTTATCTACAGCAGCTTCTGGAGACGGAAAACTATAAACTGGCAATGACTGGTAACGGAAAAGAAGCTCTGGATTTTCTCAGTAAAGCCAAAACAAAACTGGTGATCAGTGATGTGGTTATGCCGGAGATGAATGGTTACGATCTAACAAGAGCTATTCGGAAAAACAATAAACTAATGCATATTCCAGTACTATTGTTAACATCTTTGTCAGATTCACAAGATGTGCTTGCAGCTTTGGATTGCGGTGCGTCAGGATTTGTTTCCAAACCTTTTGATGTGAGACTGCTTCTCTTGCGGATACGGCAGCTTATTTCAGCTGGGGGAAGCAGCAGTTTGTTTAATACTTTTACGGTAGAAGGAATTTGCATACCGGAAAATTGTTCATATTCTACTATTAATCAAACCCGAAAATTTCTCCTTATGGCCTATGAAGATGCAAACTTTAAAGCAATGGAACTTCAGGAGACAAATAAAACACTTCAGCAGGCATTAATTAGACAACAGGAATTGGTTTCAGTTATTGAAAACAGTAACAATCTGGTAGCAATAATATCATCTAATGAAAAGCAGTTGATGTATATTAACCAAGCTGGTAAAGATTTTCTTGGCGGGAAAGACCCTTTAACTGAAATGGATAATAGGAATTTAAGGGAAAAGCTGTTTCAGTCTCTTATTGATTCAGAAAGCAAGAAGTCACTGGAGACTCTATTTGAGTCAATAGTTTGTGAGGAGAACTGGTCCGGGAAAATGATAATTTCAAGAAGTGCTGGGAAAGATGATATTCCGGTAATGCTGAATACTTTCAAGATCAGAACAGCAGATGGGAAACTGCCTATTGGAATTGGGCTACTTGCTTCTGATATTACGCAACTTATTCGTTATGAAGATGAATTAGTTCAAGCCAGGAATAAGGCAGAAAAAGCCAATCAAGGGAAAAGCGATTTTCTTGCAAGTACGTCTCATGAGCTGCGTACGCCGTTGACGGCGATTATAGGATTTTCTCAATTGCTGAAAGGTAAATATGGCGGAGAACTTACGAAAAAACAGGAAGAGTATGTCAACGATATTTATGATAGTGGGGAGCATCTTTTAAGTCTTATCAATGATATTTTGGATATTTCCAAGATAGAGGCAGGAGAGATGACACTGGATGTTAGTGAGGTGCATGCTGGCAATATACTAAGGGATGGTCTGTTAATGATCAGAGATAAAGCTGTAAAAAACAATATTTGTCTTGATCAGTATTTTTCCGAAGAAATTGAGGATTTGGTTATTAAGGTGGATGAACGGAAAATACGCCAGGTAATGTACAACCTGTTGTCCAATGCGGTAAAGTTTACAGAGGAAGGAGGTGTTGTTAAGATTGGAGCAAGGGTTGATGGGGAAGTTCTTGTGATCAGTGTGTTCAATACTGGAAAAGGGATAGCCCTTGAGGATCAAGAAAGAATTTTTGAAAAGTTTTACCAGATTAAGGGAGGTTATACCGATAAAACTCCCGGTACCGGATTAGGTCTGCCAATTGTAAAGAGTTTGATTGATTTACATAATGGTAAAATCTGGATAGAGTGCGAAGAAAATGATGTCGGGTGTACGTTTTTCTTTACGCTTCCGTGTGTATATGCAGAGTGATAAGGAAGGACTTATGCAGAAGATTGTTTTAATTGTAGAAGATAACGAGAAGAGCAGACGGCTGTTTCGTGATATACTTCAAATGAACGGATACCAGACTATAGAAGCAGAGAATGGGTTGAAAGGAATTGAACTTACAAGAAAACACAAGCCTGATATTGTTCTCATGGATATACAAATGCCTGTGTTGGATGGATATGAAGCAGCAAAAATATTAAAAAATTCTCATGATACACGGGGGATTAAAATAATTGCGTTAACTTCTTATGCTATGAAAGACGATGAGGAGAGGTTTCTGGATGCAGGTTTCGATGACTATATTTCAAAACCGATTGATATAAAACAGTTCCTGCTGCAGATGGCTAAGAATTCAGCCAGCGTAGTTCTTAACCCTGAAAAGGAGCATGGGGGTGCATGAAAAAGTAACTAATTATCAAAAAATCCTGACACACATTGTAGTGATGGTTTTGGTAGATTTCCAGCTTGTAGAATCCCACCGGCTTCCGGTCAGTTTATTTACTTTTAAGCAGGAGAATGCTTAGTTGAACAAGGAGGGTACAGATTATCGAATATATACCGAAAATACTGATTGCTGATAATGAAGAACGAAACCTTCGTTTAATGGAAGCTGTCCTCCTCCCTTTGGGGTTAGAAATAATTAAGGCCAGAGACGGAAAAGAAGTACTTGAAAAAGCAAGGCAGGTTTTACCCGATGTGGTTTTAATGGATGTCATGATGCCTCAACTAGATGGTTTTGAAGCCACGAGACAGTTAAAGCAGGATGAATTGACCCATACAATTCCTATAGTCATGGTTACAGCATTAAATGGAGTAGAGGATCGGATCAAAGCATTTGAAGCAGGGGCAGATGATTTCCTGAGTAAGCCTATAGATCATACAGAATTACAGAGTAGGGTAAGATCCCTTCTCAAGGTAAAAGCTTATAATGATTATATGATTGATCAGCAAAAACATCTTGAAGATATAGTTTCCAGAAGAACAGTGCAGCTAAAAAAAGCGCTGGAACTGGTTGAAAGTTCCTCACTTGAAATTATTAACCGTCTGACCCGAGCGGCTGAATATAGGGATAACGATACTGCTTCTCATATAATACGGGTAGGTGAGTATTCCGCAGCCATAGCCAGGATATTGGAGCTGCCGGGAAAAATGGTTGAATTGATTAAACAGGCTGCGCCTATGCACGATGTGGGTAAAATTGGCATTTCGGACACTATTCTTTTAAAATCTGGTAAACTTGATACTGAAGAGTGGGATGTTATGAAAACACACACCACTATCGGGAAAAGCATACTGCACAACTCGAATATTGAGTATATTCAAATGGCAGAAACTATTGCTTATACGCATCATGAGAAGTGGGACGGGAGGGGTTACCCTCAAGGATTAATAGGTAGTCAAATACCATTACCCGGACGAATAGTTGCAGTTGCAGATGTGTTTGATGCAGTAACAACCAGACGACCCTACAGAAAAGAACCATTTCCTATGGATCAAGTTTTTTCATTAATTCAAGAAGGACGAGCCAGCCATTTTGATCCGGAAGTAGTTGATGTCTTTTTATCTATCAAGAAGCAAGTCATCACAATAATGAAGTGCAATGAAGCTTTAGTGTAATCGGATATGATTGCTGTAATGCAAAGATACTGCAAAGGTGAGCTGTAAATATATATTTTGGGTACAGTTTTGGTGACACTTCCACAAATAAAAAAGCCTAAATCATTGTTTTGTAATGATTTAGGCTTTAATTTTATAGCAGGGACAGGTATCATAATGTACTAATACATGAGTACAATATGTACTTAAACGGCCATTAAATATATTTAAACGCATGTTTTCATGAGTACAAAATATTTTTTAAAAATTTAGTAAGAAACATTCTAGTATCACCATTTTTTTATCTACAAACCTTGTTCTCTTTTTAATAATTCCATCCTCACTTCTTCTGGCAGGTTAAATTCGGGTAGTGCTTGTAATAATTGGGAGACGGTTAATAATGAAAACTTTCCTTTTACCCGAAGAAGCACTTGTAAAGCTCCTTACGGGATACATGTAAGAAGATTCATCCTGTTTAACGTATGTATAGCATTCTCAATATCATCAAACATCCACCCATTAAGCGTGCCGAAACTCCGTGCCTGAGACAATTTCCTCTGCCGTACTACCAAAGAGTATTGCCCCCCAGTAAATTCTGCTACATATATAGTAAGTTTTAATGGGTATCTATGGATTAATTTGAGAATTCATCTCCCCTGCATCTGCTATAATCAGCTAAAATGGATAGCATTATGCTCTCCTAAAATTCCTGATCGTTTTCTTTTCATCAGAGTGTGATTTCTCCCACTCTTCAATGCTAAGCAGCATAGCAGCATCAAATCTTTACGCAAAGGAGGAAGATAGAACAAAAAACTATGTGCTTGCGCCGGAAGGCAAATGGCTTTAAGATTACATCAGAATCTATAGCTTAGAATTTGGCTAGGCTTTGTTCGAATCATTTGACGACGTACAGTATGTACTGGGTGAGTTGTGTAGTCTGGTAGAGTGTAGAAAGAAGGATTATATTATGAACCGTAGAAAAATATATGTTTCATTATTTGTTTTGGTAATTTTTTGGCTCTTATTCTTAACCGTGTCTTGCGAAGAAAATCCAACCGTTTTCAATGTTGAGGTAAAAGCGCCTAATAATTGCAATATTGCGTTGCAGAAAAGTGGTAGTGAGGTCACCGAAATGTGTGCGGAAGCTTCCTTTATAGTGACTGACCTTGAAGGAATACAGCACTCATTCGCTGTTGTAAACCCACTAGACAACTACGGTTTAAGACTTGAATCTGGCTCAGCTACATTAACTTCAAAGGATGGTGGAACGTTCTCTTTAACTGCTAATGAATCAATTGTATTGCTTTACATGCCATTTTCCACAGTTTTCTTAAGAGCACCTTCAAATACAAGCATTATACTTTCAAAGGACAATAAGGTCATAACTACGATTGAAGACGGATTAAGGGCTCTGGAAATGGTTAAGGGAGCTTATATATCTGCTAAAGAAAAACGTACATATGAATTTGGACAGGAAGGGTAATTAAATGAAATATAAGTGTTTTTTCGGCGATATTCACAATCACTGTAATGCAAGTTATGCTCATGGAAGCCTGGAAGATGCTTTGAAAAATGCAATGCTTCAACTTGATTTTGTTAGTGTGACAGGGCATTCTTCTTGGCCGGACATGCCGGAAAGAAAACCGCCCCTGGAATCTGTTGTTGATTATCACACTAATGGATTTGACAAACTTGAGAGTGGCTGGGATCGTTTTGTTGAAACTTTTGATCAATATAATAAACCGGGAGAGTTTGTCTGTTTCCCAAGTTATGAAATCCATTCCATGGCAGACGGAGATCATACTGTTTATTTTAAGAATAACAATACGTCTATGCATAAACCGGAAGGCATTCCGGAATTTCAGGATATTGTTAGGAAAATACGATCTGAAGGTGACGATGCCTTTCTGGTTCCTCATCATATTGGTTATAGAACCGGGTATAGAGGGATTAACTGGGATAGTTATGATGAAGAAACCAGTCCGTTTGTAGAGATTATTTCCATGCACGGGTGCAGTGAAAGTGATGAATCAGTATTCCCCTATCTTCATACAATGGGGCCCCGGAATGGTTCGAACACTATGCAGGCAGGTCTTGGTCTTGGTCATCATTTTGGCGTAATTGGTTCAACCGATCACCATAGTGCTCATCCTGGCAGTCATGGCTATGGAAGGGTAGCGGTCTGGGCTGAAGATCTGACAAAAGAAAGTATATGGGCCGCATTAAAAAACCGCCGATGCTATGCAATAACCGGTGACAAAATAATACTGGAATTTAAGATTAATGATAAGTTTATGGGTGAACAGGTATCGTATACAAAAAACAGAGATATAAATTTATCTGTTTCAGCAGGAGACTCACTGGATTATATTGAGATCCTCAAAAATAACAGGGTTATAAAACGGTTTGACTATCTGGACACCGGGATCGACAACAGTACAAAAAAAATGAAAGGAAAGGTTTTTATTGAATTCGGTTGGGGAAGATCTGGAGTAAAAAAGGATTGGGATATTCAAGTGTCCCTGGACAAAGGCAGGGTTATTAATGTTGAGCCCCGTCTTCATGGAGTAGATGTTGTTAATCCGGAGCAGAAGCATTCTCAGCATTATCAATTCAGCAGCTGGGAACAAAATGGCAACACAGTAAAAATGAATTCCTGTACATGGGGAAATCCAACCACACTTACCAATGCGAACCAGGGGATATGTCTGGAAATAGATGTAGAGAATGATGCTACTCTTTCTGTTAAAGTTGATAATATTGAATATATCCGGAAACTGGATGAGCTAAGAAAAAAATCCGATTCTTTCTATTTAAGTAAATTCCTGTCAAGCGCTGTACACATACATAGATTTATACCTGAAGAGCACTATAAAACAGAATTACAGTTTAGAGATACAGGAACAGGACAGAAAGAAGATTCCTACTATGTCAGAGTCAGGCAGCGAAATGGCCAATGGGCTTTTTCTTCTCCTATCTGGATTGGAAAAAGGAAGTAAGATGAACGTTTTATATATGCATACACACGACAGCGACCGTTATTTTGATCCCTATGGACATGCGATAAATACTCCTGGAATCTCTGCATTTGCCTGTAGTGGTACCACATTCCGGTAAGCATTCTGCACCGCCCCTACATGCTCTCCCATATTTCCTCCTGGTGCTTGCGGTTTGGACATTTCAAGTATACCAGTGATTTATGGGACTTTCTCTTTTTTATCCCCTTTTTTTCTCCTAATTATGGCGGCAATTCCTTTTATCGCGGGTTATGTAACAGGTTAAGAAATGGTTGACAAAACAAAAAATGGGTGCAATGATAAGATCATTGATGTTAGCATCAATTGCCGTAGCACCGCTAAGTAAGGCCTTGCCATGACTGGTAATTTGATACTGTAATCGTCAATACATTTCGAGTAGGAGGAAAGTATGAAACAATTTTTAGTGATTTTAGTGATGGTGTTCATGATGGTTTTACCTGTGTTTGGAGCAGGTGAGGCGGAATCAGGAAGTGATGTTGAGGAAGGGATTTCCAAAACGGTCAAAATTCCAAGCGACTATATTTCGATTGGTGGGAATCAGATTGGCCAAACCACTTATACGTGGTCCGCGGC
Source organism: Bacteroidota bacterium (assembly GCA_013202335.1). The sequence goes on from JABMQR010000348.1 coordinate 16,490, forward strand.
GATTACGGCTTTAATTACATCTGAACTCGATGTTCCGTCAGCGGCAGAGGAAACCAGGGGAGTGGGAGATAATATCACGCGGTTAATTGCGGGCGATATTGAGTTTGGATTTATGACAAACACCAATGTGCTGGATGCAAACAAGGCACAAGGCAACTATGAAGGCGTTGAGATCGGAAAAATTGTATCGGTTATTGGCCTAGCACCTTGTGAAACGCACATCATTGTTCCAGCGGACAGCGATATTCAAACGGTTCATGATTTTGCAGGCAAAAGAGTTGGAATCGGCCAACCAGGCGGCAATGTATACTTTCTGGTCGGCGATGTTTTAAGAAGCCTCGGATATGAAGAGAGCGATTATAAGGCCTTTGCAGTCAGCCTGTCGGAGCAGGCTCGCATGATCCGGGACAGACAGTTAGATGTTCTCATTTGGAATGGAACCGCATCTTTGCCGGCAATTACTGAACTGGCTGTTTCCAAGGATATTCGTTTCATCTCCATGTCAAAGGAAGATATTGCTGCGCTGAGCGAAATATATCCATTTTCAGCAGCCACCATTCCTGCAAATACCTATCAGGGACAAACCGTGGATGTGAGCACATTCCAGACACGGAATACCATGGCAACTAGCATAGACGTACCTGAGGAAACCGTTTATCAGGTAACAAAACTGATTTTTGAAAACCTGGACAAATTGGCAAAGGTTCATGCGGCGTTCTCCAAAGTGGATATTGACACCGTGCTGCTTGGACAGCCTGTTGGTCGCATACATCCTGGTGCATTGAGATACTATAAAGAGATTGGCGTACCTGGCGTTGAGGAATTCTTCTAAGAATAGGGGAAGATAAACGAGCACTCCGGCGTTTTGCAGTCGGGGTGCTCACATTAATCATCATCCAAATAATACGGGAGTTTTTATGGGAAAAACAACAAAAATGCTGGATATCACAAAGAAAGTAGTAGCAGTTGGCCTTGTGCTGTTTTGCCTTTATACTTCGACTTTTGGCGTTTTGATTAATCTGTTACAACGTAGCATCTTCTTTTTACTGGCGATTATTATGGTGTTTTTAAAAGTGCCGGATAAGGATACGAAACATCCTAAACTGGAACTGATCTTTGGTTTTATTTTAATTGTTGTTACCTGTATATCAACAATTCATCTTATGATTAACTACGAAATAATCACCGCGGGGATACAGCCGCTGACCACCTACGAATATGTTCTGGGTGTTACACTGATACTGTGTGTATTGGTAGCCACAAAAAAATTGGTGGGCTGGCCAATTGTTATTATTGCTGTGATGTTTTTAGTATATGGCCGCTTTGGAAACCTGCTGCCTACCAATTTTCTTGGGCACCGTGGCTATTCGGTACAACGCATTGTATCACATCTGTATGCAGGCATTAACGGCATCTTCGGCACACCGATGGGCGCGGCTGCGTCGCTGGTCGCAATGTTTACCATCTATGCTTCGTTTTTAGAGGGTTCGGGCGGCAGCAAACTGTTTTTGGATGTGGCTGTGGCCTTTACTGGAAAGAAACCCGGCGGTCCTGCAAAATGTGCCGTATTGTCCAGTGCGTTTTTTGGCATCATTTCGGGCGCCGCGGTGACCAATGTGGTGACAACCGGCACCTTTACCATTCCGTTAATGAAGCGGACAGGCTACAGTGATGTGGAAGCAGGAGCCATTGAAGCGGTGGCCTCGACGGGCGGACAGCTGATGCCGCCGGTCATGGGTGCAGCAGCGTTCATTATGGTGGAATATTTGGGTATTCCGTACCGAACCATCGCTCTGGCTGCGTTGATGCCGTCCGTTATCTACTATATTGCACTTTTTATGATTGTTCACTTAAAAGCGGTTAAAAAAGGCTTAAAAGGCATTGATGTTGATCAGATATCGGTGAAGCAAATTATGAAGGAACGGGGATTAAGTTTAATCTCCATCATCGTGCTGATTGTGATGTTGATTATGGGCTATTCCCCCATGCGCGCCGCTTTGTTCGGCATTGTTACCGCATTTGTTTTTTCATGGTTCAGCCCGAAAACGAGAATCAAGTTAAAACAGATGCTGCCGATATTTGAGAACGCTGCAAAGAATATGCTGGTCATTGCGGTGGTCTGTGCCGCAGCAGGCATCATTATCGGCACCTTCTCGCTGACGGGTGTGGGCGTTAGACTGGGCGGATTTGTCGTATTGCTGGCCGAGGGCAGACTGATTATCGCTTTGCTTTTGGCATTCGTCGTGGTTTTGATTATGGGTATGGGCATGCCGACAGCAGTCGCATACATTTTGGTGGCCACTCTGGTTGCGCCGGCTTTGGTCGAATTGGGCGTATTACCGCTGGCAGCGCATATGTTTGTGCTGTATGGCGCCGTTCTTTCGGCAATCACACCGCCGGTGGCGATGGCAGCTTTTGCGGCATCCAGCATATCGGGGGCAAACCCGATGAAAATCGGCTTTGCGGCGATGAAATTGGCGATAGTCGCCTTTATTATTCCGTTCTTCTTTGTTTACCAACCGGCTCTGCTCTTACAGGGAGGCATTACTGAAATAATACTTGCGGTTGCCACCAGTATTGTTGGATGCTTATTTTTGGCTGTGGGATTGGAAGGGTTCCTATTTAAAAAGATCAACATGATTCTTAGACTTATCTTAACTGTATCGGCGCTCATGATGATTTACCCTGGTGCTGTGACCGATACGATTGGTGCGGTGGCTGCGCTGGTTATTTTTGGGGTAGAATATGCGAAAAAACGCGTGACCGAAAAAGTAGCTGCCGGCGTAGCTAACACGGGTACCACCAACACTGTGAGAATAAGGATTGGAGCAAAGAAAGAGAAGCACTAAGGGGGGATTGTTTTTGAAAAGACCAAATATATTATTGGTAACGACCGATCAGCAGCGAAAAGATACTTTGGGCTGCTATGGTAATGACTTGATAAAAACACCGAACATCGACCGATTGGCCAACGAGGGGATACGGTTTAACCGTGCTTACTGCGAAAACCCCATCTGTATCCCCAGCCGGATAACCATGCTTACCGGCAAAACCTCGGCACATCATGGTGCGGTATTGCATAATGCTTCCATACGGGACTCCGAAAAAACCATTGCGGGGCTTTTAACTGAAAATGGTTACCGAACACATTTTGTCGGTAAACCGCATTTTAAATCGCAGGGCCATTATGGCACCGAGGAATCGGTGCTGGATTGGCGGGACGGGCGGTATGATGACTGGAACGGACCCTATGTCGGTTTCCAGACGGTGGAAATGGTACTTGGACACAGTAATATTTTCTATGGACATTATGGCAAGTGGTTAAGACAGGAACATGCAAAAGAGCTGGACTGCTTTATGGATAAGCAGATTAAAAACCTGGATGTCTCCTGCGGACGCGGCGTGTTTGATAATCATATTCCGGAGTCATTGCATTCCTCAACCTATGTAGCAGAAAGGAGCAGTGCGTTTATTAAACAGGCGGCGGGCAGGGACGAACCATTCTTCTGCTTTGCCAGTTTCCCGGATCCGCATTGGCCTATTCTGCCGCCGCCAAAGTATTTCCACATGTATGACGATGTGGAATTGTTGCCAGTGGTGCCCTATAACGGAGAGGCGGATAAAGATAATTATCCGATTACTTATAAGATATCAAAACGGGGTGAGCCGATACCTTATGACGGCAACAGCCAGCACGTCAACAATATTGAAGATATTGATAAAATTCGACGCGCCTATTGGGGCAGTATCTCGTTTATTGACTATAACATCAAAAAGATACTGGACACCTTGGTAGATAAAAGGATTCTGGAAGATACAATTATTATTTTCACCACCGACCATGGTGAATACATGGGTTCGCATGGACTGATGGCAAAGGGCGGATTTTTATATGAAGATTACATCAACCTGCCATTTATCGTACGGTATCCCAAGCGGATTGCCAAAGGCTCAACTTCGGATGGGCTCTTCTCATTTGTGGACCTCGCGCCGACGATTCTGGACTTAGTGGATGTGGATAAATCGGTACTGCCTTATGATGGGATATCTCAGGCAGATGTACTTTTTGGGAGAAAGGATTGTTTGCGAGATTGCGTGACCATCCATCACCCGACACAGAAACGAAACTCCAAGCCGGCGGATCAGCATGCGTTGGTGACTGAGCGGTGGAAATTGGTTTATCATGCCGGGGAAACCGCTGGCGAGCTGTTCGATCTAAAAGAAGATCCGAATGAAGTGAATAATCTTTATAATCATCCCGATTATGAAAAAATTCAAAGGCAGTTGACTATAAGGCTGCTGGACGAGATGATATTGAATAATGATAAAGACGCTGTTTTGCAGCAGCAGTCGGGACAGGAATACAAGCCGTTTATCATGAAGTATGAGGTTTGGAAGCCCGAGTTTGATGCGCTGCATGACGATAAATAGGGAGAGGAAAATGAAATTAATCTGTGGAACCAACTTATACGCATCGCACAGTCTGGAGACAGCCTTGGCGTGCATTTCAAAAATTGGAGAGGAGAGTAAAAATGGGAAAAGTAAAGATTGCGGTATTGGGAGTCGCTCATCCGCATGTAAACGCCTGGGCTAGTGCCTGGCACGTGCAAAGCGAAGCCGAACTGGTGGGCGTATGGGACAGAAATTATAAAGCGGCACAGCAGTGGGCAGAAAAGAGAGGCATCACGGCTTATGAAAAGCTGGAGGATGTGCTGTCACAAGCCTCGATTGGGGCAGTGGCCATCTGCGCAGAAAACAGCTTTCATCAGGAACTGACTGTTAGAGCAGCCGAAGCCGGTAAAGACATTTTGTGTGAAAAGCCGACAGCTGTAAGTCTGGAACAATGTGATACCATGATTGAGGCCGTTGAAAAATCAGGGGCACGCTACATGCAGGCATTTCCCATGCGGGTTGACCCCGGCAATGATTATATTAAAACGCTGTTGGACAAAGGGGAAATCGGCCGTGTTCGGACCGTGTGCAAACGGCATGGCATCGGCTGGGCCGCTTCCGATTTTTCCGAGGATTTAGTTTGGTTTGCCGATGCCGATCTAAGCGGCGGCGGTGCCCTGTTGGACGAGGGCATTCACGCGGCGGATTTCCTTATCTGGATGTTTGGCAAACCCAAAAGCGTGCGTGCGGTGATTGATGTTTCCAATCCGCGTATGATCGTGGAAGACAATGCAATGGCCATCTATGAGATGGATAACGGCATTAAAGCCGTATTGGAAACATCGTGGACGTATCAGGCCGCAACCAACACGACAGAGATATATGGGGAAAATGGCACTATCATCCAGCAGTTTAACGACTGCGCGTCCACTTCTATTGAAAAGGAAAGCAATTTCCCGATTCGCGTGTTTAACAAGCGGAATCAAATTCCCGCATGGCGTTTTCCGCGTATTCCGTCCACGTTTATGCAGGCGCATGAACTGGTCGCCAAGCGCTTTGTGAGCGATTTAGTTACAGGCAATCCTTTCCCTTCGACGATATATAACGGAAGGGATGCACTGGAAATGATTTTAGCAACATATCAGGCGGCAAAAGAGAACAGAACCGTTTATCTGAAAGGAGGAGAAAGCCATGCCTAAGGAAAATGTAAAAATTGGTCTGATTGGCTGTGGAGCAATCGCCAATCAATACCATATGAAAGTGCTTTTAGCAACCCCAATGTGCCAGGTGGTGGCAGTTTGTGACTTGATTCAGGAACGTGCAGATTTTGCCGGAGAATTTTTTGGATTGTCGCAAGAACGGATTTTTTTGGATGCTGAAAAATTGCTGTCTCTGGACGAGGTTGACGGTGTAGTTATTTTGACACCAAACTATAACCATTGTGAGATGACAGAACTGGCAGCCAAGCATAAAAAACATGTGATGGTGACTAAACCAATGGCAAGGAATGTTGAAGAAGGTCAGCGTATGATTAAAGCCTGTAAGGAGGCCGGTGTTGTTTTATATGTCAGCTTTATGCATCGCTATTTGAACGGCATAAAGGAGGCTAAAAAGCTGATTGATGACGGCGTTATCGGCAAAGTGGAAATGGCTCGTGTACTTAATGCTCCGGGCGCGACTTCCACGGTCAGCAAATGGTTCTATAAGAAAGAAAATGTTGGCGGCGGATGTGTGATGGATATCGGCGTGCACGGTATTGATATCACACGATACCTGGTGGACGAAATTGACACGGTGCTTTTTGCGCGGATCGGCTCGTTTAGAACCAGTGTGGAATCCAACGGGGAGATTGTTATACCCGATAATGAGGACAATGCCAATGTGATTTATCATACAAAATCGGGTGTGATTGTCGAACAGACCATCAGCTGGCACCATTGGTCGCCCGCCGACCGTTTTTCGATGGAAATTTTTGGATCGGAAGGCACGGTAATGCTGAGGGGCGGAATGGGTACGGTCTCTGTATGCTCTAAGAAATTTGAAGATCCAGGGCTTTGGATATCGCCCGTGATCGAATATGAAAAACTTGGGTATGTTCAACATAATGAATATATTAACGCCATTTTAGGCAATATTAAGAAGTATCCGAATGGAGAAGAAGGACTTCAAAGCTTAAAAGTTGCCAAAGCCATCTACGAAGCTAGCGAAAGGAATACCTCGATAAACGTATGAACATACTATATATACACACGACTAAGGACGATATTTACAGCCTTATGGCTATGCGGTACCAACATCTAATTTAATGGCTTTTGCACAGCAGGGGGCATTGTTTCATAATGCTTTTTCTGCCAGCCCCACCTGTTCACCCAGCCGTTCGGCCATGTTGACGGGGCGGTTTCCACATTGCTGCGGTATGAAAGGGCTTGCGCATTTCGGGTCAGATGCTGAATGATTACAGCCAGCATCTGACCGCGTGCTTACATACGCAGGGATACGACAGTTACCTGTGCGGCATCCAACACGAAGCCAAGAAAGTAGAGGATATTGGTTATACCAGAGTGCTCGGCAACCAAAACTATGATATGAGTGATTTTGGAATTGATTCCAAAAAGTGGGATAGAGATAATGCAAATATTGTGGCCGATTTTTAAAATCAATATGATGAGAACAGACCATTTTTATTATCCTATGGCCTGTTCAAGACTCATCGAAACTTTTTGAAACATGATTTGCATGTGAATGCCAACTATGTACGTCCGCCGGAACTGGTTTTTAACAATCGCGCCAACAGAGAGGATATGGCCGATTACATTCAGTCTGCGTCGGTTTTTGACGTAAAATGCGTTCCTTTTTCCTTCTGTTTTATGCTATCTTGTACCTGTCCCATGTTTCCTCCTGGTGCTTGCGGTTTGGACATTTCAAGTATACCAGTGATTCATGGGACTTTCTCTTTTTTATCCCCTTTTTTATCCCCTTTTTTTCTCCTAATTATGGTGGCAGTTCCTTTTATCGTAGGTTATGTAACAGGTTAAGAAAGGGTTGACAAAACAAAAAATCGGTGTAATTATAAGATTATTGATGTTAGCATCAATACATTTCGAGTAGGAGGAAAGTATGAAACAATTTTTAGTGATTTTAGTGATGGTGTTCATGATGGTTTTACCTGTGTTTGGAGCAGGTGAGGCGGAATCAGGACAGGACACTGACCCCGTGGAGATCAATCTTTGGCATCCGTTTGGACCCAGTGGACATCCTGGTGGGGGTGAGTTATGGGACCAGTTGATTGCCGAGTTCAGCGAGATGCATCCTGAAGTCGTCATCAAATCGACTCTTCACGGTGTGTTGGAAATGCGCCAGAAGTTGCAGATTGCACTTCCCGCTGGTACACAACCTACAATCTGGTATGGCGGTCCCGCTGCTGCCACATTAGGGCTGCACGCTGCGGCTGGAAACATTGCCAATCTTACGCCGTACTATGAAAAATATGGGTGGGAAGACGTATCCCTGGCTAAAGGTCTCCAGTACGTAAGCTACAAGGGGCAGTACTACGGTGTCGCTCATAATCCCGATCTCGTGGTTGTCTACTACAACAAGGATATGTTTGTTAAGAATGGTTGGAACGTTCCAACCACATACAAAGAGTTTAGAGCTTTGGTTGTAAGTGCCCAGACTGAAGGGCTTGTTCCCATTGCCTTTGGGAATCGTGGTGCTTGGCCTGGGGTCAATTTCATGACGGTTATGCTGGACTTCCAGAAAGGAGCTCGTGAGCATTATGAGGAAGTGCTTTTCGGTGACGCTCGATGGGATGTTCCTGAGTTTGTGGCCGGTGCGAAGCTTTTTGTTGAACTCATGGATATGGGAGCGTTCAATAAGGACATTAACGCCCTGTCCGCATATGATGCCTCTCTTTCCTTTGTAAGCGGTGAAGCAGCTATGTTTGTCCAAGGTACATGGCAGATTGCGGGCGTAATTGCTGATGCATCCTTTGATGCAGGAATGTTTTTGCTTCCTACCAACAATCCAGATCAGCCCCGCGCAACGGCGGCGAGCTATGGACCTTACTTTTCCGTATCAGCCCATGCGACTCAGGAGGAAAAGGATATAGCTGCTGAGTTAATCAACTATGTCTTGTTTGAGAATGCGGAGAGGTGGTACGAAGAAACCGGTGTTGCCCCCTCCCAGACCCTGGATCTATCAGGGATTGACTTCTATCATCCCCTTGCAAAAGAGCGCGCTGAGCTTGTTAAGGAGTATCTTGATACCGCCATATTTGACTTGCATACTGCACCGCCTCGCTCGATCAGCAGTAACTTCATGTACGCGGGGATTCAAGCACTCCTTGATGGCAAGATGGAACCGCAGAATTTTTTTGATCAGGTTCAGGACTTATGGGAAGTCGAGAAGGAACAGGGAAATATCTGGATTCCCTAAGCTTATTTTGAAATGAAACTTGAAAGTATAAATGTGTTAAGTTAAGGAGGTGAGTATGAGGAATAGACGACCGTTGGGTGTGACGATGGCACTATGGATTGGTATCATCGTTGTTATGACACCGTTTGGTGTATTACTGCTTGCCTCGCTGAAACAGGACACTGAGCTTGTGGGAGGTGCTTTGAGCCTCCCACAACAGCTCATGTGGTCAAACTATGTTACGGTATGGATTGAAGCACGGTTTTCGTCCTACCTTGTAAATAGCGTCATAGTGGCTACAGTCACGACCATTGTCGTTGTTTTGATATCCGCCATGGCCGGCTTTAGTTTCGCAAAACTCAAATTCCGAGGCAGGAATGCGCTTTTCACCATCCTGCTGTTGGGTCTTATGCTCCCAACTACTGCGATTATTATTCCGATTTATTATCGGCTCAGGGATTTGCATCTTTTGGATTCCCTTGCCGGAGTTGTGTTGCCGCTTATAGGCCTGGGACTTCCGTTTGGAACTTTTCTGATGCGGCAGTTCTTCCGCGATGTTCCGGATTCACTCATGGATTCAGCAATTATTGATGGTTGTGGAAGGCTTAGGGCGTTCATTAGTATTTTTCTTCCTCTGGCATCAGGAGGGCTACAGGCTCTCGCCGTGGTGCAATTTATGTACGCTTGGCGTGAGTACCTGTTGCCGTTGATTGTATCACAGAGTGATGAGACTCAGACTCTGACTGTTGGTCTTTATCGCCTGTACAAATCCTATGTCTCGAGCTATACGAAGATTGCCGCTGGTGCAGTTATTGTGTTTGTGCCGATCCTCATAGTGTACGCTTTAATGCAAAGACATTTCGCAACAGGTATGCTTGCCGGTTCGGTCAAAGGATAGTTTTAATATGTTATCTACTAAACTTCATAAATATGAACAAAGTATCGCCGGCCTGCTTTTCATCATGCCCGCGATGATTTTATACTTTGTTTTCGTTGGTTATCCGATTTTTAGCACCCTCGGGATTAGCCTGTTCAAATGGAATGGTATCTCTCAAAAGGTCTTCGTCGGCCTAGGGAATTACAAAGAGTTGATACTTGAAGATGAAGTATTTCACCAGGCGCTGTGGAATAATATCCAATGGATTCTGATTACCCTTCTAGTGCCGATGATTATTGGTCTTGTTCTGGCGGTTATGTTGTCGAATGCGTATCGCGGCGACCGGGTTTGGTCTACCCTTTACTTTGTTCCGGTAGTTGTTCCGCCCGTCGCAGCCGGAATTTCTTGGGATCTCATTTATCATCCAAGGGTGGGGCTCCTGAATTCGATCATTCGTGCCCTTGGTATTAAAGATTTTTCGATGGCATGGTTGGGGAATGCAGACGTTGCACTTTATGCATGCGTTCAGATTGGCAACTGGATTTTCTATGGATTTTGCATGCTCATTTTCATGAATGCGTTGAAGCTGATAGATCGCAGTCTTTATGAGGCCGCTGATATAGACGGGGCAAACGGGATACAAAAGTTTTTTCGAATAACTGTACCGTTGCTCAGCAATTCCATAACGTTCGTCTCTGTTTATGCCATCATTTCGGCATTTAAAGCATTCGAGATTGTTTTCGTTCTTACCGGCGGAGGACCTTATCATCAGTCGGAGCTTGTCTCTACCTACATGTTCTCGATGATGTTTAATGGACTTCGTATCGGGTATTCAGCTGCCATCGCATCAGTTCTCGGAATGATGGCGATTCTAACCGCAGTGTTGATCATTGGGTTTCGGGAACGCAGGGAATAGTATTTATGTTAAATGACAGAAGACCCAATGTCGTGGTGTTTTTTACTGACCAGCAGCGCTGGGATACGGCGGGCGCCTACGGCAATCCAATGAACCTTACGCCTAATTTTGATCGGTTGGCTCGGAAAGGTACACTCTTCGAGAATATGTTCACGCCGCAGCCAGTCTGTGGTCCAGCACGGTCATGCCTGCAGACAGGCAGATACGCAACAGGAACCGGCGTATACAAAAACGGAATTGGCTTGCGTGAGGATACGCTCACTATGGGGCGGCTGTTTCGAGAGAGTGGATATCAAACCGGTTATATCGGTAAATGGCATCTCAGCGGTGTGGATCTAGGCCTCTACGGAGGCCAGGAGCCGGTACCGGAGAGTCGCCGAGGCGGATATGAGTACTGGCTTGGCTCGGAGGCTACGGAGTTTATATCTAATGCATACGATACTGTGCTGTTTGATGGGGACAATAACCCGGTTCAACTTCCCGGCTACCGCACTGACGCACACGTTGATGCGGCCATCCGATTCATCGAGGATAACCGGGACGAACCATTATTTCTTTTCTTGTCCTGTATTGAACCGCACCACCAGAATAGCACCGATAGTTACCCCGCTCCAGAGGGGTATGAGGAGCAATACCGTGACTGTTGGGTGCCTCCAGATCTCGCAACCTTAGGGGGGACGGCTCCTCATCACCTCCCCGGCTACTATGGTATGGTTCGTCGCTTAGATGAAGGGTTGGGAAGATTAATGGATGCCCTCAAAAGCCTTGGCCTTGAGGATGATACGATCCTTCTGTTCACGTCAGACCATGGAAATCATTTCAAAACACGAAATGATGAATACAAGAGATCGTGTCACGAAGCCTCTATTCGCATACCCGGCGCCATCACTGGGCCTCATTTTACCAGCGGCGGGTGTGTGCAGAATCTTGTAAGCTTGGTCGATATTGCACCATCGCTTCTGGATGCAGCAAGTATTCCCATTCCCGAGTCGGTTCAGGGTTGTTCGTTTCTCCCCCTCGTAAATCGCGAGACCGAGGCCTGGCCGGATGATATTTTCGTTCAGATCAGTGAATCTCAAGTGGGAAGATCGATCCGTACAAAACGATGGAAGTATTCTGTATATGCGCCAAATGGGCGTGGATATGAGGATGCGTATTCCGACATCTACGAAGAACAGTTTTTATACGATCTGACCACTGACCCTTACGAGATGGTCAATCTGGCGGGATACGATTCCCACCGAGAGATTGCGAATCGATTGAAGGCGCGCCTGCTTCATCGAATCGCCGATGTGGAGGAAAAAACCCCAAAGATCGTTGATGCACCGGTCATTAAGGATCCTGGGCAGCGATTTGTTTCAGATGAAGAGTTGAATATATGAGTGTACAAAAGTTGCAGAGGATCGGGGATTCTAAGTTTCGCCCACTATCACGCGAACTTCTGGGTAGATGCTCTCTTAAAAAAATCCCAGGGCGAAATTAGTCGGAGTTTGGGATGATGATAAGAACCGAGACCATGAGTCAGCTAAAAAGTACGGTGTACTGTTCTTCCCGAAGATCAAAGATCTGTTCACCGAATGTGACACCGTCGGAATTACGTTGGAAACGGTGTACCATGCCAGATCTTGTTGAGCAGGCAGTGGCAGCGGGGAACACGTATTGCTTGAAAAACCGATGGCTGTGTCTATGCCTGATGCCGAACGGATCTGCAAAACGATTCTAAAAAACGATTCTAAAAAACGGTGTGATCTTCATGCAGAACTTCCCGAAGCGGTATGATCCGGTAAACCACGAACTCCTTGGTTTAATCACCGATGGGGTCATTATTGACGAGGGTTCACACGCGCTCGATCTCTAGGTCGGGTACTTTGGTATTCCTGATTATGTTCAGGCTGTGGCCAGTCGTTCTACGTTGCATTTGGATGTGGAAGACGCTGGGGTAATTCATCTTAGCTATGATAGTGGACTTATAGCTGAGGTCGCTACAAGCAATGCATTCACTTCATCGTTAGATTCGGTAGAAATCTATGGCACAAGAGGCACGGCGTTACTTCGGGGCGTTGATATGGCTTCCCGGGAGGTTTCGGATGCTCCTTACCTGAGATATTGCCTGCATAAATCCGACGAGTACAAGTGGGAGGAGTCTTCGGCGATTTCCCGGTTTGTCACAGGGGTGTTCCATCAGAACGGACCCGATGAGTTCGTCTCCGTGTTGAGCTGAGAGAGGGAAACTATTTCTGCTGATCTTCAGGGTGCCATAGATACAATGGCCGTCCTGGATGCATGCTACCGATCTACATTGGATGAAGGATTGTGCCTTATAACAGTGTAGCCAGTCAAACCAACAGGATATTGGACTGACTGTTCGATCTAGTACGTAACTATGCCGGGGTGATTGCTTCTGTTGAAGAAGCAATCAGTGAAAGCCTGCACACAGTGTGGGTTTATAACTTCTCGTCATACAAATTAAATGGAGGAGGATAGAAGACAATGGCAGAACTTGCAATTTCTAGTAACATCTTTGCTCAGTTCTCACGGCAGGAAATGATGGTTATAACCAAATCACTCGGATTTAAGAACATTGATGTTTGGGTTTCACCTGTATTCGTTCAGCATATCGACTTTAACATTGAAGACCCCAAGACTGTGAAGGCCGAATTCGAGCAGGCCGGAATGAACCCCATTTCGCTCTCAATCTATTTCACAACGATGGAGGAGAAGTTTGCTATCCTGGGTTTTGCTGCAGCAGCGGGTATCCCGTACATTACTTTTGAAGCCCCCCCGCTGGCAAACTTTCAGGAGGCACTGTCAAATCTGATCGTCGCCCCAGAACGTTTTTTTACTCCACCCGGGGCCGGCTGGTCCGCATTCCTGGAGCAGTTAAGAATTGTGCTCGATAAGGCTTCCGAAGTGGGCGTACGTGTTGCATTGCAGGTTCCCCACGTGTACACTCTTATTGAGACAAGCAGCGACGTGAAAAAGCTTCGTGAAGATATGAAGGATCACCCGGCACTTTATTTCGCCTTGTCACCGACCCATATGGTAGCCCGAGGTTCCTCTCTTCAGGATATGATAGACGTATGTGGCGACCGGTTGGTGGTTCAGCACATTTGGAACGTCAAGAAGGGATACACCGCTGAACGTGATGATAGATCGTGGGGAACACCGTTGGAGCAACTGGCAATAAAAGGCTACTTCGACTATGAGAAAATGGTTGTAGAACATGACAGCAATCCCGTGGAGTACCTGTGCCTGAAATGCCACGGTACGGAAGGTTGGAAAGACCGGGAAAAAATTCTTCAAACTATTAAAACTGCAGTCGGTGATACTATTTATGGGTGAATGGCAGTAAGACAAGGAGGCATTTATGAATGAGCAAAAAAAATTCAAGTTGGCGTTATCGGCACAGGATTCATCAGTAAATATCATGGGATTGGTGAAATGAATAGACGAGCAATAAACAGCATGGATCGAGTTTTTCGTGGTGTTCGGCAACTAGGGGAGTTTACTGTATCTGACTTGACCGATATCGTTTGCATCAGTCGCACCACCGTACGAAAGGAGATCAACGCACTATTGGCTTGTGGCATCGTGGAAAGCCTCCGGAAAGGGGAGTCAACGGATGAAGGTGGTAAGCCGCCAAACATTTACTTTTTCCGCACGGACGCCAAGTTCGTGCTGGCGATGCACATCGGAAGCAAAACACTGTTCGGCCGTATCGTAAATCTTTCCGGAGATGCGCTGGTTGAAAGATCGAAACCAATGATCTTTAACATGAGCATCGAAAACCTCTTGAACAACATTGAAAGTATTTCTAAGTCTCTGATAGAAGAGGCCGGAATCAATTACGAGGATATCTTGGGATTGGCGTTCGGGACCCATGGGATTACTGATTTTAAACGAGGCATCGTTGTCAGTAGCCCTCACAATCCTTCGTGGGGTAGCTACATGCAACTTCGAGAACTAATCGAGACGCGTCTCAATTATCCTTTTCCCGTGTTCGTTGACAATACAGTACGGTTTCGGACTCTTGCTGAGGTTTCCCAAGGTTCTCTGTCTAAATTGATCAACAGCGTTGTGGTGCACACGTCAGAAGGAGTAATAGCAGGTATTATCCAAAACGATTACCTTTACCGCGGTCCGAATAACCTTGCTGGTTCCATTGGGCATCTTATTGTCAATCCTGGTGATGACTTGAAATGTACCTGCGGCGGAAACGGCTGCTTCGAGATGCAGGTTCAACCGGGACGTGTGCTCGAGAACTGTGCTATTGCCGTTCATACGAACGGCGATAGTGAGGAACAATTGGCGGAAATACTCGCAACTTTGCCCGATCAACCGACACACGTACGTCAGAGTATAATGGAGGTTGCGACCTGGTTTGCCATTCTCTTTCATAATATGATTGTTATGTGGGACCCAGATGTGATCATACTCCAAGGAGTTTATGCGCGCGCACACGATTCTTTCTTAAAAGCAGTAAATGAACATATGAGTACCGTCTCTTTGCTTGGTGTTCGGATAAAGACAAAGGTGATAGTGTCTGAGCTCGGTGAAAATGCCCCTGGAATCGGTGCTGTTTCTTATGTAATATCACACACAATCTGAGCGGCTCGATAGAACACGTATCGGACGTAACTGCCGTTATATCATAGCCCGGACGAGGGACACTCCTATGCATAACCAGCAAAGGAACTCAGAATAATCAACACCGTCGATGATGTTGATTTTAAGGAGGAATTCATGAAGCTCAGATTGATGTGTACCATCAATAGCAGGATATCTATTTTCAATACGTGCTCTCTTTATCGCTTCTTTAATTTCATCTGTTATCTCAAAAAATTCATGCTCGATAGCACTTTTTCGCTCTGCTTGTGTTGCTGGGTGAGGCGGTGCTTCTTGTAGCAAAGCTCGGGGGGTAATCTTGGACGAAATAGTGACCCGGCACTGAGGCATCAGCTGCTATGGCAGGGATATGCTGAATTTCAGTTTCTGTGTATGGGTTTTGCGTTACTGGAAGGTGATTAAAGTTGTCCGGGATGTTTGTGGGTAAAGGGCAGTGTTAGATGCATGCTACCGTTCTTTAGTGTCTGGTCATCCAGAAAAGGGAGAAAAAAATGAACTTATCTAATGCAACAGTAGTCGTTACAGGAGGGGCTGGTGGACTAGGCAGTCTGATATGTAAGACATTTGCAGAACATGGAGCTCGAGTAGCGGTTGTTGATCAAAATAATGAACAGTTAGAGCAAGTGGTTACGAGCTTGAAATCGTCAGCATTTGAAGTTGCAGCGTTCTCTTGTGATGTAACAGACGAGGAAAAAGTAGACAGTATGTTTAGCGAAATTGAAAACCGTTTTGGCCCAACGGATATTTTGTTTAATTGTGCCGGTACTCTTAGGGGCATCGGTTCAATTTGTGATGTAAACATCCACGATTGGAAAAATGATGTTTTTGTCAGCTTATTGGGAAGTTTTTTCTGTAGCCGGCGTGTCTTGAAACAGATGAAGGCGCGGAATCGTGGTTACATTATCAATATGTTTGGCGGGGGATTAAAACCACAACCTTACATGAGCGGTTATGTTTGTGCAAAAGCTGCAGTATTACTACTTACTGAGGAGTTGTCCAACGAAGTTGTTGACTATAATGTGAATGTTTTTGCCATTCGTCCTGGTCCTGTTCGCACTGCAATGAATGATTACGTGATGCAAAGCGAAGCAGGTCGACGTTGGCGTCCTGATTTTAAAAAAATTTTTGATGAAGGGCACGCTACAGATATTGGGGTTGTAGCTAACTTAGCCATACAACTTTGCAGTGGACGTGCTGATATGTTAACTGGCCGTTTGTTCGATGCAACAAAAAATTTTGATGAGATTATAGCATCAAGTGATCGCGTGATTTGCGAAGACCTTCTGACAATGCGGGTTCGTGATATCCCGTTTAAGAAGAGTAAGGAACCCAAATTCCTGCCCAAGTTATAACATGGTAAACCAAAAATGGTAAAAATCAGCAATTAAAGCCTCTGTAAATCTGCTTTTACGGTATATTCTTTTTCTCTTACATGTTAAAATTATGAACATGGAAATACCTAAAAA
>JABMQR010000349.1 GCA_013202335.1 Bacteroidota bacterium
CTACAAAATTTAACTAGTGGCACGAAGCGTGGTGTTGAGATGAAAATATACTTTTCGCAGGTGTTGCCTTAAAGAAACTCGTATCTCACTACACGACCCCTCCGTTCTGGATTTCTCAAGTTTTCTTTTCTTTCAATGATCTGCCAGATGAATTAACCTCAATAATTGTCGTAATATATGAGAAGTGAAGCAATGTGTAACTTGTATGTGTAGTAATCAGATACTTTTAGGAATTGCCATGTATCCCGCTGATTCTAAACTCATCCCCACTTCCGAATAACTTACGTAATCTCTTATATACTTTGGGAGATACTTCGCAGTTCGTCTTCCCGGCGTACCAATAAGGCGAAACCATAACAGCTTTTCATCAAAGCTCATTTCATCATATATATGTGAGATAAATCTTCGTTGTGTATAGAGGCCCTTCCTGGCCTCATCGACTACCTCCCGGGGGATACCTGCTTCATCACTGTGATGCCAGTCATCCCTACTTACCGGATCCTTCACTAAGAATTTCTTGGTATAGTTATAGTATCCACAATAGATCTGTAACCGTTCCATCTGGTTGTTTGCATCCCGGGCATAGCACTGTGTCTCCCGTACATGCTCACTCAAATCCTTCCGAAACATCTTATCTATCTGGTTTACGGCAAATAGTGGGTTCTGCACGGTACGGTGAGCTTTACTGCTGATTTGTCTATGGATAACCGAAGTGCCTAACCCAGCTATGGGTTCTCTATACTCCAACTTCTCATCTGAGCAGATAGTACGCAGGGTGTTAGTTCGGTGTGAACTGATGAGCAGCCAGATCTTCTGCTGTAAATGTCCTGTGGGTAACCGATACTCTTGTGTAAGCGGTAGGGCTCGTTTCTTTTGGATATCGGTCATCCGTCCTTTTCGGTTCAGCTGAGCGTAGTTGAAAGAAGCAATATAGCGGGAATCGCTAGCTACTCTCAAGTTGATGTTGTTCGGGTGATACTGGGATCCGACAAATGATTCAAATCCATCAATAACCATCGTAGTGCTGCCTAACGTGTGGTTCTGGCGAACAGCGACTTCGGCTGCAAGAGTTTGACGGCTCATCTTTAGATGGCTTAAGGTGATCGTACTGCGTGAGTAGTGGAGCTTTCTGCTGGTTGCCCGAATGTTTGTGCAGCTGCAGAGTTCCTGTTCCAGTACGGTATAGTCTACAGAACGTTTCGCGTAATAGGAGAGCCGGAATGTTTGCTGGCTGAACTTTTGGTTACAGAGTTTACAGCGGTATCGCTGGATAGTTCCCTGTAGGGCGGTGGAGTAGACCCCATCACGGATGTACCAGGGATAGCTCAGGTTATTCAATGTGGTGATAGTTTTTGGCCAGTGACAGGTACAGTGAGGGTTTGGGCAATGGGGTGGAAGAAAAGTGGTGAAGGGGGTTATCCGGGTTGTTTGGGGTACGATAAGTTTACTCTTTTTTGATATCTTCATATGTACTATACGCAGAAAAAGCTCAAGAATATTCAAATATCTACAACATTTCTGTTATTATTTTTAAAACACCACGCTTCGTGCCACTAGTTAAGGAATAACCTTCAGGTAATTTCCCTTTAATACTAATTCTACTTATAAGCAGGAACTCATTTGACGATTAAAATCGAGTAAATTAAAAAAAAGACTTGACATCCATATTTTTGTGTTTTACTATGTAATAGGTTTTATGAAAGCACTTACATTATTAAACTATAACTATTCAGGGTAAGGATAATGGCAGATAAAACGACAATCTATGATGTTGCAGCACATGCAGGAATCAGTATAGCAACCGTTTCCCGTTTCCTGAATTATCCGGACAAAGTAGCCGGGAAAACCCGCTTAAAAATAGAAGTAGCTATGCGTGAACTCGCATTTGTCCCTCTGGCTGAAGCAGTTGCCAGAGCAAGAAGCGGGATAAGACGTATAGGTGTTTTGACTCCTTTTTTTACTGCTCCCTCTTTTGTTCAGCGGTTGCGCGGGATTCATGAGGCTTTGGCAGATACACACTACGACCTTATTACCTATGCAGTGGATACCTATGAGCAGTTGGAAAATTACCTTTCTGTCCTTCCTGTTACCGGAAGAATTGATGGACTCATAATAATGTCCCTTCCGTTCACAGAGCAGGATGTGGAAAGGTTTCTCCTGCACCAGATACCTGTTGTCAGTCTTGAGTTTGGACTACCTGAAGTTTCCAGTATTGAAATTGATAACTTCCTTGGTGGAAGAATGGCTGCACAGTACCTCCTTAAGAGAGGATATACAAAACTTGCCTTTGTGGGAGAGGGTGGACAGCCGGCATATAGTCTGCATGCAACTGAACAGCGTCTTGACGGATATAGAGTTGAAATAGCGAAAAAGGGTGCTCAACTATTGGATAAAAACATAGTACTTCATGAATATGGTATGGACTTTGCCGTCGAGAGTGCAAAAAAACTTCTTCAGACACCATATAGACCCAGTGCAGTTTTCTGTGCATCTGATTCTCAGGCTATAGGAGTTCTTAAAGCTGCAAGGTTTCTCAAGCTTCGGATTCCGGAGGATATTGCTGTTCTGGGGTTTGATGATATAGATACAGCTGATTATATGGATCTCTCCACAATACGACAGTCGTTGGATCATTCTGGACATTTAGCTGCATTAAAGCTTCTTGAGCATATGGGTAATCCCCAAACGCCCAGTGCGAAGGTTCATTTAAGTCTCCAGATTATTGAAAGAGAAACTACCTAGGGGGAAAATTCCCTTGGGTTTTTATATGAGAAATCATAAAGGTAAAGGAGGAAAACCTTATGAAAAAATTGTTAATTGTATTGATTCTTTTTACAGTAATGGGGCTGGTCTTTGCGAGTGCAGCAGAGGAAACAGAGGACACAGCAAAAACGATTAATGTTTTTGGGGCTTTTAGGGATCAGGAAGCACTCCGGTTTGAGGAGGCTATGGTACCTTTTGAGGAACGAACAGGAATTGATGTGGTTTATGAGCCCTCGGCCGAGTTCGAGACGCAAATTTTTGTGCAGGTAGAAGCCGGGAATCCCCCTGATGTAGCAGCACTGCCGCAACCGGGTCTGATGAAAAACTTTGCACAACGTGGAGTACTTGTTCCGTTAAGCAGTGACGTTACCAGTAAAATTGATGCAAACTATACATCAGCATGGAAGAATCTTGGTTCTTATAATGGTGAAGTATATGGTGTTTTTCATCGGGTAAATGCAAAAAGCTTTGTCTGGTATCCCAAACAGGTATTTGAATCAGAAGGTTATGAAACACCTGCGACCTGGGACGAAATGATTGATCTGATGGATGAAATGAAGGCTGATGGTTACACACCATGGTCAGTTGGTATTGAGAGTGGAGCAGCAACAGGATGGGTTGCAACAGACTGGATGGAAGATATAATGCTGAGAACAGCTGGCCCTGAAGAATATGACAAATGGGTAAATCATGAAATACCATTCAATGATCCGGCAGTTAAAAAAGCAGCTGAATATTTGATGGATATATGGGGAGATAAAGGATATACCTATGGTGGTACCGCTGCTGTTGCAACAACTTTTTTTGGTGATGCTGTGAAACCGCTGTTTGAAGACAACCCAAAAGCACTTATGCATAGACAGGGTAATTTCATTCTCGGATTTATGCAGGAAGAGGTTCAGGCAAACGTAGAAGAACTTGTTGGGGTATTTGCACTTCCTTCCATTAATCCAAAATGGGGTACACCGGTACTCGGTGGTGGCGATCAATTTGTTCAGTTTGACGATCGTCAGGAAATTTCTGATTTTCTCGCCTATCTAACAACCTGGGAATCCTGTTCATCATGGGCAGCCGCTGGCGGTGCGCTTTTTCCACATCAGGATCAGGATTTTGGAGATTACGGATCAAAAATCGAAGCAGATCTGGCAAAAATACTGGTTAATGCTGAAGTATTCAGGTTTGATGCATCAGATCTTATGCCTGCTGAAGTTGGAGCAGGTTCCTTCTGGACAGGCATGGCAGATATGGTAACAGGTGTATCCATCGACAAAGTACTTGATCAGATTGAAAAAAGCTGGCCTTAAGAGTTGGCCGTAGAAAAAGTGATTCCGGCGCATAAAGTGATACACTTATGCTTTTGGAATAATCAATAAAATGAAGAAGTCAGTCTTACGGCTGGCTTCTTCTCTATACAGGAAAATTCAGAATAAAAAGATAGCGCGTATAATAACTATTATCAAAAGGAGGTCTGTTTTATGTCAGAAAATACTATTAAAAAAAATGGACTCAATCCTCTACAGAAAACTCTTGTAGGAGTATTAAGGATTAGTGTAACATTATTCATCCCACTGATAACATTTGCTGGTTTGTATGGAGGTTTTATCTTTCTACGCGACAGCGGCGCTCCACAGCTGATTATTACCGCTGTGGCCATTGTTTGGGGAGTAGGTGGAGTTGCTGCACTTTATTTGGTAGTCAATTATCTGATTCAAAAGCTTCCGGATGCCTGGGAAAAAAAGATTACACCATTTCTTTTTGTAGGGCCGGCGATAGCCATTCTCACCTGGTATTTATTTCTTCCGACGTTTAGAAGTCTCTATTTAAGTTTTTTCGGTAAATTTTCAAAGGATTTCGTTGGTTTGAAAAATTACATATATGTTTTCACCGATAGAACAATGCTCACTGCTTTTCTCAATAATACGTATTGGCTGGTATTTGGGACGGGATTTTGTGTAATCTTCGGTCTTATCATAGCCTTGCTGGCAGACCGTGTAAAATTTGAAAAAGTTGCTAAATCTCTGATTTTCCTGCCTATGGCAATATCATTTGTCGGAGCCGGTGTTATCTGGAAATTTATGTACTCGTACAGACCCGAAGGAGCTGCACAAATTGGGTTACTAAATGCTGTAACAACAGCATTGGGAAGTGCCCCGGTTAGCTGGTTGACTATCAGGCCGTGGAATACCTTTTTCCTGATAGCTATTCTTGTATGGCTGCAGACTGGATTTGCTATGGTAATACTTTCGGCTGCAATAAAGCAGGTTCCGTCAACTTTGCTTGAGGCAGCCAGGATTGATGGTGCCAAAGAGTTTAGAATTGTTTTTCAGATCATTATACCCTATATCAAATCAACGATTGTCACAGTCAGCACTACTATACTACTACTCACTCTAAAAATTTTTGATATTGTATTTGCTATGACAAATGGGTTGTTTGGTACCGAGGTTCTTGCGAGTCAGCAGTACAAACAAATGTTTAAATTTTTACACTATGGTCGGGGATCGGCGATATCGATCATTATCCTTATCGCAGTAACCCCGGTTATCTGGTACAACCTGAAACAGTTCGGGAAAAGGGAGGTGTTCTAATGGCAGCACCCGCGTATAGCCGCGCAAAAAAAAGACAGAGATGGGTTGTCAGTATTATCCTGATCATTATTTGTATCCTCTGGACGATCCCAACTATTGGTGTATTTGTAACATCATTCAGACATAGGGATGAGGTTGCCAGGACTGGATGGTGGACAGCAGGCAGAGAAATTACGGAACTGACAATTGAGAATTATCAGCAGGTTATGGGTGGTAAACCATTCACATACGTCAATGCAAATGGTGATAAGGTAACTGAACGTGGTGATAATATGTTGGGAGCATTCCTTAACAGTATTACCGTTACAATTCCTTCAGTAATTATACCTATACTTATTGCAGCTTTTGCTGCATATGGATTTGCCTGGCTGGATTTTCCAGGAAGGAAGATTTTGTTTGTTGCCATTGTTGCCATTCTGGTAGTACCTCTCCAGATTTCTCTGATACCAATACTACGTGACTATCAAAAAATAGGATTAAACGGAACCTTTCTCGGAATATGGCTGGCTCATACGGGTTTTGGGCTGCCGCTGGCAATATATCTTCTTTTTAACTATATCAGCACGATTCCCCGCAGTACTTTAGAATCAGCATTTTTAGATGGTGCATCGCATTTTACAACGTTTATTCGACTAATTTTACCGCTATCTGTACCGGCATTGGCCTCATTCGCAATATTCCAGTTTATCTGGGTTTGGAATGATCTGCTGGTTGCCATGGTGTTTATGAGCGGTTCAGGTGAAAAATTTCAAGTAATGACACAACGTTTGCTGAATATGATCGGAACACGTGGACAAGATTGGCACCTCCTTACAGCAGGCGCATTCATTAGTCTCATTCTGCCGCTTGTTACATTTTTCTCTCTTCAGAGATTTTTTGTACGTGGGTTGATGGCAGGTTCAGTTAAAGGGTAAGCAAAATGGATCAGTGTGCATTGGTAACGGACAGAATACTAGAGCAGCTTGCCGGATTAAACAGTAGACATAAACGCTGGGAAGAGTTCAAGAAACGATTTCTTTATAAATTCCCCGACCTCTACCAGCTGCTGATGGAGCTGTATGGACCTCAGCATGATGTTCATACGTTCCTTGAAAGTCTCATAGGTGATATTTGGCAGGCTTTCACAAGCCGTACCGCCGAACTTGTACAGCATGATATACAACTTGGAAAGCAATCGGAGTGGTTTTTGTCACATAAAGCTATTGGTGCTGTCTGTTATGTAGATTTATTTGCCGGGAATTTTTATGGATTGATAGAAAGGATAGATTACCTCAAGAATCTTGGTGTAACGTATCTGCACTTAATGCCAATTTATGAATCTCCTCATGGTGCAAGTGATGGTGGTTATGCTGTATCGGATTATCGGTCATTTCATGAACATCTTGGTTCTGTTGATGAGCTGAGAAATCTGTCAAAAGCTCTTCGTAATGCTGATATAGCACTATCATTGGATTTTGTACTAAACCATACATCAGACATGCATGCCTGGGCTCGTAAAGCAGCCTCAGGAGATCCTTACTACCAAAAGTTCTATTATATTTTTTCAGAATATGCAGATGTTGAAGCGTATAGCAGTACTTTGCGTGATATTTTCCCACAGGTAAGAAAAGGGAGCTTTTCATGGAAAGATGAATTACATGCATGGGTTTGGACTACTTTCAATGATTATCAGTGGGATCTCAATTATGGGAACCACGAAGTTTTTCGTGCAATTGTCAATGAGCTGCTTTTCCTTTCAAATTTAGGATCCGATATACTCAGGTTTGATGCAGCAGCTTTTCTCTGGAAGGAGAAGGGGACAAGATGTGAAAGTCTGCCCAAAGTGCATACCTTAATCCGTGCTCTCAAGTTAGCAGCTTCAATAGCTGCACCGGTACTCCAATTTAAGTCTGAAGCGATAGTCCACCCGGATGAAGTTCTGCAGTATATAGATCCTGAAGAGTGCTCTTTGTCCTATAATCCGCTATTAATGGCTCTTTCCTGGGAAGCTCTGGCAACAAGAAATCCTGTACTCTTACGGAAATCTATAGAGAAACATATGAAAATTCCTGATGGTTGTGCCTGGGTGAACTATGTTCGCTGTCACGATGATATAGGCTGGACTTTTGATGATAATGACGCAAGTGAAGTAGGAATTGATGCTTTTAACCACAGAAAATTTCTCAATCAGTTTTATACTAACCAGTTTCCCGGGAGTTTTGCCCGCGGTCTTCCGTTTCAGGAGAACTCTGAGACCGGCGACTCCAGAATTTCAGGTACTTGTGCGTCACTTGCTGGTTTGGAGGAAGCTCTGGAGAAGGGCGATCCATTATTAATCAATCATGCCATAAAACGAATTCGTCTTTTATATGGTATAGCCGCCAGTGCCGGAGGAATCCCATTGCTTTATTTAGGAGACGAACTGGGAATGCTTAATGATTATACCTATGCCGGTGGTACTGAACGGGGAAAGGATTTTGGTTCGGATTCGCGTTGGGTACACAGACCCTCCTTTGACTGGGCTGCAGCGGGGAATGTATCAAACAGTAAAACTCCAATCGCATCTCTCTACAAGGAGATACTGCATCTCTTTTCAATCAGAAAGAGGGAATCGGCTTTCGACATGGGACCTTGCAGAATAGTTGATCATGAACATCGGCATATTCTGGGTTATGCCAGAAGTGGACCGGATGGTGATGTTTTGGTTTTTGCAAATTTTTCTGACTCATCTCAGGAAATGAAACTCGAAAATCTCTACTTTGGTAAAACCTCTCAAGAACTGATAGATATTCTCACAGGTAAATTATATCAGAATGACCTCTGTCTGCAGCCATGGGATTTGCTCTGGTTAAAAGATGTGAGGGGTAGCACCACATTTGCTTAGGTAAGCGAAGGCAGGATTTGGGAGAATTTGTATGGCAGATAGTTGGAAAATCACACAAGCCTCTTTTGATCTGAGAGCAAATGCTCAACAAGAAAGTATTTTCTCACTGGGAAATGGCTTTCTGGGTTTGCGGGGATTCTTTGTTGAGAGAGAGCCAGCATACCATCCCGGGGTTTTTGTTAATGGATTTTATGAGAGTACTCCGATTACGTATGGGGAACGGGCTTATGGGTTTGCTGAATTCAATCAGACAATGTTAGATGTTCCTGATTGCAGGTTTATAGAAATTTATTCAGGTGAATATAAGTTTTCTATGCAGTCAGGAGTATTACACTCATTCAACCGTGAACTTGATCTGAAAAATGGTACATTAACCAGGAGAGTTGAATGGGAGAGCCCCAATGGAGATCATCTGTCGATTGTATGGGAACATCTGGTTTCTTACCGGTATAAAAACATTGGTGGAATGAGGATTAGGATCGAGCAGCAGGGAACACACCCGATAACAATACATTCAGGAATAGCAGTGGCTGATAGTCGCCCGGAAAATACCGATGACCCAAGAGTTGGCGGCTCTCATGCTATTTCACCCCTTGTTCAAATTTCCCAAATACGGGAAAAGAGGGAGAAGTTTCTTTCTGTTCAAACACTTTTCCATACTAAGAATAGCGGGTTATCCCTTCTTTGTGGTAATGCACTTTCAGTAATTTCCGGTCAGGAATGTGAAAGCATGCCGGAGGATCAGAGTGAGAATTCATTTTATTGTATAAGTTCACCGGCTTCTGTGAATGAAAGCTCTACAATCATAGAGATTGAAAAACTCTATTTTTATTGTACAGCCAAAAAAGAGGATGAGGATCGACTCTACTCAGAGTACAGGATAAATCTTGAAAGTGGTATAAACCTGGGATATAGTGGGCTTGCAGACCTGCAGAGAGAAGAACTCAAGACTTTTTGGAACTCCAGCGATGTAATAATTAAGGGTGATCCCGAATTTCAGAAAACACTTCGATTTAATATATTTCAGTTATATCAATCAACCGGGAAAGATGGATATACCAGTCTTTCGTCGAAAGGTCTTACTGGATGCGGATATGAAGGACACTACTTCTGGGATACCGAAATTTATGCAATGCCTTTTTTTACCAGTACCAGCCCGGAAATAGCACGTAGTTTACTAAAATACCGGATTTCCATACTGGATCATGCAAGAAAACGAGCTGCTGAACTTACTGAAGAAGGGGCTTTATATCCCTGGAGAACAATAAATGGAATAGAAGCATCAGCTTTTTTTCCTGCCGGGACGGCACAGTATCATATAAATGCTGATATTATTTTCAGTCTGATACAGTATATAGAGATAACCGGTGATGAAACCCTACTGTTTGAGGGCGGGGCAGAGATGCTGTTTGAAACTGCAAGGCTCTGGTTATCGTTGGGGTTTTACAATTCCCGAAAATCGGGGAAGTTTTGTATTAACGAAGTAACCGGACCGGACGAATATTCAGCTCTGGTAAACAATAATTTTTATACTAATTCTATGGCCGCAAATCATCTAAAAAAAGCAGCATCATGGTTTTATAAACTTAAGAAAAATTCTCCGGAATTTTTTAGACAGTTGAGTCTTGATATATTTCTTATGGATAGTGAAGCTGTAGAATGGCACCGTGCATCGGAATTAATGTATATCCCCTATGATACTAAACTCGGCATTCATCCCCAGGATGACGCATTTCTTGAGAGGGAACGATGGGATCTTGCAGCGACTCCCAATTCCAGTTTTCCTCTGCTCCTTCATTATCATCCACTAGTAATCTATCGGCATCAGGTTATAAAACAAGCCGATACTATCCTTGCACTGCTGCTGCTCCATGATCAGTATTCATTTTCACAGAAAAGACGGGACTTTGATTACTATGAGCCGTTAACCACAGGAGATAGTTCTCTTTCAGCCTGTATTCAGGGAATAATTGCTCTGGAACTTGGGTATTGTGATATAGGTAAAAACTATGCACGATCCACTGCTTTTGTTGATATCGATGATTTGCAGGGGAATACCAGTGAGGGTCTCCATACTGCCTCTATGGCAGGATCCTGGATGTTGGTTGTATATGGTTTTGCCGGATTACGGTATAGAGAAGGAGTTCCCTGGATATATCCTCACTATCTTCCTGAAAACTGGGAGAAGCTGGAATTTTCTCTAAAAACCAGTTCCGGATTACTGTTTGTACGAATAAATTCGGAATGGACTGAGTATATATGTAAAGAAACGTGTTTGGAAGCCAGCCGGAAGAGTATTGAGGTGGTACATCGAAATAAAAAACTTATGGTTGGTGATGAACCCTTAAGGGTGAAAACGGGTCCGGAATTCAAAGGGGCGGTTTTTGATTTGGATGGTGTTATTACCTCTACAGATGATTATCACTATCTTGCCTGGAAATACCTGGCTAATGAGATGGGTTGGGTTTTTACCAGAGAGATAAATCACCGGCTTCGTGGAGTCTCGCGATCTGAGTCATTGCTGATTATCGCTGGGGAAAATAACATATTACTGACTGAAACAGAAATTCAAGCTATGACTGAGAAAAAAAATAAACGATATCTGGAATTACTTGATGACCTTTCAGACCGTGATATTATGCCTGGTACTATTGAACTTCTTTCTCAATTGCGAAAAAGGGGAGTAAAAACAGCTTTGGCATCTGCCAGCAGGAATGCTGGTTATATTATAGATAAACTGGGTTTATCAGATCATTTTGGCTACATTGTATCAGCTTCAAGTGTTGAGTTTGGTAAACCGGATCCGGAAATATTTATCAAAGCTTCTGAGGGGATTGGTTTATTACCTGATGAATGTGTTGGATTTGAGGATGCTCAACCAGGAATTGAGGGGATTAATGCTGCGGGAATGAAATCTGTAGGAGTAGGGGAATCAGTTAGCGGCAGTAATTGCGATCTTCATATTGCTGATCTTTCAGATATCACTGCCTCTGATCTTGAGAAGCTGTTTGTTTTTAGAGATGTAAAAGGATAATTTTGAGTTAAGACTCTTTTTGGAGAAACAGTAGCTGAGATTTTCATATAGAGAAAAAATGCACAAAAATCAAAAACCCAAGTATACTTGAGATTATGAGATCATTAAAAAACATACTGGTTACCGGCGGTGCCGGGTTCATTGGTTCCAATTTTGTCCATCATCTGTTTAATCAGAGTGATTTTACCGGGAGGGTGGTTGTTTACGATCTCCTCACCACTGCAGCATCCGGGAGTGTCAGCTATCTGGATGCTATTCAAAAGCAGTTTGGCGGCATTGGTGCCGGGGGACGATACTTTTTTGAGAAGGGTGATATAAACAATTCAGATACTCTATCCCGGGTGTTCAGACTGTTTGAAATTGATACTGTAATCCATTTTGCAGCAGAAACACATGTTGATACTTCGATACTTGATCCAGGTAGGTTTGTACAGACAAATGTAAGCGGGACTTTCACACTGCTTGAAGCGGCCCGTGCCTATTGGAGAGACAGAGATGATGTGCTTTTTCACCAGATAAGTACTGATGAAGTTTTTGGTTCTCTTGGTATTTCCGGAAAATTTTCTGAGACATCTTCTTATTGTCCACGCAATCCCTATGCCGCATCAAAAGCAGCAGCGGATCATCTGATAAAATCTTATTACCATACCTATGGGCTGCCTGTAACTATATCCTACAGTTCAAATAATTATGGTCCAAATCAGCATGAGGAAAAATTGATACCGGCTATGATCAGCCGTATGCTGACAGGAAAATCTCTGCCGATCTATGGCGATGGAATGCAGGTTAGGGAGTGGTTGTATGTAGGTGATCATGCAAAAGCAATCTGGGATATAGTCCAAAAAGGGCAGATAAGCGGAACCTATGCAGTAGGAAGCGGAGATGAAGTAAAGAATATAGATTTGGTACAGATGCTGTGCTGCATGTTAGCGGATGAAGCGGGTATTTCACGTAAAAGGCTTCTGGGGTTACTCTCCTTTGTGCAGGATCGCCCTGGGCATGACAGACATTATGCACTTGATCATTCAAAAATTGAGAAAGAGCTGGACTGGATTCCGGAAACTGACCTTGATGCAGGCTTAAGAAAAACTATCAAGTGGTATCTCCAAAAGTATGATTCCTGACAGAAAAAATTATCCCCGAAAATCATTGTGAGATAATGAGGATGATGTTACTACTTCCGGAGGAGAGGTTCTGGGAAACAGGCTGGAAAAAACACTGAAAAAACTTTGGGTTAAGAATAATGATCAAGGTTACATAGAATAAGGAGCATTGTATGAGAACTATTATCAGGTTACTGCATGAAGCAGCGGGCAGATACCCCGGAAGAGCTTATACCACTATGAAAACTGATAGTGGGTGGAAACCCTGGACGTATGCTGATGTGGATGCAGAATCTGAACTGATTGCAGCAGCGCTTATCAGCCGTGGGTTCGCTAAAGATACTGCTCTGGGAATTCTGGCTGAGGGACGACCTCATTGGGTTATTGGTGAATTTGGTGTGGTTAAGGCCTCCTGTATATCTGTTCCTATGTCAATTAAACTTACTCCTGAAGAGATTGCTTTCAGAGTGAATCATTCCGAGGCTAAAGGTTTTCTCATTTCAAGTAATACGATTAAGAAAATTTCTCAGGCATATGATCAATTTGATGAGAAACCCCTGCTTATCTATTTGGATGAAGAGGACCAGAACCTTATTTCTGTTGAAAAAGAACACTCACTTAAGCGTGGAACTGGTACTGTTCTTTTTAGTAGACTTATTGAAGAGGGCAGACAAGCATTAACAGATACTCCCTCATTGATCAGTGATATCGAGAATGCAGTTGATGAACATGATACGGTGAATATCTGCTATACATCCGGTACCACAGGAAATCCCAAGGGGATTATGCTCACTCACTTGAATTATTACGCAAATGCAGTAGATGCCGTTGAGGTCTTTCAACTTCCGGATGCTGTGTATGAAACTTTGATAGTTCTGCCTCTCGACCACTCTTTTGCACATACCGTCGGACTCTATGCGGCACTGCTTCGTGGAGTTACTCTGCATTTTGTGGATGCACGCGGCGGCAGCATGAATATAATCAGAAATTTACCGATCAACCTTAAAGAGGTTAATCCTCATTTTATGATGACCGTACCGGCAATTTCAGGTAATTTTATGAAAAAAATGAGTGCAGGTATAGCTGCTAAGGGCGGATTAATTGAATCTATTTTTCGAAAAGGTCTGGCTGCCGGAATTCGGCGAAATGGTGACGGTTCACGAAAGCCCTCATTTGGAACAAAGCTGGCAACGGTTATTTCGTATACCCTGGCGTCTCTTCTTATTTTTCCTAAACTGCGGGAAGTTTTTGGAAGCAGGATTGAGTTCTGTGTAGGCGGAGGAGCTTTGCTTGAGGTAAAACAGCAGGATTTCTTTGCAGCAATCGGAATGCCTGTTTATCAGGGATATGGTCTTACCGAAGCAGCCCCTGTAATCTGTTCAAACTCACCGGATCAGCACAAGTTTGGGACAAGCGGGATGGTTGCTCCCAGTGTAACGTGCAAAATTATGAAGGATGACTCTGTAGAGGCATCTGTTGGTGAACGTGGTGAAATTGTCATTCAGGGCGAGAATGTCATGAAGGGATACTTTAAGAATACGAAAGCCTCCGAAGAAGTTCTGCGGGAAGGTTGGTTGTGGACCGGAGATCTGGGTTACTATGATATCGATGGCTATTTAGTAGTTACAGGTCGCGCCAAAGCCCTGCTGATTGCTCCTGACGGTGAGAAATATTCTCCCGAAGAGATAGAAGAGGCAATTATTAATAATTGTGATCTCGTAAGCCAGGTTATGGTCTATAACGACCACAAAAATTTTACTACCGGATTACTCACCCTGCAGATTGAACAGACAAAAAAAATGTTAGAGGAAGCAGGAGCAAAAACTGTGCAGGAGGCTCTTGAGGCTATACGTGAAGCAGGTCTATGTCTTTGAACCAAAGATTTCTGACAGCGTTCCTTCACAGTGGATACCAGCGACTTTTGAAATAATCCCAAAGGAATTTTCCGAGGATGATGGACTCATCAATTCAACAATGAAGCTGGTTCGATATAAGACAGCAGAATTCTATGCTGACCGTATAGAAAGTATGTATGCGGATCATGATTTTTTCAATGAGAGGAACAGGCAGGCAGTTAAAGAGCTTTTTAATCTGGAAGATTAACTTTCTCTATTTTCCTATAAGTTTTAGAAACTCAATCCGTGTTGCCTGATCATCGTGAAATGACCCAGTGACAGATGATGTAGTCATAATGGAATTTTGTTTCTCAACTCCACGCATCATCATACACATGTGCTTGCATTCCATAACCACACCAACGCCTTCAGACTGCAGTTCATCCATAATAGCCCGGGGAATTTGCTGAGTAAGCCTTTCCTGGATTTGCAGCCTCCTGGAAAACATGTCGGCTATTCGTGCCAGTTTGCTAACACCTATCACTTTCCCTCTGGAAATATAACCTATGTGGCATAGCCTTTAGTCCAAGGTTGATCTTTCAAAATGCCTAATTTTGAAAGATCCTCAGATTTATAGAAATAATCCAATAATCTGTCTCTTTCCAGATTCAGTTAGCAGGCTAGTACTCAGTACAGCTTAAACTTACAGGTTCTCAGGCAGTACCCGGCAGGGAGATGCAAGGAAGAATACGAAGCCCTAGCCAGCTAGGGTGATGTACAGTATAACAACGAAC
>JABMQR010000350.1 GCA_013202335.1 Bacteroidota bacterium
AAATCAGTTGTGGAAATGGCTGAGTCATGGGAAAAAGAATTTATCCGGATTGCTGTACATAATGATGCAGCAATATGTCGGTTGTAGAAAGGGATGACGAATATGCCTGTTGGAAATCATATATTAGGTCTTGATATTGGAAGCTCAAAAGTTTGTGCAGTTGTCGGTTCTATTGACCGGGATGGTGTAGTCCGTATTGAATGTGTCAGTGAAAGACCTTCTGAGGGAATCAGAGCCGGGGCCGTCGAAAACATTGAAACAGCTTTTAAAGTTGTCTCTTCAGTAATCGAGGATGTTGAACTTAAAACAGGAAGGGAACTTCAACATATCGTCATAAGTATTGGCGGGCAGCATATTTCAGGACTAAACTCACAAGGTGTTGTAGGTATCAGTGATCAGGATCAGGAAATAAGAAAAGAAGATATTTACAAGTCGATGGAAGTGGCACGGGCATTTGAACTGCCGCTTGATCAAGAAATACTTCATACCCTTGTCCAGGAGTTTCGCGTTGATGGTCGGGGGGGGATAAAAGATCCTATCGATATGCTTGGCCATCGTCTTGAGACAAAAGTTATGATTGTAACCGGATCCGTTCTCGTTTCCCAAAATATAAAGAAATGTATTAACAGAGCTGGATTTCAGGTCCAGCGAATGATACTTCAGCAGTTGGCTGACTCTGAGGCTGTTCTTTCCCGGGAAGAGAAAGAGATGGGTACATTGCTGATTAATATTGGTGGTGGTATGACCAATATGATTGGTTATATTGGGGGAGCTCCATACTATGTTGGTGGAATTAATATGGGTGGAAATCAAGTTTCAGCTGACCTTGCTTATATTCTTAACAAACCCAAAAGCCTGGTTGAGGAGCTTAAATGTGAGCATGGATGTTGTTATGGGCCGCTTGTTGCACAACATGAAGATATTATTATTCCTCAGGTGGGTGGATGGCCATCAATAAAAATACCTAAAAGAGAGTTATGCAGAATTATCGAACCAAGAATGGTGGAGATATTCTCAATTCTCAAAGGACTGCTTGCGAAAAACAAAACATCAGGATCTTTTGGCGGTGGAGTTGTTGTTACCGGAGGCGGATCTATGCTGCCGGGTACAGTTGAACTGGCTGCTGAAGTTTTTGGTCTGCAGACAAGATTGGGACTTCCAAAGCCTGTTGAAGGGCTGGAAAGCAGATATCTTGATCCGCAATATTCAACAGCTATCGGGCTTGTAATGTATGAATCGAAAAGAAAAGGTGATTTGAGCCATGTGCGAACACACAGGAGCAAGAATACAAAAACATCGGATAAAAAAAATCCTATACTGAAAAAAGTTAAGGATTTATTTGATATGCTTTTTTAAAATGGATAAATATGTAGTGGTAGTTTTTCTATTTTAATCAGTAGAAACTACTTTTTGTTAA
The DNA here is from genome assembly GCA_013202335.1 of Bacteroidota bacterium. The sequence continues at coordinate 1,418 of JABMQR010000350.1, forward strand.
AATTACTGGAGGAATCATGAATATTGAGATTTTTGAGGGTATCGGTGAATCAGCTGATGTAGATCGATCCACACCCACAGATATTAAAGTTATCGGCATAGGCGGCGGTGGCGGGAATGCTGTTAATCGTATGATTGCAGCAGGACTTAAGAAAGTTCATTATGTTGTTCTGAATACAGATATGCAGGCTTTACAAAGGTCAAATGCTCATACCAGAATGCCGATTGGATCAAAACTTACTAATGGTCTTGGGGCGGGTGGTATCCCTGAAATTGGTGAGCAGGCTGCAATGGAATCCCGTGAGGAAATTAAAGAACTGTTTGACGGCACTGACATGATTTTTATCACTGCCGGTATGGGTGGTGGAACAGGGACAGGTGCTGCACCGGTTATAGCTGAGATAGCGAAAGAAATTAATGCATTAACTGTGGCTGTTGTAACTTCTCCATTCCTGTTTGAAGGGAAGAAAAAACTCAAACTTGCCTCTGAGGGAATAGAAAAACTGCGGAAAAGTGTTGATACACTCATTATTATCCCAAATCAATATCTGCTTAAAATAGTTGAGAATAACACTCCTATAAAACAGGCTTTTCAGATAGCCGATGATGTTCTCAGACAGGGAGTGCAGGGCATAAGCGAATTGATTACTGAACCCGGAGAAATTAATATTGACTTTGCAGATGTTCGGACCATTATGAAAGGTCGTGGAGACGCCTTGATGGGTATTGGTATCGGTGAGGGAGAAAACAGAGCAGTAGATGCAGCTACGGCGGCTATTAATAATCCGCTTCTGGAAAATGCAAAAATTGAGGGAGCCAAGGGTATTTTAGTAAACCTTGCCGGCAGCGATGACCTTACTCTTAAAGAGTATCAGGATGTTGTCGAAATAATAACACAAAATGCAGATGACGATGCACTTATCATTGCCGGACAGGCGTACAATCCTGAACTGGGAGATCGAATTAAGGTTACTGTTGTTGCAACAGGATTTAGCAGACCTAAGGATATTAGCGATAATGGTTCTGTAAAACTCACACCACAGCATCCAAAAGGGATATCCTCTGTAGTTAAACACAGAGAACCAGTATCTCAAACTGCAATTCCTGGACACAAATCTGATGAAGTTATAACTGTTGACAGGTGGGAAGACCTGCAGCGGAAGTTAGGTGCCGGAGATGATTTGCCGGAAGATTTCTCTTATCCGGCAGTACTCAGATATAAACAGGATTCTGAACAGGATTCATAAATATGGCTGCAGAATCAGACAGGCTGCTTCTGGAAACATATCAGGACTATCTGACTCTTGAGCAGCGGTTGTCTGAATCGACCATTTTGGTTTATACCCAGGAAATTGAAAGACTCTTTTTATATCTTGATACTAAAGGAGTTTCTCCGGAGAAAACAGATGCGGTTGTTCTGGTTAGTTATCTGGCTGATCGGGGCGCCCGCTCAAAAAGTCTTGATAAAAGAACAATTGCTAAAATCCTTTCATCTCTACGCTCTTTTTTTCGATTTCTTATCAATGAGAATATTCGTGCGGATAATCCCACTGAAAAAATCGAATCCCCCGGAACCTCCAGAAAATTCCCGAAAGTCCTGACCGTTTCTGAAGTGGAAAGTATTCTTGCAGGTATTCCCAATGATACCATAATTGGAATACGTGACAGAGCCATTTTTGAACTTATATACTCAGCAGGCTTGCGGGTTAGTGAGGCTTCAGGACTCAAAATGAATTGCTTGTTTCTTGAAGAAAATTTATTACGTGTTATAGGGAAAAGAGATAAAGAACGTATTATCCCATTGGGCAGTAGAGCAGCTGTGGAGCTTAAAAAATACTTTCTAAAATCAAGACCTTTGCTCTCTAGTGAGAAAAGAATGACTGAAGCAGTTTTTCTTTCAATACGGGGGGAGGCTTTGCACAGGCAAAGTATTTGGGTAAGGTTGAAAAAATATGCAAATGAGGCTGGTCTTTCTGCTAAAGTCCATACGTTACGGCACTCTTATGCTACTCATTTACTCAATGGCGGTGCAGACCTTCGCGTCGTGCAGGAGCTCCTGGGACATTCAGATATAAGTACTACACAAATTTATACTCATATAAGTACTGCTGAATTACAAAAAAACTATAACAAGTTTCATCCTGGTACAATTGATAGTAAATGATTTTATACTGAACTGAAGCCGGAGGGAATAAGAATCTGGTTTCAGTTGATAGTTTGTATAGGTTCTCTACCACGGGATTCTTCACTTTTTCAATCTTTTCTGCTCATAATTGAATATTTTTCTGTTCAATTTCAGTCAGTAGGTATAGAGAGGTGCAAGAATGAACCTACTGGGTAAAATAACAATTAGCAGGATTCCTGGGCTTAAAGCAAAAGAAAAGGTTTTATTGTCGTCATATCTGGTTGATAGGCGGGATTTGTTGCAGCTTAGCTGCAGAGAGATTGAGTATTTGTTGGGAAGAAGGATTCGTCTGCATAACTATTGTCCACAAACAGTTCTTTTGGAAGCAGAAATGATTGATAACTGGGTGAAAACCAACAACGCTCATATAGTTTGTCTGGATGATCCTTTATATCCGGCTATTTTGCGGGAAATTTATGACCCCCCTTTTCTGCTCTATTATCGTGGGACTCTTCCACCACAGGAATCTCCTGCAGTGGGGGTAGTGGGAACCAGACATGCTTCTCCTGCTTCTGACAGAGCTTCATTTATGTTAGGTTTAGAAGCAGGTGCAGCAGGCATTCCTATAATTTCCGGGTTGGCTATAGGGATTGATTTTGCTGCTCATACAGGTGTAGTTTCTGTTTCAGGAAAAACCTGGGGTGTGTTAGGCAGTGGTATTGGAAATATATATCCCGCTTCATCTTTACGTACAATTTCCAGAATGCTTGAGCATAATGGGGGAATTATGAGTGAGTATCCCCCTCTTGAGCCTCCACTAAGATGGAATTTTCCCGCCAGAAACAGAATAATCAGTGGATTATGCCGGGCCGTATGTATTATTGAGGCTCCGGAACGATCAGGTGCATTAATTACAGCTTCTTTTGCGCTTGAACAGGGCAGGGATGTTTACGTTCACAAATCGGGTCTGCTGTCGCGAACATCAAAAGGTACAAAAAAACTTGCCGAAGAGGGTGCTTCTGTACTATCTTCATTGAGAGAGGTTTGTACTGATTGGGGTTGGAATCCTAAAATGGTCCCAGATATTTCTGTTATTAAAAGAGAAGAATTAGCATCCTTTCGAAGTAAGATTCTTGCATCCGGCTCCAGGGAAGGAGCTATGTACAGATTTCAGGACACCTGGTTTAAACTATGATTTAAGAGGCTGATGAGTCAATGAATGAATTGCTGGAAAACTATATCCTCTACCTGCGTGATATACGAAAACTTTCTGAAAAGACGGTTATTGCTTATCGTCAGGATCTTGAAAAATACGAACAGTTTTGTAAAGAACAGAATAAGGAAATAATTGAAATCTCATATGAGCAGGCAAGAAGGTTTTTGGCAGTTATTATACGTTCCGGGTACAGTACAAATAGTGTGAATAGAATTTTATCGGGTGTTAAAGGTTTTTTCACCTACTGTATACGGTATGAATATTGCGAACTAAATCCTTTCAGTAGAATAAAAGGAGTAGGAGGAGGCAGGCGTCTTCCCTCTGTTCTCTCCCATGAAGAAGTAGCGAGAATTCTGGAAGCTCCGGAAAATGATTTTGCGGGAATACGGGATAAAGTTATTTTTGAACTTCTCTACTCAACCGGCTGCAGGTTGTCCGAACTGACCGGCATGAATGTTGCGGATGTCCAGCTTGCTGAGAAAACAATATTAGTACATGGGAAAGGTGATAAAGATAGATTCGTTTTTTTAACACCATCAGCTCAGGAAATACTTTCGTTGTACATTCCCCTAAAAAGTGCACGACAGCAACCACAGGATATTAAACCGGATGACCGGAGTGCCTTGATTGTGAATAATAGGGGGCATCGATTGACGCCTCAGGGTGTCCATTATGTATTTCAAAGATATACTAAAAAACTTGGTATACCTAAAAAAATAACTCCGCATACCTTCAGACATACCTTTGCAACGCATATACTTGAGAATAATGCAGGAATCCGGGTTGTTCAGGAACTGCTTGGACATGAAAATGTATCAACCACACAAATTTATTCCCATGTTAGTTCGGGCAGATTAAAAGAAGTATACAAAAAAAGTCATCCACATGGTTGAAATCTAGTGTTTGATGTATCAGTATGGTTATAAAGTAATTATTTATAAGAAGTAAGTAGAAAAATACAAAAATCAGGAGATAATACAGAAAATGAGTTTCAAGGGAACGACAATTCTAGCCATAAGAAAAAATGAAAAGACTGCAATTGCAGGGGACGGACAGGTGACCCTTGGGGATTCCATAATGAAAGGGAATGCCCGGAAGGTTCGCAGAATGTTTCATGATAAGGTCATTACAGGGTTTGCAGGAGCAACCGCCGATGCATTTACGTTATTTGAGCTCTTTGAAAAAAAACTGAATCAATTTAATGGTGATTTAACCCGGGCAGCAGTCGAAATGGCCAAGGAGTGGAGAACTGATCGTGCACTTCGAAAACTTGAGGCGATGATGCTGGTTGCTGATTCCAGTAAAATTTATTTAATTTCAGGAACTGGAGATGTGATAGAGCCTGAGGAGGGAGCTATTGCAATAGGGTCCGGTGGTATGTATGCATTTGCAGCAGCAAAAGCTTACCTTGATTCATCAGACCTTGAAGCACCTGAAATAGCGCGGAGATCATTGGAAATTGCAGCAGGAATCTGCATATACACTAATACAAACATCATTGTGGAAGAAGTATAATGATAAAGAAAGATTTTAATTACCGGATTCCTGCTAATATTGCAGCAGGAATCTGCATATACACTAATAC
>JABMQR010000351.1 GCA_013202335.1 Bacteroidota bacterium
GTATTTCGATACCCTTGGTATGTATTCGTTCGTTGACAATGTGTTAACGTATCGTAATGGACTACGAACCGCCGTGGTACGGAACCGTATGCCAGGTGGTGTGAGAGGACGGCGGGAGTAATCCCGCCTCCTACTCGATGTACAAATGCATACACTGGGTTGTCACATCATTTCTGCTGCACATCGGTAGAACTGGTTATATCCGGCTGCAAGGTAACGACAACCATCTGTACGAACTGTCATTTGGTATGGAAATTTTTTCTTCTAAGGCAGTTTTATCATGGTTCCTATCAATGTTACTTGCTTTTTGCATCTTTCTGATAAAGCTGCAGCATGTTCCCGGTTCATTGATATGACAGCACAGGTTGCTGGACCGGCGGATGCCTCTATATCAATAGAGAGATCTTCCTCCCAGCAAATTTGTAATCCGCTCATATGTGCCATGAGTTCCGCTTCATAACGAATGCCCTTTGAACCTACAGGAAGGATCTCTTTTGGATTGGGAAATTCTGAAAGGCTTACATAATCGGGAAGGGTTAAAATGGTTCTTCCCTCATCTGCCGCAACTGCCGGACCCACTTTAGGCTTCCCTACTACATAGACACCCCATCCTTCATGGCTAACCGCAGGACTCCAGGGATGACCTTCGATAATGCCGACAGCAGTCAGTCCCAAAGCGGTCTGCACCATAGGTATATTCTCCTCGGTGCTCCCGGTAATAAGAGTCCCTTCTGAAAGATTGATCTCTTTCAGGGCTTTTTCAATGCCCCTGTTCAGGATGTTCCCGGTCGGATCCATTTCCGTTGATAGAGTGTTTATCAGGAAAATTGGCCTGGCACCGACTGCCAGTACCTCAGCCAGAGTTACCTGGGCAGTGTAGTATCCGGTTATTTCAGGTGAAACCTGAATAACATCACTCGATTTTTCCCCGATTCCACCGCATGAATCGCATGATATTACCAGTGTCTGGGTATTATTGAGTCTGAGTATGGTTAAATCCCGGAAGCTTTCCGGTTTTAGAAAGTTTTTCATGGAATGATTGTAACAGAAATCAGTAATATATCAACCAGATACATTCGGTTGGATATCCGTTTTTCCAAAATCTTGACCAGGGTTCGACTCCCTTCAGCCGCTTAATCTACGTAGCTCAGGCTGCCTGCAACCGCATCAACCATGGATTTATTATCAATCAGCTCCTGCAGCGGATCCCAATTACCGTCAATCAAAGATTGTCGGCTGGATGAGCGCATTGAGAAGGGCAGTTTTCCATCAACATACAGAACACACTCTTTTTCCAGATCAATCGTGATCTCCTGACCCGGATCTGCAGTAACCGATTCAGCCAGCTTTATCCGATCCTCATAACTTACTGTAACGCAGGGAATACCCAGCTGAGTGCTGTTTCCAAAGAAAATCTCAGCGTATCCTTCGGCGATAACCGCCTGGAAACCCGCCTTGGCAATAGCCTGCGGGGCATGTTCCCGAGAGCTTCCGCAGCCGAAGTTATTGCCGGAGATTATAATGGATGCATCCGCATATTCAGGTTTGTTCAGATTGTGATCGGTATCACTGCCGTCTGCAGTTTTACGGACATCATAAAACAGAAATTCGCCCAAACCATCAAAAGTTATGCATTTCATAAATCGTGCGGGAATAATCCGGTCGGTATCTAAATCGTCACCCGGGACAGGAACAGCCTGACCCGATCTCTTTAAAATTCTTTCCAATGCCATATACTCGCTCTCCTTGCTTAAACGAAAACTTTACGTGCGTCGCTGATCTTGCCTGTAACAGCGGCTGCTGCTGCCATAATGGGACTTACTAAAATAGTCCGGCCGGTGGGTGATCCCTGACGGCCTTTGAAATTTCGATTACTGGTACTGGCGCACATCTGTCGTCCCACCAGTTTATCCGGGTTCATAGCCAGACACATAGAACATCCCGCCTGCCGCCACTGGAAACCCGCTTCCGTGAAAATCTTATCCAATCCCAGCTCTTCAGCCTGCCGTGCCACAATCTGGGAACCGGGTACGCAAAGTGCAGTTACACCGGGAGCTACCTTATGTCCTTTCAGTACATCGGCTGCTTCCTGAAGATCGCTGAGCCTGCCGTTAGTGCAGGAACCGATAAAAACCACATCTACAGGGGTGCCTTCGATATATTGCCCCTCCTGAAAATCCATATACTCAAGGGCTTCCCGGGCACTGTTCTGCAGCTCAGATGCTAGACTGTCCACAAAGGGAATTGCCTGATCAATGGTGAGTCCCTGTCCGGGGTTGATACCCCAGGTCACTGTTGGACCGATATCAGCCGCATCAAAGGTCAATATATCATCGTACTTAGCATCCGGACCACTTGCCAGCTCTTTCCATGCTGTTACGGCTTTATCCCACGCTTCTCCTTTGGGGGAGTAGGGGCGTCCATGTAGATAATCGAAAGTTGTTTGATCGGGATTGATATACCCGCAGCGGGCTCCTCCCTCAATGGACATATTACATATGGTCATACGCTCTTCCATTGAAAGACGATCAATCACTTCTCCGCCGTATTCATAAGCATAACCAGTTCCACCGTTTACTCCCAACTCTTTCAGAATATGCAGGATAATATCTTTGGCAGAAACACCTTCACCCAAGGTGCCCGTTATATTTATGCGGCGTACCATCAATTTATTCATCTTGATAGTCTGGGTAGCCAGCACATCCCGTACCTGGCTTGTGCCGATTCCGAAAGCGATGGCTCCGAAGGCACCGTGGGTACTGGTGTGTGAATCACCACAGGCAATAGTCATACCCGGTTGGGTAAGTCCCTGTTCGGGACCTACGATATGTATAACTCCCTGTTTACCGGTATCGGTATCAAAAAAGGTGATTCCATGCCGGGCTGTATTGCTGCGTATTGCATCAATCATATTCTGGGCCAAAGGATCGCTGTATGGTTCGCTGATTTCATTTGTAGGGACAATGTGGTCAACCGTAGCAAATGTCCTGTTCGGGTACTGCACCTTCAAGCCCTTCTCCTCTAGCATGCCGAATGCCTGCGGGCTGGTTACCTCATGAATCAGGTGTGTTCCGATAAATAACTGGATTGAGCCATCGGATAGCTGTGCTACCGTGTGAGCGTCCCAGACTTTTTGATATAAATTTTTACTCATGGAATATCCTTTGTAACTGTTTAGCGTACTATGATAATTTTATCCTAAAATTTCAAGGATATTAGCGGGTTTGCAGTATATTTGACTGAAAAAAACCCCCAACATCGGATCTCGCCGATATCAGGGGGGTAGGGTTTAAAGCAGATTGGGTGCTATTCTTTAACTGATTTCAAACAATAGGAAGCAGCATCAAGAGGCTTAAGAATTTGTCCCGGAAGTTTTTCAATATACTCCTTTAATGGAACATAGTAGTTAATATAGGTATCTTCAAAATTATCAGGACTTGCCTCCCTTACTGTTTTAAAAGTGAGATAGTTGTCCTTTCCAAGGGCGGTGAAAGAGTTTGTGCTGACCGTATATGTAGTGGCATCATCCAGAGCTGACCAAACACCGGTAGCTCTGTCCTGCATTTCAATATTTGTGATGATAGCACCCTCAGCACCACCTAAATCAACATCATAGCGCAAGCCGGCAGCATAGGGGAAAGCCCCGGTTGAACCGGAATTTAAGGAGTAGTATGCAGACTCATTCAGTACCTTTTTAATCTCTTTTCCGGTCATCTCCAGCATTACTACCGTATTTGAGAAGGGAAGTGCCTTCACTGCATCAGCCACGGTAAATGGACCCTGCAGGAATTGTGTTCTGACTCCACCGGCATTCTGAATTGCAAAATCTATTTTCGGGTTAGTCTGACGGAAAGCTTCTGAAACGATAAAAGCAGCATAACTTCCGGAAGGAGTATCTCCAGCCTTGAAAACACCAGGAATTCGGTTAAATCCCATGGTCTCGGATACTGTTCCGATTACCTTCCCCATAGAAGCTGTTATCTCTTCTCGGTAGGGAGTTAACATTGCATCGATTCTTGCTGATACCGGGGCAAAGACCAAATTCGGTGCAGCTTCAATAGTTTTAAGCAGATCGGCTTTAACCTCTTCAGATACCGCAACCCGCTGCCCATCGGCATTTTTTTGGAGGAAGGGTTCGCCAACCGGAATTACTATTCGGCCTTCGGCTTTGGTTGCAATTCCATACGCATCAAAATCTACATTCAGAACACCAAGACCATACGCATATGACCATGCCTGAACAATATGAACAGGATCGCCGGTAGGACCGGTTACCGTTGTCGGATAGGAACCAAGATCCTCTTTTTCCATATCAGTTTGCGGATAACCTGCAAACGGACCGGTTTGCCCCTGATACATAGGAGCAAGACCTGCAGTCGCTAATTCAGCAGGATCACCTAACAGTGAATGGGTATCCCCACCTACGATAACATCGAGTCCCGGCACATTTCTTGCAAAAACGATGTCGTTATAGTATCCAACATGACTCAACAGAATAATTTTGTTTATACCCAGATCTTCCAGCTCCTTCACATATTTTATTGCCGTTTCAATCTCAGGAGTAAACGAAACATCATCAGAAACAAGCGATGAATTCTTTGTTTTTTCAACCTTTAAAATTCCAATGATTCCAACTTTCTGACCCTCAATCTCCTTAATTATGTAGGGTCTGATTTTGTCTTTGACACGGTAGAGGGGACTCTCTTTTTCGGGCAGAGCGTTTGAAGATACGATGGGGAAGTTTGCCATCTCAATCAACTCGGCAAGCCGCGCATCGCCCTCATCAAACTCATGGTTTCCCAGTGCGTAAGCATCAAGTTTGAGCTCATTAAACATCTTGAAATCAGGCTCTCCTTTAAAGAGTGAAAAATACAAAGTACCGTTTAGTTCGCCGCTGTTGAGAAGAATGCTGTTTGCGTCTCTCTCTTCTTCTATGAGCGTTACGAGCCGGGCAAACCCACCGATTTGCAGCCTTGTCACAGTACCATCCAGGACCATATCATACGTATCACTATCCAGATGGGAGTGATGATCGTTAGTGTGGATAATTTCAACAGAGAGAGGTTCCTGTAACCCCGCAGCAGAGAGAACTGAAATACTCAGTATGAGAACAGATAATACAAGAAACAGTTTTTTCATGATTAATCTCCTTTAATAATTTTTTTGATGTTTTTTAGTGATGAGCAGCAACTTACAGAATATGCCGAAATACTGCAGAAGTAAAGTTAGGGCAGGTGAGAAAAGTGATAATTACTTATCACCATACTCCGGAACAATACAGATAAAGACAAAATTCTCATCACCGGCATTCAGTATCTGATGTTCAATACCACCGGGAACATACGCAGTAGAGCCTGGAGTTAACGGATGATTTTTCCCATCCATAAACAATGTGCCCTTTCCTTCAACAATATAGAGAATATGCTGCCAGTCATGACTGTGCTTTGGTGCGTATCCACCCTTATCCAGTGTGAACATTCTCATCACATGATCTTCCCAACCCTGATCCGGGCCGACAAGAACCTGTTTCGTGACATTATGTACAGCCGGGTTATCCAGCCTTTTCTTTTCAATCGTATCTCTGTGTGAAACAAACATGGTAATATCTCCTTCTCTTACATAATTATCAAATATACGGGCAAGGTCAACATATTATCCCACATCTTATCATTCATCAATCTCAGCGAGATGTTCCCAACGTGCGGATTTTTCTTCTATCAACGCAATAACCTCGGGATAACGCCGATTATTGATTTCCAACTGATTCGGCTGAATAGAAGTGTTGGAGAAACTCTCTTCCAGGGCAGTTTTCTCATCTTCCAAAGCATCAATGATTTCCAGCAGCGTATCGAACTCCTGCCGCTCCTTGAAAGTAAGCTTTCTCTTCTTCTCCAGCCGCTGTCTTTTTAGTGCAGGTGGGGCAGGGACGGAGGATGAAGCGGAAACAGATTTTACCGGGTTTCCTGATCCATTTGGGTTGTCCTGTTGAAATCCGTAATCCTGACGGTACTCACTATAGATACCGGCGTATCCCTTTATCGAACCGGATCCGTCAAAGATAAACAGAAAGTCGGTGGTCCTGTCCAGAAAAGCCCTGTCATGTGAAACGATAAGCACACATCCGGGAAAGGAGTTCAGGTAGTCTTCGAGTTTTCTCAGCGTCTCGATATCCAGGTCGTTTGTAGGCTCATCCAGAATGAGGAAATTCGGATTTTTTATCAGAATGCTGATCAGGAAAAGCCGTCGCTTTTCTCCACCTGATAATCGTGAAAGCGTTATGCGGTGAAAAGAGGTATTGAATCCGAACATCTCCAGAAAACGTGCGGCACTGATGGATTGTCCGGGCTTGAGAGAGATTTGTTCGCTAATGTTACTAATATACTCAAGAACCGTGAAATCTTCCTTCAGGGGTCTGTTCATCTGATCGTAATACCCAAACTCAGTATTGATACCTTTATCAATCTTACCGCTGTCCGCGGGGATCGATTCAGTAATCATATCAAGAAAAGTGGTTTTGCCTGAACCGTTCGCACCAATCAGCCCAATACGCTCACCCTGCTTGAAACTATAGGTGAATGGGTTAATTACTCTATTGACTCCATAGGATTTTTTAAGAGCAGTCAGCTCCAGCACCTTCTTGCCCAGGCGGCGATGTGAAGATGAGAACTCTGACTGCTCCAGCTCTTTGCTGATCCTGTTATCCATAAGATCCTGAATCCGCTGCTTTCTGCCCCTGTCTTTTCCGGCACGGGCTTTGGGACCGCGTTTCAGCCACTCCAACTCGACCCGGAGAACCGCCTCAATCTTATTTTGTCCGGCCTGCTCCTCAGCTATGCGCTGCTCTTTCTTCTCGAGAAAAGTAGTGTAGCTGCCTTCGTAGGTGAATATCTTCTGTCGGTCAATCTCAAAGATCTTTGTACAGGTGGAATCAAGGAAATAGCGGTCGTGAGTTACTACGATACATCCCAGCCGGGATGAGATAATAAATTTTTCCAGCCACTCAATCGTTTGAATGTCCAGATGATTAGTCGGTTCGTCAAGAATCAGCAGATTTGGTTGGGATGCCAGAGAGCGGGCGAGTGCAACTTTTTTCTTCATCCCTCCGGATAAGGCATCAATCTTTTGTGTGAAATCGGTTATATCAAGTTCGGTTAACAGGGACTGATAGGTGTTCTCAATCTCCCACCCGTGATTCTTATCCATTCTCTCCGTCAATGCAGCCAGCTCCGCACCCGAACTGCCATGATGCTGATATGAGTCGAGACAGGCACGGTATTCGTTCAGCAGCTTGATACTCACTGAAGTTCCTGCATACAAAGCATCCTGAATGGTGGATCCCTCAGCAAATACGGGATGCTGTTCCAGGATACTGATCTTCAATTCCCGGTTTCTGGCAAGTGTCCCGGTGTCGGACTCTAAATCACCGGTAAGGAGTCGGAGAAAGGTCGTTTTTCCAGTCCCGTTGTTGCCAATAAGCCCAATGCGGTCGTGGAGGTTTATACCCAGAGACACCCCTTCGAATAGAGCGGAGTCTTTAAGTGTTTTTGATAGATTTTCAATAGATATCAGGTTCATCAACGGCATCATACAGGAAGATTTGGGAAATGACAATTGCGGGAGAGAACTGTCTCATGTGACGAGTCAGGTAATTCCCAAACTCCATCGCACGAGATTCTATTAACTCATTTTAGTTTTTCTTAGCGGTTCGTTTTTTATGGCTAAGTTGAAAGGAAAAAATACCTATGAGGTACGCCCAATAGGCCAGAGTTTCAAAGAGAGCGGGATTCCCATTGTAACCAAATAGTCCTTTCACGATACGGAGGTCATAAGAGGGAGGTCATAAGAGGGACGGAGGCTAGTAAAAGGATAAACAGAACTGATCAGTAATACAAGAATTTTCCTGCAAATATCATGATAGAAAAGTCCTCTTTTGTGGGAAAAAATAGATATCTGTGATTTCTTTGTATTTATCTGTATAATTTATGCAAAGATATGGGAAAACTCAGGAGAAAAATCAAATTACCGACAAAAAGAACCTACCGAGCCTGCGAAAAGTACATGAGTATAAAAAATGTTTGATGAGAACCAGATTTATATCCGTAAATAGGGGAAAAAATGCATAAGCAGCTCGCTTGGTTTCTTTACAAGATGATAATTGCCCTGCATTAAATGATAAATCCCGGAATATTTATAAGAAAAAATAGTTTTTGCTATTTTTGCCTTAACAGGGTTTTGTGAGATATAATCAAATACAGTTTTTAGGTGTTCTGCTGACTTAATAATACTGCTATGAAAACGATCATACCAGACATGACCTTTTTTTTAAATTTCTTATTAAAACGAATAGCGAAAACGCTTAGAATCCATTGCATAATCTTTGAAAGATTTTTTGGATTTCCAATTGGTTTAATGAGTAGATGGACATGATTATCCATTACACTAAAATTAATTAGTTCAAAATTGAACTTCATGTTAGCCATTTCAATAACAGTCATGAACAAATCTTTAATTTTTTTACTTTTAAGAATATATTCCTGAAGATTTGCTCTCGCTGTGACATGATATATGGCATCTTTTGCTAGTTTTCTAGGGAACCTCATATATATAGTAACTTCAGAGATATAGATAAATATTCAAAAACAACAAAATTTTCTACATTTATTTATTCCTCCGTCCCCGGAACAAATCGTACCGCTTTGTTCTTGGCAGTTGCTTGGCAACTGCATCATCGGTTGTCGGCGTACCTCCGTCCCTTTTAAAATCACTCTCTTATAGATTGACCCTTTTCCCATAAAAGAATAATTTCACACATATGCAAAAAATTAACGACAAAAACAAAAATACAAAATTAGAAACTGAATCAACGACCGAAGAAACATCACCAGAGAAGAGAGGAGCGGGGAAAGAAATTCCCGGCATGTTCGAAGGCAGCATCGTGAAGCTGCTCATTAAACTTGCACTTCCCATTGCAGCAGGAATGCTGTTTCAGATGATCTATAACGTTGTTGACGCAGTTTTCATCAGCCTGATCGATAAATCCGATCCCTCCTACTTTGGGGCAACTGGAATTGTATTTCCCATCGTATTCTTAGCCATTGCAGTATCCAATGGATTATCGGTTGGTACCAGCTCAATGGTTGCCCGGGCAATCGGAGAGAACAATCACGATGTCCTCGATAAAACAGCTGAATCCGGTATGATGATCTCTGCTACTCTATCATTACTATTTCTTGTAGGAACCTATGTTTTTGACGATAAATTAATTAGCGTACTTGGGGCTACTGGTGATTATGCCGTTCATGGACTGGAATATTTGCAGTATATCGTTCCGGGTGTTGTAATAATGTTTATTGGTAATATTCTCTTTGGGGTTCTGCAGGGTGAAGGCCTCATGAAATACATGATGTGGGGAATGATAATCGGCACAGTAGGGAATATCATTCTGGATCCTATATTTATTTTCCTACTCGACATGAAAGTTCGTGGTGCAGCCTTAGCTACCGTTATTTCACAGATGGGTTCTGTACTATTTGTGGTAATGCTCTTTGTACGAAAGAAAACCCGTGTACCTATTCGTTGGGAGTTTAAAAATGTCAGCCTTCCGGTAATAAAAGAGATAATAACAGTCGGGTTTCCGCAGGCTCTCTCCATGATACTTATGTCGTTTACCTTTCTTATCTATAACAGAATTATTATCGCTATTGATGAGCTTGCACTTACTGCATTCGCACTGTATGGGCGTTTCGAACAGCTTTTGTTTATTCCGGTATTTGCAATCGGTTCGGCCCTGGTTACCATAGTAGGCCAAAATTCCGGACGTGGAAAACTGGAACGCTGCGAAGAGAGCTGGAAAAAATCTTTATTGATTGGAACCGGATCCGTAGTAGTTCTTGCCGGGCTTTTCGTACTCCTTTCCCCCTTCATGTTCCGTAGTCTCAGTGACATTCCTGAAGTGGTTGATTATGCAGTTCGGGAGACTCAGGTGTTGGCTTTCAGCATGCTGTTTGCTGTGTTGGGTGTGTATGCGCGAAGTATCTATCAGGCTATCGGTCATCCTTTACCGGCACTGTTTCTCTCCATGCTGCGATTAGTTATTCTTGGTGTTCCTGCGGTACTTATTTTCGTATATGTGTTTGACTGGGGAATTTATGGTGTCTGGTTTGGTATTGTGGCTGGAAATGGACTTGCAGGAACTGTGAGCTTTCTCATGGTTACAAAGACTTTCAAAAGAATCAAGGAAGGGAAACTCATCATCAAATCAATCAAATGATACATACTATCTTTCAGGATTAAAAAAACCAAAGGAAAAAAGAGCAGCCCCGGGACCGGAGCTGCGAAAGGATAGGGTTAGGTTAGAAAAAAACTATGTGGTCCATACTGACAGTATGGATAATTAAGACAGCGCCTGTACATTAAAATTCAACGCTGCCGTCACATACAAACATAACTACTTGCTAAATCCGCATGCCCGGGAATAGATCCCGATTACATCACGAATCCTGCTGATAATGATATTCTCCGGATCAATGATTAATGATTCTTCCATTGCCTGATAATATTGATTTGGTGAAAACTGACTGAGAAGGGACAATGGAATTCCGGTTTTTCGGAGATTCCCAATTAACAGATCGATACTTTTCGTAATCTGCTCATTTGGCCAGTAATACCGGCTTCTGTCACTGAAACTGAATTTTCTTTTGAAAAACTGGTCTTCATCGGAGCCGGGGTAATATTTTTCCCAGTATCCTGGATTGTTCATCATAACCTCTTCAAGCACCTTGCGGATTTTCGATAGGGTAAGATCAGGAAACTGATTAAACATCTCTTCTTCAATATATGAAAGTGCAAAAACAGCCTCGCGGTAAGCGTACGTTACCCAGGGACCAACCTTCAGAATGCAGAAGTGGTCTTCAACCAGGTTGCTCAGTGCTGTCTCGGTCTGATAATCGGTTGAGTGTGCTTCATATACCAAACCGGGATAATCCTGGATCATACCGCTTAGTGCAGCGGCATTGGGCTGTGTCCGATCAAACAGAAAAACCTGATCATCCCCAAACTCTACTCCCGGCTGTACTACAAGGCCGATAACCCGATCCCATGCATCAGCCAGACCCTGCTCAATAAATGTGTTTCTGGTTATCTCAAGAGTCGTCGCTGCTGCCTCAGGGGAGGTTGGGTGAACGGTATCTTCCTCCTCCTGTGCGCCGCCGGGAATAGGAACCTCCGTCCCTATTATGTAGAGCGGTTTTGGCAAGCCGGAACAATACTTTTTCCATGTATTTTCTGCGGCAGCACAAAGATCGGCTGCCCGGTCGGCTACAATAGTATCATCCAGAGGTTTTGTACGGTCTCCTTCATCATCTGCACAGAACATGCTTGCATCCAGGTGGATTTTACTGTACCCGGCTTTCACATACTCGGTAATCAGCACCCTGGCTTTTTCCATGGCCTCCGCTGCCGGTTCATTCTGCCAGGCATTCGGGCCGAGATGATCACCGCCAAGCATGAGGTTTTCTCTTGGGAATCCGGTTTCATCAGCCATTGCATGTATATATTCAACAAACTGTGTCGGTGTCATACCGGTATATCCACCATACTGATCTACCTGATTTGAAGTGGACTCAACAAGCAGGATAGAGTTATCTTCCAGAGCCTGCTGCATTGATGCTTTCAGAACTACCGGATGCGCACTGCATATTGAGTACAACCCTTTTCGCTCGCCGTTTCGGTTTTTTTGAATAATCTCAATCAATTTTTCTGTAGTATTTTTCATCAATATCTCCATCATTTAGCAGGAAAACAGGATTTTTCCCTGTACTTTCCCGGGGGTTGCCAGGTCCTTAACAGCATCGGCTGCTGCTGCCAACAATACATCCCGGTCAATAAGTTTGTCTGTCCGAATCAATCCCTTCGAAAAGAGAGTCGAGGCCAGTTCCCACTCTCTGCCGGGAAATGGAGCTGAATAATTCATCCATGATCCGGAAACCAGCAGCTCTTTCCGGTTGATAAGTTCAAACACTTCCGGCTGTAATGTTACCGGTACATGCGGGGTTCCCACAAACATCACAAATCCTTTTGGTGCTGCTACCTGAAGACAGAGGATTTCGGTAAACGGAACGCCGCCTGTTTCCAGGCAGGCATCAAATCCTGATCCCCCGGAGAAAGCAATTGCTTTTTCACGGAAGTCAGCATCTTTTGTGTTCAGACAGAGATCAGCGCCATATGCTGCGGCTGTCTGCAGTCGGGAGTCATCTATATCAAATACCACTGTCTGCACTGCACCAAGGGCTTTTACTGCCTGAAGGGCCAGCAGTCCGATAGTGCCCATTCCGGTTATAGCAACTTTTGACCCGCCTTTGAAATTCATAATGTTCAAGGCATGAAGCGAAACTGTGAGGGGTTCAAAGAAAGCCCCTTGTGTATATGAGATTGATTCCGGCAGGAGGACTGCGTTATCAGCAGGGATAGCGACATACTCTGCCCATCCACCCGGTCTTCGTGATCCTATAAATGAGTACCCTTTACCCAGTGCGTAATTACCCATTATGCTTTCGGGTTCTGACATGTTTGGTACAAGGGGAGCGCATGCTATCCGGTCTCCCACATTTTTGGTAGCGACCGAATCACCAATTCCGGTGATTTCACCGGAAAACTCATGGCCCAGGACTATCGGGTAGGAGTGTGCTCCTCCATGAAGTACTCTGGGAATATCCGATCCGCAAATTCCGGATTTTTTTACCCGTACCAGAACCTCATTCGGACCAGGTTTTGGGGTTGGGACATCTTCATACCTGATATCTTTATCTTCATACAATACTGCTGCTTTCATGTTACTCTCCAAATTTTTCTCTAATATTTGCCAATATGGTCATTTCATCCCGTGATTTACTGTAGAGGTATTTGTACAGCGCAAAGATTTCGTTGTAGTACTCCTCAGTAACGCTGTTGTGGGTAGGGGAATGAGTTTCCCTGACTGTTAATAGTTTTAGTGCATCCTCAAAAGAGGGAAATATACCTGTTCCGACACCGGTAAGAATTGCTGTGCCAAGTGTAGAAGCATCCTGCTCTCCGGGAACCAAAACGGGGCGTCCGAGAATTTCAGCAAAGATATCCAGCCAGGGCGGACTGTTTGCACAGCCCCCGGTCATGCGGATGTCAGATATACTGAATCCTTTCTGCTTAATCATATCGAATACCCAGCGGATACCGAATGCGATACTTTCCATCACACTGCGGATCATCTGTTTGCTGCTGGTGTCCGGATTTATGCCGAAAAACATTCCTCTGGTATGCGTATTCCAGAGCGGCGCTCTTTGTCCGGTTAGGTAGGGAAGGAATATCGGGTTATGATCGAACGGACTGCTATCGGCAGCCAGAGCATCTATTTCCGGGTAGGATAAGCCTGTTATGTTTTTCAGCCATCTCATTCCAGCTCCGCCGAAATCAACTCCACCATTTATCAGCCATAATCCGGGTATGGCACTTCGGTAAAGCAGTAACGAGTTGTCCACATTTGCCGGAGAATCTATACAAATCCCGGTATTTGTTGCTGTGCCGGCTGAAATGTATGCTTCACCATTTCTGCTGAGTCCAAGCCCCAGAACTGCTGCGGTGTTGTCCATTGCTCCGGCAATAACCGGTGTACCGGCTGTCAGCCCAATCTCTTTTGCCGCTTCCGGTGTAATTGTCCCGGCTATTTGGGAACACTCAATGATTTCCGGCAGTTTTTCAGGTGATATTCCCGCAGGCTTGAACAACTCTTCTGCCCAGGTGCTGGTTTTTGTATTACAGAGGTTCGATAATCCGCACTCTGCAACATCAGTTGTGGCCCTGCCGGTTAATTTATATACCAGATACCCATTACAGTGAAAAAAGTACTCTGCCTGATCATAGGTTGCCGGTTCGTTGTTTTTATACCAAAGAATTTTTGAGGCAAAACTCGCTGCATCAAATCTATTCTGATTGATTGTTTCGGCTGCTTCACCTGCAATGTCCGAAAGATATGCTGCCTCTTTTTCTGCTCTTCTGTCAGACCATATCGGTCCTTTTCGTATGGGTTTGCCCTGCTTATTCACGGCAAGGGCCATGCTGGACATTGAATCTATCCCCACACCAGCAATATCCGATGGTCTAATATTCGTTTTATCCAGAATTTCCCGGGTGGTGGTTATCATTGACTGCCACCAGTCATTTGCATTCTGCTCCTGCCATCCGTTGTTGAGATAATACGTCTGATATTCAGCGGCTGCAGCTGCTATAATTGTGAGTGATTTGTCAAAAAGGACGGTTTTACAGCTGGAAGTGCCAATGTCAAAGCTTAATAGGTAATCTGCCATATTTTTTCCTTATACTTCGATTTACTCAGAAGTTTTTGGATTTAAATAAACTATTGTATTTAACATACTAACAATTTTTATCCAAAAACTTCAAAAGGTAATTGAAAAAATCAAAGATTTTTGCAATTGCATCACTCCTCAGGTCTTTCGTATTTCAAGCGTTGCCGGGATTATATATTCCTGATCTCTGCCGGTTCCCTTTTCATTTGATGCCAGAGCCAGAAGGGCTTCAACTGAAGCAATACCCATATCATGAAGGTGCTGATTAACAGTAGTCAAAGGGAAATAGAGTGTCGTTTTATCGGTCATATCACCATACCCGATAAGTGCAACATCTTTGCCGACCAGCAGGCCTGCCTCGTTTAGTGCCCCGACAGCGCCGATTGCTTCATAATCATTTGCACAGAAGACGGCATCCACCAGCTGTTTCTGCAGGAATTGACTGACTGCGTTGTAGCCCGAGATTGCATCAAAATCTGTATCCAGATAGAAGATATCTTTCTGTTCTGTAAGGTTGAATTTCTTTGCTGCTTCACGGATACCCCTGAGCTTTTCGCCGGCATTGTGCTGATAATCTCTGCCTTTCAGAACCAGTATTTTTTTGGCAGCACGTTCTGAAACCAGATAGGATATTGCATTATAGGTTGATTGATGATAATCGTTTAGAACCGCACCGGCATTTTCCAGTTTCCATTCTACGGTAACAAAGGGTATTCTCTGTGCTGTTTTACTGCAGATGTCACGAACCGCTCCGGTTGCTTCCTCAATAAAGATAACGCCGGCAGGTTCGCTTTGGATTGCTTCAAGTGCCTCAATCGTTTTCCAGTCCCAGACGAGTTTATCGGTATCCAGACTGTGAAGGATCGTCTCAATTTCAAGGTTTTCAAGCGCCTCATGTATTCCGGCAAGTATTTCCATGAAAAAGGAGAGGCGTGATGAGGGTAGAAAGATGTGGATTTTCTTTATGCTGCCAGAATTTCTTTTTGCGACAAATGTACCGCGGCCAGGTTTTACATAGATGAGGCCTTCGGTTTTTAGCTCATTCAAGGCACGTTGTGCGGTAGCGAGGGATACCCCGGTTGAGAGTACTATTTCACGGACTGATGGGAGAGGACTCTCCTCTGCTAATTTTCCATCGAGGATATGTTCACGAAGTTGTTTTTTGATCTGTTCGTAGGGAGCTGCAGTAAGATTTCTGTTAACAGAAAATTTCATGGTATCCTCAACTATTCTAGTGTTCTAAAACACTTAGAGATTATCACCATTCTCAAATGTTGTCAATCTTTTTATAGTGATACGAAGATTGGGGGGAGTTTGATCAGGATATCTATGCACTACCAGTATTTGATAAGTCCAATTACTGAATTACTTTTCACTGAGGATGTAAAATTTTACGAGAAATGATTTTATTGGATATTTATTCCCATTCTTCGTTTCACTATTTACAACCCTCCCTACTTAGTAGAAACTAGTGGTATTCTTGAGTGGAGGGCAACATGAAAGACGACACACCCGCAATGCTGAACGAGCAGATTACAGACACACAGCAGAATAAACAGGTATCAGCCGAAACCAAACCTATGAAACTTTGGAATAAAAACTTTCTCCTGCTCTGGCAGGGAGGACTAGTCTCTTTTATGGGAGACATGCTCTATGAAATAGCCCTGGGATTTTGGGTGCTTGCAGTTACCGGTTCCACCGGACTAATGGGCACATTAATGGCCGTATCGATGATCCCCAGAGTCCTAATCTCTCCCTTTTCCGGGGTAGTGGCAGACAGACATAACCGGAAGAGAATTGTCGTACTTATGGACCTTTTTCGGGGTCTCATGGTTACCACAGTCGGGGTAATAGCGATAATGGGATATCTCGAAATCTGGATGGTCTTTACGGCAGGAATCCTTCTTGGGGTTTGTGCAGCTTTTTTCGATCCGGCAGTGGGATCGGTATTTCCAGACCTGGTTCCTACCGACAAACTGGAAAAAGCCAACTCCGCATTTGCCATTATCCACTCAGGAAGCAGGATTGCAGGAAACAGCATCGGCGGATTTCTCTATGTAATCCTCGGGGCGCCCCTCATGTTTCTGATGAACGGCATATCCTATCTTTTCTCAAGTTTCACAGAAGCTTTCATAACGATACCTGCACATACCCACGATCCAAAAAAACTCACCTTTTTTCAGGACATGAAGGAAGGATATCACTATGTCTGGAAGAATAAAGGACTAAAGACCATGCTGGCGGTAGGGGCTGTCCTTAACTTCTTTGCCACCATCGGTTTTATACTTATTCTGCCGTTTTTCCAGCAAACAGAATCGCTGGGGCCGGTACGGTACGGAATATTCATGGCAGTTTCAGCAGTAGGAAGCCTGCTGGGTATGGTATTTGTATCAGTAAAGAAAATTCTCCCTGAAAAGAGATTCAACTGGTTTGTCGGCAGCCTGATATTTTTCACTTTCCTCTATGTGCTCATCCCGCTTGTTCCCATTTTTCCGGTGATGCTGGTGATTGCAGTCATTTGCGGAATCTTTAATTCTGTAGTAAACATCCTTCTGCAGACAGTTATACAGCTGACTATAGATCCGGACAAGCGTGGAAAGGTATTCAGCCTTCTTGGAATGCTGATAACCGGCCTGATGCCGATAGCAATGGCACTTGGTGGATGGCTGGGAGAATTTCTCCCGTTACAGTGGGTAATAGCGGTAAGTATGATGTTGTGCGGCATTCCCGGATTATTTCTTCTTCCCAGCAAAGATTTTCGGAAATTTATATCTTTTAATCCGAAACCTCAGCAGGCGGATAAATAAGTTTATATATATTAATGAGTTATTACTATATCTGAGCTCCTGCATTCCCGGTCCGTATCGTGCAAATACCGGCAGTGAAAAAATACTGTCGGTACAAAGCCACTTGACTTTTCTTAAAAATGACAGGTACAAAAGAGAACGATAATCAAAAAGTTGTAATATAAAGGATCAGTACATGAGTGGCAAAGTTCTCGTAATAGTGGAATCTCCGACAAAAGCCCGGACAATAAAACGTTTTCTTCCCTCCAACTATATGGTGGAGGCGAGTATCGGGCACATCCGTGATCTGCCGCAGTCCGCTTCCGATATCCCGAAAAAATATAAGGGTGAAGATTGGGCCAAGCTGGGAATTGATGTAGACCATGATTTTAAACCACTGTATATCCTGCCCAAGGGGAAAAGTAAAATTATCCGGGAAATAAAAAGCAAAATGAAAGAGGCTGATCTCCTGCTGCTTGCAACTGATGAGGACCGTGAGGGTGAAAGCATCTCCTGGCATCTTATTGATCAGTTGAAACCAAAAATTCCCTATAAAAGAATGGTTTTCCATGAAATTACTAAAAAAGCGATACATCAGGCACTTGAATCCGGTCGTGAGATAGATGAAAACCTTGTAAACGCTCAGGAAACCCGAAGAATCCTCGACAGACTCTATGGGTATACTCTTTCCCCGCTGCTCTGGAAAAAGATAGCATTTGGACTATCTGCCGGACGTGTGCAGTCCCCGGGATTACGACTGATTGTCAGCCGTGAACGGGAACGGCTTCAGTTTGCTTCCAGTACCTATTGGGATGCAAAAGCGAAATTGTGCAGATGTGATGATACGTCCGACTATCATTTTGAGGCAAAACTTGAATCCATTGATGGGACCAAAGTAGCAGGAAGCAAAGAATTTAATTCAACAACTGGTGAATATACTAATAAAAACAACGTTCTGCGTCTTAATGAACAGCAGACAAATGACCTGCTGCAGGAGATTCGAACATCAGAATGGGTAGTTGGTGATATTCAGGAAAGAAAAAATCGCACAAAGCCTGCGCATCCGTTTACCACATCAACCTTACAGCAGGAGGGGAACAGAAAGCTGCGCCTCTCTACCCGTGAAACGATGCGGATAGCACAACGGCTCTATGAAAGCGGATTCATCACTTATATGAGAACTGACTCTCCGACATTAAGCGAAGAGGGACTGACAGCTGCACGGCATGCAGTAGAAGCCTCATACGGCAAAGAGTATCTTACCGCCATACCCCGAAAATTCAATGCTTCCACCAAGGGAGCTCAGGAAGCACACGAAGCTATCAGGCCTGCCGGCGAAGTATGCAGACACCCCGACTCAACTGGTCTGGATGGCAAAGAACTCTCGCTCTATACACTAATCTGGAAAAGAACGCTTGCAAGCCAGATGGCTGATGCAGAAAAAGCGCTTACCACAGTTAAAGTTGATGTAGGAAAATCCAGGTTCACCGCAACTGGCTCACGAATTGTATTCCCCGGATTTCTCAGGGTGTATGTTGAGGGAACAGATGACCCTGAGGCTGCTCTGGATAATAAAGAGACATTCCTTCCTGCCATGAAGCCTGGACAAAAACTAAACCTTGACTCTTTAGACTCTGTCAAACATGAAACAAAACCGCCAAACAGATTTACTGAGGCTTCTTTAGTAAAAGAGCTGGAAAATCTGGGGATTGGCCGACCCTCAACCTATGCAGCAATTATCAACACATTATTTGAGCGAAAGTATGTTCGAAAGCAGGGAACGGCTCTTAATCCGACCTTTATCGGTTTTGGGGTAATACAGCTCCTTGAGAAGAATTTTCCAAACCTTATTAAATACAGTTTTACCGCCGAGATGGAGAATGCACTTGATGACATTTCCCTTGGGGAAATTGATCGTCTCAAATACCTGAAAGGATTCTACAGCGGAGCAAAGGGACTGAAGAATAGTGTTGATATTCAGGAAAAAGCGATAAAACCTGCAGATTCACGCACCATCAAACTTCCTCAAATTACATTGGTGGACGGTATCCGAATTGGTAAATTTGGACCCTATATTCTTTGTAAAGATGAAGAGACCGGTGAAGAGCTGCATGCATCGATCCCTGAAGATCTGACTCCGGCAGAAATTACCGACGCTGATGTTAAAAAACTCATCTCCCTGCAGAAAATTGGGCCGGAACCGATAGGTTTTGAGTCCTCCAGCGGCCTTCCAGTCTATTATATGATAGGACGTTACGGACCCTATTTTCAGTTGGGAGAGAAGAGTGATAAAAATCCCAAACCCCGACGTGCAAGTATTCCCGTCGGCAGAAACCATGAAGATATGAGTATAGATGAAATCAGCTTACTGCTTAGTCTTCCAAGAGACTTAGGCAGTCACCCCGAAACAAAAAAACCTGTTATTGCAAATAACGGCCGCTTTGGACCCTATGTTGGACACAATAAAGAGTTCCGTTCTCTGAAAAAAGAGGATAATGTGTATGAGGTCACCCTTGAACGGGCTTTAGAGATATTCGCAACCCCCAAGCGCGGGAAAAATGGTTCTGCGGTAATCAAGGATTTTGGGAAAAGCAGCAGCGGCGAGCCTCTGGCACTCTACTCCGGACGCTACGGGGTCTATCTGAAACACGGGAAATCTAACATAGCTCTTCCGGATAAGTACAAGAAAGATGAAGAGGAAGCACAGAAACTCACTTTAGAGGATGTGAATAAACTTATATAGAAAGGGTATGATTGTTAAGATATTCCTTTTAGAGATTCTCTTTTTTTGACGCTATTTCCATCTGAACCTTGCGAAATTCGAGATATGAGTAGAGTGTGGTTAACGCTACAGCGGCAACGCAGGAAATAATAACTACCCAGAATGACATTCTTTGGTTAAAACTTTCCCAAAGCAGAGAAAGCACTAATGATATAATGGTTATTATTCCGCTTATCACAAATGCAAATCCGCCGAATCGGTGAGTTCTGTTCCAGACAACTTCATTATCGAGTGTCCAGGGCGTCTTGATTCCAAACGTGTAGTTTTGCTTGGCCTGCGGCAGATAATTTCCAATTATAATGAACGTGATACCGATCAGCCCCCGTATTACGATATCAATTTTAATGGCAAATCCCAGTGAGAATAGAATGGTTACCCAATGCATTCCCAGCAAAAACAGAATGACTACTACGGCCACAATACCGTATGCTTTACCATGTCGGGAAAAGCTCTCAGATTTGGGATCTATATTGGGAATAACCCGCAGCAGCAAGACAAAGAGCGCAGGCAGCAGTGCGGTAAAGAAGATGAAATATCGCGGCCGCCAGCTGTCGACCTGGCCGGAAAGATCCCAATGCATAGGTACCTGCTCAGGTAATCTTGCATACAATAAAATCGTTCCAATTAAGGAAACTGCAATAGGTATATAGAGTAAATTGAATTTCTTCATTCCGTTTTCCCCTGAAGGTCCAGAACCCAGTTTAAGACTTCCTGAAGTACTGTGGTATTCAAACTGTAAATCATCTGCTGTCCCCGCTTCACACTCTGTACAAGTTCGGCATCTCTGAGTATATGCAGGTGATGGGTAATTGATGGAGCTTTCATATTAAACTGTTCAGTAATTTGACCGGCATTCAGGTCGCTTTTTTGTAAGAGTTTCAATATTTCCCGTCTCGTTGGGTCAGACAGAGCCCTGAATACATTAGCCATATTCTATCCTGCTTCTTAGATATTTAGATTGTTATCTAAATATAAACAACAGTCAATAGGGTGCGGGTGTGGGCCCTTCAATAATTGAAAACATTTTCTATTCAGCACTACGTTTAAAGAGTCTCAATCGTATTCCGATAAGGGGGAAGAGGGCAAATGCCCAAATTGCGGTAAGGAAATATCTGCAGAATGCCAACACCGCAATATCCGGCAGGATTAATTTACTGACACTTAACACGACAAAAGAGGTAGCAAGTCCTATGATATAACGCACTATTTTTATACCAGGTGTACCCTCATTACTGAATTTAATATGGATCTCTGAAAGGTATGAGGCAAACAGGAGTCCTGAAAACAGGGCTGTTGATTTCATCAAATTGGTATAGACTTCAACAGGTATTATGGAGAATGTTTCCATAAGGGCGAGAGTGATGGATGCAACGAGGACTATTAACCCTAAATTGATGGTTATCAACTTGAGAATATTATCATCACTTACCCATTTTAGGATTAACGGGTAGAGCAGGGCTGCGATGAAAATTCCCAGCACAAACCCAACTGCTGCATCTATCGGCCAGTGAACTCCCAGATAAACACGTGAAACCCCTATAAGCAGTGAGAGAATTATGGCAGCAAGAGTGTACCATTTTTTCCGAACTATATAGGCGATGCTGGTATAAAAGGCTGTTGAATTTTGTGTATGGCCGCTGGGGAAAGCATATCCGTCAGCTGTGGAGAGTCTTTTTCCCTCGATTCCGTCCAGAACCTGGAAGGGGCGGGGTGCCTTGAAGAGCAGCTTAATGCCTTCATTCAGGGAGGCTGAAAACAACAGTACGATTCCCAGAGTTATCCCTTTCTTTCGGGAAATGTTCCAGAAAATATAACCGATAATTGCTATGAATACTTCCTGCTCGCCGAAAAATGTTATTACTTCAAAAAACACATCAAGAAAACCTGATGAGATATCCTGAAAAAAGAAAAGAATTTGTTCCTGCATAATTGTGTTCAACCTTTAGTGATACGAACATTGGGGACGATATTGGATAGATACATGCTGTAAACTGGTTACGAGCGGGAAAACTCCCTTTTCTCCTGCATATTTTTTTTATAAGGGTATTTATGGTTTACCATAAAAGAAGTTATTTCAAATACACCCCCATTCTTCGTCTCACTATAGACAGTATACCATAAGCATCATAAAAATAAATCTGATTCTTATTAAACCTTCTTAGCAAACCCTATTGACAAAAACAGAAAATTAGTGCATTTTCTATCTCGTTGTGGGGGCGTGGCGAAGCTGGTTATCGCGCCGGCCTGTCAAGCCGGAGACCGCGGGTTCAATCCCCGTCGCTCCCGCCTACTTTTAAAACCGCTCATTTTTTGAGCGGTTTTTTTATGCGTGCGCCCGGCAGGGGTGCATCTACTTGGGAGTGAAAGTCTCCTGCCAGTCCTTTGCTGCAAAGAACTTTTTTCCAAAGTTGTCCCCATTCTTCGTCTCACTAAAGCGCTCACTAAAGAAAGAAACCTCTTTTCATGTAGATTATTATGACATATACTTGAAATATGGAATTAGAAAAACAAACCAGTTACCGATTACTTACTCAGGAAGAGCAGAAGAGACTCCAGAATAACAATTGTACATCTGAAGCATGGAATACGGTCTATGTCAAAGACCCCTTTGATCCATCAAGGATAAAAAGTGCAGGCTTTTCCGGAGAAATCTATCTGGGTACATTCTCCAAAACCATAACGTTAAAAAGTGGTATGAAAATGCCCTGCGGAATCTACGATGCAGAACTGCACAATGTAACCGTGGGAGACAATGTCCTTATAAAGAAAATTAATCATCATATAGCTAACTACGACATCGGAAATGATACCGTAATTATCAATACCGAAATTATTACCGTTGATGAGGAAACATCTTTTGGCAATGGAGTAGAGGCAGTTGTTATTAATGAGGGCGGGGGCAGGGAAATCCCCATCTACGACACACTCTCGGCTCATACAGCCTATCTGATTGCACTGTATCGGCATCATAAAAAACTCATAACAAACCTCAAGCAGATGATACAGGAATATACCGCCAAACGAACTGCGAAACATGGCACAATCGGTTCCCATGTGCATATCAATAACTGCCAGATATTGCGGAATGTTCATATTGATTCATACGCCGTACTGGAAGGAGTCGGGGAACTCTCAAACGGTACAATACGGAGCTGTGTAGAAGATCCATCATACGTCGGCATCAATGTAATAGCAAAAGATTTCATTATATGTGAAGGTGGATCAGTTTCTGAAAATACCATAATTGACCACTGCTTTGTCGGGCAGGCAACACAGTTATCAAAACAGTACTCAGCAGAAAACTCAGTATTTTTTGCAAATTGCGGCGGGTATCATGGAGAAGCCTGTTCTATCTTTGCCGGTCCCTATACCGTAACCCATCACAAATCAACCCTGTTAATTGCCTGTCTCGTCTCCTTCCTGAATGCAGGAAGCGGATCAAACCAGAGCAACCACATGTACAAACTCGGTCCAAAGCATCAGGGTATAATTGAGAGAGGATCAAAAACCGGCTCCGACTCCTATATGCTTTGGCCCATGAAAGTAGGAGCCTTTACCTTGATAATGGGACGGCATTACGGGAATTCAGACACGACGGAATTTCCTTTCTCCTACCTCATTGAGCATGATGGTGAATCGTTGTTGATACCTGCCATCAATTTAAGAAGTATCGGCACCATAAGGGACTCACGGAAATGGCCAAAACGTGACAATAGAAAAGCACCGGTAAAATTTGATCACCTGAATTTTCACCTGCTCTCTCCGTATACCGTCAAGAATATAATAGCGGGACAGGAAAAGCTCCGAGACATAAAGAGACAGGCCGGTCACTCCTCCCAAACTTACTACTATAATGGTGTAAAGATACGCAGATCAGCCCTGGAAAAGGGTATTGAAATATATGAAATAGCGGTTACACGATACCTCGGGAATATAGTAGTAAACTTTTTGCGGGCACATGACTTTCAAACCCTTGATGAACTCAGGACTATCCTGACCCCAATACCCATTGCTGCATCAGGAGCCGGAGCCTGGCTGGATATAGCAGGACTTATCGCGCCCAAGGACGAAATTGAGAATGTAATCAGCGATGTTGAACAGGGAACTATCAAAACAACCGAAGAGCTGGATGCACGGTTTTCTGAAATTAATTCATGGTTTGAGCAGTATGAACTGGCATGGGTAATGAATATGATTGATAAGAAATATGGATTATCTTTGCAGCAATATACACAGGAAAACTTTATCACTATAATTGCTCAATGGATTAAGGCCGTTACAGTTCTTGATGATATGCGGTGCAGTGATGCCGAAAAAGAGTTTGCCCAGACTGCCCGTGTAGGATATGCGCTGAATGATGGGGAAGCAGAACGGGATGCTGAGTACCTGGAGATTAATGGTGCAGTAGAGGATAATGATTTTATTATTGAATTACGTGAACGCCTTAAGGCAAAACAGCTGACAGCCGGACAGCTGATCAATAAAATTAAGAGACTCCAAGAGTAATAAAAAGAGGGAAATAATGCGTTTAATAATTGAGAAAGACCACAAAAATATTTCAAAATGGACTGCAAACTATATAGCACAGGCTATCATTAAAGCAGCACCTACCCGTGAAAAACCATTTGTTCTGGGACTGCCGACTGGTTCGACACCAATTGGAACCTATAAGGAACTAGTCAGACTGTATAAACACGGAATTATCTCTTTTGAAAATATTATCACTTTCAATATGGATGAATATATCGGAATTCCCCGGGATCATCCGCAAAGCTATTACACCTTTATGTGGGGAAACCTATTCTCTTTCGTTGATATTAAGAAAGAGAATATAAACATACCAAATGGAAATGCTGAAGACCTGGAAGCAGAGTGTCTGGCATATGAAGAAAAAATAGAAGCAGCAGGCGGAATAGACCTGTTTCTTGGCGGTATAGGATCTGATGGACATATTGCTTTTAATGAACCCGGATCATCCTTAAAATCACTTACAAGAGTAAAAACACTTACTCAGGATACAATAATTGCCAACTCAAGGAATTTTGATCATGATTTAACTAAAGTACCGAAAACGGCTCTGACCGTTGGAATCCAGACTATTATGGATGCCAGAGAGGTAGTGGTTGTAGTAAATGGGTATAAAAAGGCTCTTGCACTTCAGAAGACGGTTGAAGGCAATGTAAATCATATGTGGACCTGCAGCATCCTTCAGATGCATCCCCATGCAATCATTGTGTGTGATGAGGAAGCAACCATTGAGATGAAAGTCGGGACTGTTAAATATTTCAAGGAAATAGAGGCAGGAAATATTAATCCGGCGACGCAGCTTTATACATAAAAAACTACTTGGATGATAGAAGTTTTCGAATTGAAAACTTCAAAGACTAAAAAACTACCTGGATGATAGAAGTTTTCGAATTGAAAACTTCAAAGACTAAAAAACTACCTGGATGATAGAAGTTTTCGAATTGAAAAC
>JABMQR010000352.1 GCA_013202335.1 Bacteroidota bacterium
ACCTTTAATTACAACATCTTCAACACTTGATTGTGTTCCTTCATTAATAGTCATAGTATATGTGACAGTACGATCAGCCTCATTTTTAGTTTCTTGTGTATCAATTTTACTCGCCACATATCCATCATTCCAATATAGTTTTGCTATATCTGAAATATTTTGCTGAATTTTAACTACATTTAATGGTTTCCCCACCTCATGAGTGATAACATCCTGAATAGCATCTTCTGTTAAAATAGTGTTTCCTATTATTTCTATACCACCAAATTTCCACTCGTCACCTTCTTCAATAACAAATTTAATTTCCAGCATGTTTTTCGAGGGATCTTTTTGATCCGTTTCTGAGATACTCACATTGGTTATAGCAGCATCGACATATCCTCTCTCTTTATAATAGGTAAGAATTGCCTGTTTATCTTCCTCAATACTGTTTTCAATATAATTCCCCGGGTTAAATAAAGACTGTTGTCTTGAAATAATTATGTTCTTAAGTGTATTCTCTGAAAAATGCTCATTTCCTTCAAATAAAATTGTAGATATTTTAGATTGAAGACCTTCATTTATAGTTATCGTAAGATTTATAGTATTATCCTCTGTATTTGTTACCATATCACTGATAATTTCGACCGAGATATACCCTTTAGATAAATACAATTCTCGGATAGCTGCTTCTGTATCTTTTATTTTTGCACTTGTAGCAAAACTGTCAACTCCTATAGTGAGAATTTCCTCAATGTCTTTTATTCTTACCGTCTTATTTCCTATAATTTCTTGTGTTACAATAATTGGTAACTCAACAAATTGAAAAATTATAATAAGATCCTCACCGCTATCACCACCCTTTTCAGCTTGTGCTGAGAAATATGCAAAGTACTGCAAATTAAAGAGTTCACTTTGAAGAGAGGTAAACAGAGCATTCTCATAAGATTTTCCAAGATAACCATTTGTGATTTCACGAAGTTCAGATTCATCAACATGTACTAACCCATCAAATTGAATACTAAAAATAGGTTTTCCCAGCCACCACTGATCAGTCTGATCTTGAGCGCTTATAAAGCTGTTTATTGTGAGAAAAATCAAAATTACAAGTACAAATTTTTTTAACATACATAACCTCTAATTATTAAAATGAGAAACTCCAGGACACTCCAATTGTGAGAGCATCCAACAACTGATAGGGCTGTAACCCTTCAGGTTGTGTAGAAACACGTAAAAAGTATAGTGGATTTTCCCATTCGATACTTAATTCAATATCAAGTTTTAGATCATCCGTCATAAAAAACCCTGGCCCATAGCTGTCATTTGCAGTTAAATGCAGCATTGCCTGTAAAAAAACATCATTACTAATATACTTTCCCAAGAAAACTGTTGTATTGTCAAGATACCTTGCAATTGGGTTGAGCGACAACATCTGCCACTGTGAATTTGTTATAGTTTCCAGAATTATATTCTGAAATACCTGCGTACGAATAGAGAACAGATCAAGTTGAAAAGTGTTACGAACAATATTCTCAAAATCTGAAATAGGATCCAGCTCAATTATACCCAATTGTTGGATAACATCAGTTGCAAT
This sequence comes from Bacteroidota bacterium, assembly GCA_013202335.1. Next base: position 1,574 of record JABMQR010000352.1, read on the forward strand.
TGTTGCCAATGCAAGTGCCGAATTGATGTTTGTTCCACCTATTATATCTCCGGGTAATATATTCTGTCCCAAAATCTCAGCTATTTCCGCAACTGCTTTTGTAGGTCTTGAGCTTAATACCGGTGCAAAGCTGCTAACAGGATCATTCTGTATTTTAAGAAAAATATCAATTTTGTCACCATTCTTATCAAAATCCCGAAGTTTTGCCTCAAGACTAATATTAGGGTCAAATTTATAGAGATGATCTTCATTCATTTTTAACAAACCGCTGGTGATGAAAAAACTTCTCTGGAAATAAAATATTTCACCACCAAGGATTTTCATATTTCCATTGACCTGATAATTTTTATTATTAGCATTATATGAAATAATCAAATTTTGATTTTCTGCAATTGTGGCTGAAATAATTGGGAAATCCATATTTGGTAGTATTGCTTTTACATTATTACCAGTTGTTAAATCAAGTTCTGCAGAGACTTCTTCACGAATATTTGGATTAACAGATTTTCTATCTGGAGTCAAACTGATAATTGAGTCATCAATTTTAATATCTCCTGAAATAAGCATATCTGGACCAGCACCCTTGAAATTTATTAATCCGGAAATCATTCCATCAAAGATGAGTCCGATCTTATTAAAGCTGTTTATTAATTGTATTTTTTCATTTTCAGGAATTATTATTGAAATATCGTAGTAAAAGGGAATCAAATATTCCAATTCCATCTGCATCTTGATTTTTGAAAATTCATTGTCAACTTCTGCATAAAAAGGAACAAAATAAAGAGTTTTTTCACTTATTGATGCAGTAATATTTTCAGCTTTTACTATTTTTGGTAAAACTCCGGATGATATTTCCGTATAATCACAAAATAACTCTCCAAAGAAATCAGGATCTTCAATTGAACCAGTTATCTGCATACTTCCGTAAATAATCCCAGAATCAAAATGTAAATAATCTGTCATTCTGAGTATTGAGTTAAGGAATGTTAAATCAAACTGAACATCTTTAGTTTTAACATCAATTTTACCGTTTTGTAGAAAACCATTAAGTGAAAATGAAAAAGGAAGAGAGCTTCCTGCTGTTTGGCCAAAAGAGGCTGTTAGTTTTCCATCTCTGGTAATTTCAGCTATAATAGAATTCTGTGGTCCTCCTGTAATTGAAACTGATCCATTAGCTATTTTAGCAGTAGCGGTAAAATCATCTAAAAGAGAGATCCCATTAGAATTTATTTTAGAAATTGTACTTTTGATCAACAAATCCTGATGTAGAATTTCGTTCACTGAAATATCAAAAATCGAGAGAATTTGCTGCACTTCGGATTCCAAATCCAGGTTAAAAGAAATCATTCCATTTTTTGTAATTAGCTGTTGTGAACTGGTACTTTCAATTTCTCCACTTAAGAAATCATATTTGAGAGTAAAATCTTTAACAGAATTCCCATCGTACTCACCGGAGAAATTATCAATTTTCAACTCACGTTCATTTCCAGAGAGAAGTACCCTTCCTGAATACGGTTTTTGTGACATCAACCCATTACGAATACTTAAGTCAGACAACAATTCATATTCAGTTTCATTTCCTGATAAGATTAAAGTTCCATTAACAATGCCGGACCCTATCTCAATAGGAGCATGAAGAAGACTTCCCCCTGAAATATCAGCTGAGAGGTAAATAGTCTCTCCCAACTTATTTAAGGAAATAGTGATTTCCTCACTATCATTTTTAATACTTATCAGAGACTCAAATAATAGCCCATTAGCCCATTCGTAATTGATTTCACCTTCTCCCGTTAAACTGGAAACCGAATCATCAAAGAGTAATTCCTGGATAGTAATTAATTCAGGGACTATTTGCACAGACTTAAAATTCAGAGATACCGGGTTCTTACCAAATACAATGTTCTCTATATCTGCACTTTCAACATTAATAATCCAATCATCTAAATCATTAAATTGAAAATTAACAACTGCATCGAAACTTATTACTTGCAGAAAAGTGGATACCGTATCTGGTAAATGTTGATTAGTCAGCACCAAAGATCCGGAATAATTTATGGGGCTGTCTATCATTTTTTTTACTGAAAATTCAGCTAAACCAATTTTCTGATTACCGCCAACACCTAAGAAGGATACATTAGCAAGATCTGCCTTCAATGCAAGAGGATAAGCTATCTCTTTATAATGAACTACTCCATCGAGGTCTAAAAGGCTTAGATCACTGCTTAAGATATAATTTGATTCAATTGAACCTTCTGGTAATTCTTTAGAAAATAAAACAATTTTACCTTCTAATAATGAGCTGCCTGAAATTTCAGCACTAATAAGCGGCAGAGTATCGATTTTCAGTTCTGGAATACTGTTAGATACATTTTCAACAGCAAAGATGAATACCTGTAAATCAGGAATTCTATTATTAATATCCAACGTGCCATCAAGAGAAATTAGATAGTTTGGAATTGTAATATCTGCACCAATAATAGATACATAGCTGCTGTCACCCTCAAATGATGTTTCAAGATTAATTTTTGTCAGATCTGAATTTATGAAAAGATTATTTAGTGCCAACTTACCTGAATAAGTAAAAGTATAATCAGGTAATAATAAGTCTACTGACAAATTACCATGTAATTGAGATCCAGCTAAAAAATTCAGGTTGTTATAATCTATAAATCTGGATAACTGTTCTTCATAGGTATCCACAGATAAACTATCAATTTGTAATTTTGAAGAGAGGGTTTTTTGAATGATGTTATAATCAAAATCAGTTATTAGTCCAGGAATCTGAAAATTCCCTGAAACAAGTTTAGTTGATAAATTGATACGCATGGATCCAATAAGTTCTTTGAGAAACTCGATTTGATCAATTACTATAGTATTTAATTGTAAATCTGAATTAATAATTCGATTATCGTAATTATATTCTGCTTTTAAGCCTATTTTCGAACTGATTTCCAATGGATTAATAAGTTCAAGTTTGCTGTTTATATCAGTTATTAAAGAGCCTGATAATTCCCGACCACTATTATTTATATAGAGATTAGGTGAATTTGCTTGAATATTAAATTTGGTATCTTCATATAGCATATCAAAAGTACTCATTTCTGCCAGAAAAGATATATCAATAAATTGATCAAGTTTAGTTTCAAGTAGAATAGTTGGTGTGCTAATTTGTCCATTTCCTGAAAGAGATATTCCTGGAATTAACAAATCTGAAGAAATAGAGTCTGTTTTAAGCAAAATATTATAGGTACTTCTTGTAGGATTTTTAAAGAGTTCAATATCCGATTTCTGTAAATTAACTAAAAAAGAACTTGTTTCACCATTTAGGCTAAAAGAATCTCCTTTGGATTCTGCTAATATCGTTAATAAATTAAAGGAGAAATTAAGTGCCGGAATTTCTTCAGGAATGGAAAGTTTCGAATTAAATGATAGTTCTGCATTATTCATATCAGCAGTAAGGTAATCATTATTTAAATTTTGCACCTCAGTATTTAGCAATTCTGAAGTAACATGAAATTCAAATTCAGATGAAAAACCTTTCTGTCGGACAATAAGATTAAGGACATTACTTTCAATGAATAGAAGATATGTATCATTTTTAATTTCAGAAACTGAACTCATAATATCCAGATTGAAATTAGTTAGCGATAAATCCTGTAAGGAAAAAGCACCATTAATACCGATATTATTGAAAACTGAAGCAGAAGCTTGATTAGAATCATTTAATTGAATATCAGTCTTAGAAACTTCAGCGTTGAAATCAATATTACTATCGTTTTCAAGTGTATTCACTGTTGTATTCTCTAATGATAAAATTCCAATTATTGTTGATGGATTATTAGTATCATAAACCTCTGTTGTAATTAGCTCAGCTATAAGGTTACCTGTTATGAATTGTGAATTATCAATTTCTACATCAAAATTAATATTTTTTATTTCTGTAACGGTTTGTCCATAAAAAAATTGTAAATCTGAATCTTGAATACTAATACTAATTTGCAGTTTAGGTAATAATTGCGAAATAAAATCAGTGATTTCCTCCTGAGTATTTTGCTGCTCATTATCTGCTGTTTTACTATCAGCTTTAGTAATTAATCTTTTTATTACAGATTCATTCAGACTTCCCTTCATATTATATGCTGTGAGACCAACTGTGTATTTATCTAAATTTCTATTAAATAACAGTTTTAAAAGATCATATTCAATGGTCAGTTCATCAATTTTTGCAATAACATTTCGAGAAACAGATCGATCCTGAATAACCACCTGGGATAGCTTAACATGCCGAAGGACATCTTTATCTTCTAATTTGAAAGAGATATCAGAACCCAAAAACTCTTCAATAGAATTGATATATCTATCAGCTAAAGATATAGAACGATTTTCTAAAAAATGAGTCAGAGGAATTGAAGCAACTGCTGAAACTACCACAAAAATGGCTATCAGCACAATATTGAGAATATTATTGTGATTTTTCATTATATATCCATTATTTTAACAATCATATTACATAAAAGATTACTAATAAACATGTTTTTTTTTAAAAAAATAGATTATAAATAGTTTAATATGAAAAATTTAGAAAATATTTTACATAATGTAATAGTTTTTGAAGGACTTGATGGGGCCGGAACTACTACGCAGGCAAAATTGTTGGCGCAGGGATACAGAAATTCAGGACGCAAAGCTTTCCTTACCTGCGAGCCTACTGATTCACCTATAGGAAAATTAATTCGTCAGGTTTTACGGGGTGATATTGAAATTACACCCAGATCTCTTGCTTTTTTGTTTGCCGCGGATAGAGATAATCACTTGTATAATTCTATAAATGGTTTGGAATCGGCAGGAACCCAGGGTGAAATTGTTGTTTCTGACCGTTATTTTTTCTCTTCTCTGGCTTACCAGTCAATTGGTACACCTTATGATGAAGTAAAATCAATTAATGGTTTTTTTCCATTTCCTGAAATAGTTATTTATATTGATACACCACCGGCAATCTGCATAAACAGAATTGAGAACAGAGAAGACCGTGATGATTTTGAGACACTTGAATTTCAGGAAAAAGTATATGATTCATATGAAAAAGCTTTTCATGAAATGCCTGAGAATTCACATTTGATTAGATTTGACGGAACACTGGAAATTTCTGTAT
>JABMQR010000353.1 GCA_013202335.1 Bacteroidota bacterium
GAGCATAGGGAGCTAAAACAAACATTTACACGTGCTGACCGTGTTGGTGCAAAAAAAGATAAGACTTGTTTTGATATAATGAATAATGATTTTCGGTTGATTACTGAAATTGATTATGATACGCAAGAAGTATTTATTCTGGAATTTTTAACCCATGCACAGTACACCAGAAAATATTGTTAAGAGGAAAGTATGATGAACTTGATAATGACCAATAAAAAACAAAATAAAAGTGAAGCTGCTATCGCTATTAAGTTTTTAAATAAATTTCATGTCAACAATGATAAAGAAGCAATCGAAGCCGGAGAGATGCTTTATCAATGGAAAAAACTGATACGTGAGGGACATAAAGAAATTCAAGGGATATACAACTATCTAAAACTCCAAATCGATCAATATGAGCAGACTGTGCAGCAGCCCGAAGTTACTGGTGCTGAACTTCTCAAGTACTTAATGGATGAGCATGATCATAAACAAATAGACCTGGCTGATGTGGCTCCCCGCTCAGTTATCAGCGAAATATTACATGGAAAAAGAGATCTAAATAAAAATCATATTGCCAGGTTAGCCCACAAATATAATGTAAGTCCTGCCCTCTTCTTTCCCAATTAGGGTTGTAGTAATTCTCTTCTTATTGGCTGATTAACTTGACTTCCGGATTCTAAACGCTATTGTTTTCATACACATGCAGTACATAATATATGTACTGACTTGATTACAATCAACCAATAACATCCATTGATTCGGAAAGTCCTCCCTACTCTACATCCCTCTCCAACACCCACTCCAATAACAACCTCTTCTCAAAGCCGCCCCGCCTTTCCCTCTTATCAACCCGTAAAACTTCCAGATCTTCCGGAGTTTTTCCCTGAGCTGCTGCCAGAGCATGAACTACTTCCAGAATATCAGCCAATTCCTCTAAAGAATGAGCTTCCTGGAACTCATCAACCTCTTCCTGAAGCTTTTTACTGAGATAGGTAACGTACTCTACATCATCCAGAACCCGAACCTTACTCTCATGCCCGGCCTTCACCGGAGTATTTTCTCCGGCCTTCACCGGAGTATTTTCTCCGGCCTTCTCAATAATTTCCGGAATGCGGTCCCGAATAAGCTTGTTATAGGTTATTTCCATCATCACACCTCTTCGAATCACTTACCTTCCTGTAAATAGCACTCTGAATTCCAGTAGATGGTAAATAAAAGTTTCCACCCTATCAAAAAGTACCTGCTATTTACACCTCCCCCACAAGCTCCCTGGCTCTTGCCAACACCCGCGGGATAATCTTGTTTTCGAAGACCCAAACCCAGTGGCCGGAGAAAAAGCGCTCGTGCCGGCTGCACCAGGTAATAAGTGATCTGATCTCCACCAGCGTGAGCTCCTCAACAACCTGGCTGGCATAGTCAATCATGTTGGGATCGTAGTTATCATTAAACCAGGGGGAATCAGTAATGTAGAACATCAGGCTATTGACCTCCCGGCGATAGAAGGCATAGATCGATTGATTATCAATCTCGCCAATAACACCACCGGTGGCATCGTAAAGAGTCTGGAGCTGCTCAATGTCTTTAATTGTCAGCATGAAAATCCTTCTTCCAATATGGAATAACTTCTGATCATACGCCGTTGCAATGACTTATTTGATGAAGAATCGATCTTTAGAAAATTCTGACTCGTTTTTATCTTTTAACTCGCATTACATCAAACTTCATTCCCGGTATTCTCCCAAATAATCTTTCCGGGTATAGCGCACTTCTGCCGCCCGCTGTTCACGATCCTGGTACTGATTGCTGAAAATGAGTTCTGATCCAATTGATTCCTCAACACCGAACTGCCGCAGTAAGTGCAGCAGCAGTTGAGAAGTTACATCTGCATCAGCCAAAGCCGAGTGTGCATGCCGATTCGTAATATGCAGAAAAGAGCAGAGCGAACTCAAACTATAGGACCCACAGCCCTTAATATGTTTCCGGGATAATCGAAGCGTGCAAACACTGGGAATCCGGGTATAGGGTTTATCCGCCCGCTTCAGCTCCTCACGCAGAAAGGGAATATCGAAGTTGGCATTATGCGCGGCAATCACCGAGCCATCGAGGAACTGCAGAATATCATCGGCAACCTCTGCAAAAAGCGGAGCATCAGCCACCATATCATCCGAAATCCCATGAACCCAGGCAGCCCCGACAGAACCCTGCGGATTTACCAGCGTATCGTAGGTGTCGATAATCTCACCATCACCGGCAATCTTCTGAATCCCCACTTCCAAAACCCTGTTCGTTGTCGGGCCGAGTCCCGTTGTCTCAAAGTCCAGAACCGAATATATCATGTAGTACCTGCTGATTTGTTTCTATTGCGTATCGAATAAAGAAAAGAGTCCACTGCAGGTGAATCTTTGTACATAGTGGCTGTTGTTAAGAATTGTGACATTTGGTGCATAATGTAGTGCATCTCCCAGTTAAAATAGTTATGAACAATCATCAACATCCTATCATATATCTGATTAAATTAACGGTAAAAACTCTGACACTAGCATTGTCCGTACCATTTCCCGGGTTTATTGCTAATTACTAAAATATCTCACATAAATCAGCATAATCCCAAGGTCTGCAAGTAAGTGTGAAAAAATAGAGTAATAAATTGAATTAAACCTTCTCCTCATATAACCCCAGAAATAGCCAACACCAAAAATGACTGAAGTAAAAATTATCCCGTACCAAATTGAAAATAAATTGATGGTAGTGATCAAATGATATGATGCATAAAATAAGGATGAATACATAATTACTTTGGCGGGTGAAACTACATTCTCAAGTTTTTTGAAAATATATCCCCTCCAGTACACTTCCTCTAAAACTGAGTTTGCAACAATCATAGTGAACAATAGGGGGATTAAATACGTATTATTGATATTCCAGCTATGCAGCATTGTTTGTATTTGATCAATATTCAGAAGGTATTTTTCTAACAAAACAAAGAATACAAAAATTGACATGCAAAATATTATTCCAACAATTAAAGATGGGATAATAGTTTTTCTTAAATCATGAAATCCAATATACTGTAAGAACTCTTTGCAACTCTTTTTTTGAATAATAATTAAATCAACAATCGGAATAAGTACACAAATAATCACATAGAATAAAATGAATGTTAAAACAACATTATTAAAAACAACCAGGCTAAGAAATATAGCAATCGGTACAATAATCCAAAGTAATAAAATTTGGCTCTTTTCGAATATATAAGTGATCTTACTATACAGATAGAGAATCCTTTGGTATAATAAATTATGAGCGAGAAGGAAAAAGAACAAAAGGCATTGGAAATATATCAGCAACTGATGGATAGCTTGAAAGA
>JABMQR010000354.1 GCA_013202335.1 Bacteroidota bacterium
ACTGGAAAATAATACTACGTTTTTTGTGTTGCAGGTGTCTTAAGATTAATTTTGACTCCTGCCGTTATTTTTACTAACCCAATACTAAGGAAAAGATGAATGTACATAAAAAAAAGACAGGGGGGAGTTTCTCTTAGGGGCAGGTTTGTCCACTATAAAATGCATTACGTGTTGATGTTACCGGGAATTATTTTTTTTATTATATTTCGTTATATTCCCATTTATGGTGTTATCATAGCGTTTAAAGATGTTATGCCATTTGACGGTTTAAAAGCGATGCTTACGGCGCCATTTGTTGGATTCAAACATTTTATAACATTTTTTAATTCGTATTACTTCTGGAACATTATTGGTAACACCCTCTCTATCAGTGGATTGAAACTACTTTTCGGTTTTCCAGCTCCAATAATTCTGGCACTTCTATTAAATGAGGTCAGATCTAAGCAGTTTAAGAAAGCTATGCAAACAATTAGCTATCTTCCCCATTTCTTATCATGGGTAGTAGTTGCAGGATTGTTTACGGTAATACTTTCAACAAGCGGAGGAATGATCAATGAAATAGTTAAGGCTTTTGGCGGCAACCCTATTTATTTCCTGGGTGATCCGAAATATTTCAGATCTTTACTGGTTATCAGTGAAGTCTGGAAGAGTATGGGATGGGGAAGTATCATTTATTTGGCCGCTTTAAGTGGAATAAATCCTGAACTGTATGAAGCAGCTATAGTTGATGGAGCGGGAAGATGGAGGCAGATGATTCATATCACCCTACCGGGAATGAGTTATGTTGTTATCTTGATGTTTATTTTTGCTATAGGAAATCTTCTTCAGGCAGGCTTTGAGCAAATCCTGTTGCTTTATTCACCCTCGGTTTATGGTGTCTCAGATATCATAGATACTTACGTCTATCGTGAAGGGTTAATAGGGATGAAATATTCATATACTACGGCAATTGGTCTGTTTAAATCAATTATTGCGATGACCCTCATTATGTCTGCAAATTATTTAGCAAAAAAAATGGGAAAAGAGGGGATTTGGTAAAATGAGAAAACACAATAAATTGATCAAGCGTACAAAAAGTGAACTGATCTTCGAAATAATAAATTATTTGTTTTTAACGATGTTAACTCTCGTTTTTGTTTTACCCTTTCTTACCGTCTTATCAACTTCCTTTGTTAGCAGTGAAGAAGCGGCAAGAAGAGGGAGCTTTATTCTTTTACCCAAGAAAATAGACTTTTCTGCTTATAAAATTCTTTTAGCCAAGGGTTCCTTGATTTGGAATGGTTATAAAATTACGTTGTTTAGGGTGGTTGTAGGAACAACATTAAACCTTACAGCCACTTCGATGCTGGCTTATGGCCTGTCGAAAAAAAAGCTTCCCGGGCGTAATGCTATTATCGGATTGATTTTTATTACGATGATTTTTACGGGAGGACTGGTACCAACATACCTGTTGATAAATAGCCTGGGATTAGTTAATTCTATCTGGGTTCTTGTATTACATATGCTGATTAACCCCTGGTGGCTAATAATCATGAAGAACTTTTTTGCGCAGATTCCAGATAGTATTGAAGAATCAGCCAGTATGGATGGTGCGTCTGCATTCACTATACTATTTCGTATAATCTTACCTTTGAGTACTCCAATATTGGCTACAATCGGATTATTTTATGCGGTATGGCACTGGAATTCATGGTTTGATGCGGCAATTTATCTTACAGAAAATACAAAATGGCCGGTTCAGGTTATTATGCGAAATATTGTTCTTTCAATGTCGAACTCTGATCTGAATCAAGAGGTTCTGTCAGACCTGATTGGAATACCACCACCACCAGTAACGATACGCTCAGCTCTGATCGTAATAACTACTATTCCAATTCTCTTAGTGTATCCTTTTTTGCAGAAACACTTTGTAAAGGGTATTATCATCGGTTCAGTAAAAGGATAGTTGGATTTTCTAAGCAGTGTAATCAGACCTAGAGCTATGCCAGCTCAAAGGTGTAATGACAGAGATGGGTGAGTAGGCGAATCTAGTAGATTTGAGCAGATAAGGATCTACAAAACAGGTGATAGCCTATTTTGGGAGATTG
>JABMQR010000355.1 GCA_013202335.1 Bacteroidota bacterium
CCGGATGATATTACATAATCACCAATACAAATCTCATCGTCAACATAACGATCTATAATTCTTTGGTCAATCCCCTCATATCTCCCACAGATAAATACCAGCTCTTTTTCAACTGAAAGTTCTTCAGCATACTTCTGATTAAAGGATTTGCCTGAAGGGCTGAGATAAATAACCCTTTTACTTTCCGCACCAATTTCTTCAAGCGCATGAGCAAGCGGTTCCGGCTTTATAACCATTCCCGCTCCGCCTCCATAAGGAGCATCATCACACGTTCTGTGCTTATCTGTAGTAAACTCCCTAAAATCAATCAAGTTATAAGATATATCACCTTTCTCAATTGATTTTGCCATAATTGAATTAGTAAAAAAACCATTCAAAATATCCGGGAATAGTGAAAGAATCGTAAAAGTCATACTAAAATCCAGTCTACTTTTAATTCAACTCTTTTTTCCGGTATACTAACTAACCCAATATACTGTTCCAGAAAAGGTACAAGATTTTTACCGGATTCTGTTTTAATCTCAATTAATGGAGCTTGTGCACCATCAAGAACCGAAACAATATCACCAATCTTATTTCCATTAAAATATACCGAACAACCAACTATATCGGCCTGATAAAATTCATCTTCTTCTAGTGCAGGACAGTATTCTCTTGGAATACAAACTTCCCATCCATTGAACTTACGTGCCTCTTCAGGTGTATTGACAGAAGAAAACTTAATTAGCACCTGTCCACCGGACATCTGCAATTCCTCAATTTCAACCTGTTTCTCAATAGAATCTTTTTTAAGTACAACATGCTTTATTTTTTTTAAATATGCATGTGTATCAGAAAATATATGAACTTTAACAAATCCTTTTAATCCATGCGAGGTGCGTATTACACCGGTTGCTAAGTATTCCATTAATCCAGTATTTCGAGAACTACTCGTTTTCCGGTTTTTGTTGCTGAGGCACTTAGAATCGTCCTGACAGCTTTAGCTATTCGACCATGTTTTCCAATCACCTTTCCAATATCATCTTGTGCAACACGAAGTTCAAGAATTGTGGATTTTTCACCTTCAATCATGTTAACAACAACTTCATCCGGCTCATCTACCAGTGATTTTGCTATATATTCAACGAGATCTTTTTCCATTATTCTACCTCCGACTATTCGGGTTTAGTTCTGTCAAGTGTAATACTATTTTTGTTAAGTACTCGTTTGACCGTAGCTGTAGGCTGAGCGCCTTTACTAATCCAGTCTTTAATTTTTTCTGTTTCAAGTCTAATCTGGCTTCCAACAGGTTCAACAGGATGATAAAGACCAACTTCATCTAATGTCCTGCCGTCTCTTGGTGCACGGGAATCCATAACTACGATTCTATAATACGGTTTCTTTTTTGTTCCAAACCTCTTCAGTCTGATTTTTACACTCACCTGTACCTCCTGTACATTCCAACTTACATGCCCATTTGTTTGAGCATGGATTCCTGGTATTTCTTATTTTTTGCGAATTTCTTCATAGTCATTCGCAGCTTTTCAAATTTTTTCAACAGTCTGTTAACATCATATACTGATGTTCCACTGCCTTTTGCAACTCTTTTCCTTCGTGAAGGACCTATTATTCGAAAATTATTTCTTTCTTTAAAAGTCATAGACTGAATAATTGCCTGCTCACGTCCAAGTTCTTTTTGATTAATATCATCTTCTGAAATATTCCCTTTTGCACCCGGGATCATTTCCATAATACTTTCCAGTGGTCCCATTTTATTCATTCTCTGGATTTGTTCAAGATAATCCTGCAGGTCAAACGTCGCAGAAGACATTTTTTTCTGCATTTTCTCTGCTTCCTGAACATCCATTGTCTCCTGGGCTTTTTCAACCAGAGAAACAACATCACCCATACCAAGAATTCTACTGGCAATCCTGTCAGGATAAAAGGGATCAAGATCAGAAATCTTTTCACCAACACCAATAAATTTAATGGGCTTTCCTACAACGCTTCTGATAGAAAGCGCCGCACCACCCCTGGTATCTGAATCAAACTTACTGAGGATAACACCGCTTATTCCGACTCTCTCCTCAAACTCTTTTGCTATTGAAACAGCAATTTGACCAGTCATAGCATCTGCAACAAACAATGTCTCATCAGGTTTTGCTGTTTTATTAATTCCTGATATTTCATCCATCATTGCCTCATCCAGATGCATACGTCCGGATGTGTCGATAATAACAGTATTTAAAAGATTTTTTTTCGCATAAGCAAGTGCATTTTTAACAACGTGCTTAGGATCTTTTTCACCGTGCTCCGCATATACAGGAACATCAATTTGCTCACCAAGAATTTCCAGCTGTTTTACTGCTGCAGGTCTTACAAGGTCTGCAGCGACAAGCAATGGACGCCTGCCATCCTTTTTAAGTACGGATGCAAGTTTGGCTGCTGTAGTGGTTTTACCTGACCCCTGAAGCCCCATCATGAGAATGGTGGAAACAGTATCGGGACCTTTAAGCTCTAACTCTGACCTGTCGTCTCCTAAAAGCTGGACAATGCGATCATACACAATTTTTATGAATTGCTGGCCAGGATTAACAGATTTTAGGACGCTGTCGCCCTTAGCCTCTTCTAAAGTTCTATTTACAAACCTGCGTACAACACGCAAATTCACATCAGCTTCGAGTAAAGCTATTTTTATTTCTTCAACTGCTTCCTGGACATTCTTTTCAGATATCTTACTTTTTCCGGAAACTTGTCGAATTATGTCTGTAAATTTATCAGAAATGCTGTCAAACATATCAATCCTTGAAAATCTCAATTACTAGTGATCACATACTTATCTACCGTAAAGACTTATACAGTATAATACGGCTGATTGTCAACCTGTACCAGTAATTGAACCGGTAACGGTATTTGATTCCTCATTTTCGATATCCTGAATTCTGTAGCTGACAGCTTTTGAGACACCGGCCTC
>JABMQR010000356.1 GCA_013202335.1 Bacteroidota bacterium
GAAAAACAGTACATAACAGGACAATATAAATATTATAAACAATCAAAGAATCTACAATACAAGCTTTCGGATAGGCAATTTAAGAAATTTTAGTCTTTGCAACTCCTAAAGACGGGAGATAGACTGATTATTATTCTGTCGTTAGTTCCTTATACCGAAAACAGCTTGTAATATGATCGTTAATTACCCCAATTGCCTGCAGATGTGCATAGAGTGTAGTTGATCCGACAAATTTAAAACCCCGCTTTTTCAAATCCCTGCTAACCATATCCGACAGCTCAGAAGTAACCTGCATATTGTGTAATGATGTAATTTTATTATTAACTACTTTCCCATTGGTGAAATGCCAGATATAAGCATCAAAAGTTCCAAACTCCTTCTGAACTTCAATAAATTTTCCGGCATTGTTGATTAAAGCAGCAATTTTCAACCTGTTCCGGATAATTCCTGCATCCTGCAGTAGCGATGCAATTTTTTTACTACCATAATTTACGACTTTCTCCACAGCAAAGTTATTAAAAGCTTTCCGGAAGTTCTCCCTTTTATTCAGAATAGTGCTCCAGCTGAGTCCGGCCTGCATAAATTCCAGAACAAGAAACTCGAAATGTCTCTGTTCATCATGCACAGGGGTTCCCCACTCTGTATCATGATACGCTCTCATTAAATCAGTGGATTCACACCACTCACATCGTTTAATCATTATTCCCCCTTGAGAAGAACATAATGGATATGATCCTCCCATTTTCCGGCTATCCGAAGATACTTTTCTGAGATCCCCTCACTTTTAAATCCCAGCTTCTCCGCTACTGCCCGTGATGCCGTATTTTCCGGCATGATGTTAGCCTCAATTCTATGAAGACTAAACTCTTCAAATCCAATTTTCAGCAGTTCTGCTAAAGCTTCTGTAATAAAACCTTTATTCACAGACCTCTGATCCATTTGGTATCCCAAAAAGGCTGAACCAAAGTAACCATAGACAATCTGGGAAAGACCGAGGTTTCCTATAGCAGTTTTTTCTGTATAATCTGAAGCAGTACCTGAATCCGGTTCTTTACTAAAAATCCAGAGACGCACACCTACCGATTGCTGCTCAAGCTCTATCTCTTTCTGGATGATTTTTATTTGCCCGGTCAACGTATAGAAACTCTCATCACGTACAGGACTCCAGCGGGCATGAAAAGCTCTGTTCTTTTGATAAAACTCCAGAGCAGCCGGAGCATCTGCCTCAGTCATACTCCTTAGTATTAAACGATCTGTTTCAATTTCCCTTCCGGTATTTCCCAATCCTGATTCCCACTCAGAAGAGAGGATACTCATCTCAATCAAATTAAGATATTCTCCTTTAACAGAAAAATGATCACGCAGCATCCCGTCACGACGAAATCCAAGTCCGGTATAACAACGCAGTGCCGGTATGTTTGTATCAAAAACCCCGAGGCCAATTTTATGCAGTTTTTCTTCTGAAAATCCGATGTCCAGAATGCAGCGTACTGCTTGTGTCGCAAGCCCTTTTCCCCTCATCTCTTTATTACCTATGAGTACGAATCCTATTCTTGCAGTTCTGTTTATCCGGTCAATCTGACCAAGAGCTATAACCCCAACAGAAAAAACTTCCTTTGAATCACCATCAAGGTTTGTCGCTTTTTGTACCTCTATTACAAACAAACGACTTTTTCCTGTTACAATATTATCAACAAGGTAATCTTTTATCTGGATTTCAGTAAGCGGAGAGGTAAAGTGCATACCCGCCCAGAACAACATTTCATGCGCATCAGCTTCACCCATCCACCCCATAAGTATCGGAATATCATGTGTGGTAAACGGCCGCAGAGCCACAGCAAATTTCTTCTTCATTAGAATTTCCAGGAGTCATAGCAGACAATTTCATTCCGCCACTCCTGAAGGTTCATAGCTGATGGGGCAATATGCGCTGCTTCAAGGATATGCTTGATTTTCATTTTTTCAACTGGGTTATCTAAATAGGACCTAACCCTTTTCCTTATTTTCATTGCATCCTGTACATGCATATTTTACACCTCCTGCAGAATTTAAGATTCTCGCTATTCTGCTTGCATGTTAGTGTGAAACGGGAAATGTGAAAAGCCTGCAAACACAAAAAACCGGCAACTCCTATTTCGAAAGCTGCCGGGAAATTATTTACTGAAATTTATCTATCGGGCTTCAAAATGAGAGCCTCTATAGAAAACAAAAACCCAGTTGATGGAACATCCGGTCTTTCTGTTTATTCAAGTATCACTCATTTGCACTTCCTCCGAGCTTACTACATCCGGGACCGGATAACATGCTTTTTCCACCTGATACAGGTGTTATGGTAATTTGTGTGCTAATCCTTTCCGCCAGCAACCGAGATAGACCGAATCACCTCATAATCGGAGTGCACATTTCTCAGATACCATTTCAAGGTGTTGGTGAGCTTGATCCTTTCGGGTTTCATCTGCTGCAGCTGGTAGAAAAGATTCAGGACCTTTATGCGGTACTCATCATTTCGGTTCCGTGGCAAATTTACCTTGAAATCAAACTGTCGTTCGTAGACGTCGAGTAGTTGGGCGATGCAATTAGCCGCTTCTGTTGATGATTCAACATCATATGCAGGGATATTGGATGCATCAATTCTCTGCACGGCGGCAACTATAGCGCTTACCTCTTTATCGCCTTGGAAATCGGCGTATCGGTACACTGGGTTTATTTTCAGGGATGTGCATCCTGCACTGAGTATCATCAGGAAAAGTACGGTAACGGCTATACCTATTTTGGGATATTGTTTTTTCATAAGCTTCCTCACTCTGTGATATATACAGGGATTCCGTGTGGAGGTTACTTATGTAAATGTGTATAGCCGTAATACATTACAGCCCGAAAAACTGGATACCTGCTCCGCAGAGGAGGATAACAGAACCGGTGATAACCGGGGCCGCTTTCTTCAGGAACCCGAAACGTACTAGTGTAAGGCCTTTATAGGCAATATATACAATAGTTATCATGGTAGCTATCGTGACAGCACCAAATAGAAGGGACATGACAGCCATCCTTGTATATTCCGCATGCAGCCCGTAGTAGAAAAGCATGGGGATCAGCACTTCACAGGGACCGAATACAAAAATGATGAAAAGGACCCATGGGGTGAGTTCTTTCTTTTGTCCATGGTTATCTCCCCTGGTGCGTTGCCATAAATGGATATGTGGTTTCCTGGACGAGTGTCTCCAGAGATGTAGGAGTCCCCATATAGTATATCCCAGACCGAACACCATGAGTGCCCAGGCTACAATACTGCCTCGTATATCCTGGAACTGTTCAAGTCTCACGAGGGCGATCCCGGCGGCTGCCCCGACAAGACCAAGCAGTACAGAACTTATGATATGACCGATCCCGCAGAAGAACGTAAGCCATCCGGTCCGGCTCCAGGACCAATGTTTATGTTTGCTGATGGCGATAAACGGCAGATAGTGGTCGGGTCCTGCTACTGTGTGAATAAATGCAAGTCCAATGATAGTCGGTATGGTGATTAATTCGGCGTTCATACAAATCACAGTAAATGAAAAAGTAGTGAATTTCAACTATATATGGTGATAAATAAGTAATAAAGGTGACAAGTGGTGAGTGAAGATAATGTCTGTGTTGCCGCACGATGATGTATATGGTATCTTACCGGCACAGGAGATCGGAATGAAGACTTTGTATTATGACTGTTTCAGCGGAATCAGTGGAGATATGCACCTCGGGGCGATGATCGATATGGGTGTTCCCGCAGAATATATAAAAAAGGAGCTCTCTAAGCTTAAGATTGATGAGGAATTTGATCTCAGGATATATACAGCCCAGAAAATGGGAATTACCGGAACTAAGGTGGATGTAGTGCTTAAAGGGCATGATCATGAGATACATGATGCACCTGAAGAGCACTCTTCTCATCCACACCATCATGAGCATCGCTCCTTTACCGATATCAGCAGTATTATCAAGGCAGGCGGGTACAGCGGGAAAGTAGAAACCCTTGCCATTGCCATATTCAGGAAGGTTGCCGAAGCCGAGTCTAAGGTGCATGGAGTGGGAATAGATGAGGTCCACTTCCATGAAGTGGGGGCTACTGATGCCATTGTTGATATTGTCGGTGCCGCATTATGTATTGACTACCTCAAGGTTGACCGGATAATTGCATCACCTGTACAGGTCGGCGGCGGGTTTGTTGAGTGTGCGCATGGGACCTTTCCAGTTCCTGCCCCTGCAACAACTGAAATCCTGAAGAATATCCCCTGCAAGTTCGGGGCGGTCAACAGGGAGACAACAACTCCTACCGGTGCGGCGATTCTTGCAGCTTCTGTCGATGAGTTTACATCCTCTCCGGAGATGGTTCCCGAAAAGATCAGTTACGGTCTTGGAACCAAGGATTTTCCCATTCCCAATGTCCTGAGACTTGTTCTTGGAACGACTGAACCGGAAGAGAGTGAGGGAAAAGAAAACCTGCTGATTGAGTGCAACCTTGATGACATGACAGGTGAAGACCTGGGATACCTCATGAACAGGCTCTTTGATGCAGGTGCCCTCGATGTCTTCTACACACCGATACAGATGAAAAAAAACCGTCCGGCAGTAAAGCTGTCGGTATTGTGCCTGCCTCGCCTGAAAGAAACAATTTCAGGAACGCTGTTTAACTATTCCGGGACCTTCGGAATCCGGGTAAGCAGGGTTGAGAAGGTGATGATGGAACGTACCACAAAGCAGGTCCCCACCAAATGGGGAAATGTAAGACTCAAAGAGGGAGTACTTCCTTCCGGAGAAGTTACAAGGAAGGTGGAGTATGAAGACCTTGCAAGGATAGCGGATACTGAGGGTGTTTCACCTGCAAGAATCCGTAATGCGGTTATGGGTGCTGTTGAAAAGGAGAAACATGATGCCTGATACTAAGAGTAAACTCGATAAGCTGGCAGGACTGCTGGCAGGATACGGTTCCTGTGCAGTAGCCTTTTCCGGCGGGGTGGACAGTACCTTCCTGCTTGCAGCAGCCCGGAAAGAACTTGGTAATCGGGTGACGGCAATAACTGTCGATACTCCGTATATGGCTAAATGGGAGATTGCGGAGGCGAAAGAGCTCTGCAGGGAGCTTGATGTGACACATGAGGTTATCACGTTGCCAATCCCCGAAGATGTACGTAACAACCCAGAAGACCGCTGTTATCTGTGTAAAAGACGGGTATTCAGGACATTGCAGGAAAAAACGGATGAACTCGGTCTCTCTGTGCTGGTTGACGGGACCAATGCAGATGATATCGGGGAATACCGACCGGGTTTAAAGGCGCTGAGGGAACTCAAAGTACGCAGCCCCCTGATGGAGGCCGGCATGACAAAAGATGAGATAAGGACTACTGCCAGGTCGTGGGATCTCAGTGTCTGGGATAAACCGCCGTACGCATGCCTCATGACTCGTCTGCCCCATGGTGTACAGGTTAATGAGAAGAGCCTGCGCATGGTGGAACAGGCGGAACTATTCTTTATGCAGCATGGCCTGCGGCATGTTCGTGTCCGTTTTCACGACGAGATTGCCCGGGTTGAGGTGCCCAAAGAGTTGTTCAGCACCGTATGTGATGCGCAGTTTTCGAATAAGGCGGTGACCAAACTCAAGGAACTGGGATTCAAGTATGTTTGTCTCGATCTCGGTGGATATGTAACCGGCAGTATGGGTACTGCAGGGGGTAGTGTAGATGAAACAGCATAGTACAGAAGCCGTAACCGAAATCCTTGAACGGTATAAGTCGGGGAAGCTCACCCCCGAAGAGGCCGGACAGGCAGTTCGTGACTGTTTTTTTACTGATCTTGGACATACGGTAATAGATAACGACCGGAAAATGCGCAATGGATATCCCGAAGTAGTGTATGGAGAGGGAAAAAGTCCTGAGCAGCTTGTCGATATCTTCTCGGCGATGGATGAACGGGATGACCACGTGATTGCGACCAGGGTCAGCAGGGAAGGCGCGGAAGCAGTTTTAGCACGCTGTTCGAGGGCTGTGTATCATGAGGAGGGGAGAATACTTACCCTGACTTCACATACAGCCGCTCCCAAGCAGTCTGAGAGTGTTATTGCCGTAGTGACCGCAGGTACCAGTGATGTTCCTGTAGCCGAGGAAGCGGCCCTTACTGCTGAATTCCTCGGGAATCGCGTCCTGAGGCTTATCGATGTGGGCGTTGCCGGTATTCACCGTCTTTTTGACAGGATTGAAGAGATCAGGACGGCAAAAGTCGTCATTGTCATAGCCGGAATGGAAGGAGCCCTGCCAAGTGTGGTAGGAGGTCTTGTGGATGTCCCGGTTATTGCGGTCCCTACCAGTGTCGGCTATGGTGCCGCATTCGGCGGACTCTCAGCCCTGCTTGGTATGTTGAACAGCTGTGCCTCGGGTGTGGGAGTTGTGAACATAGATAACGGGTTTGGCGCTGCATATCTTGCGAGTATGATAAATCGACAGTAAATACCTGTAAAAGAGAGTGAGGTATGAGAGAAATACTGGGCAGACTTAAACCCGAATTATCTCTACGGTGTTTGCAGACCTCGGGTCGAGTAGAAGTGCGTCTTTCCCGCCTCAGGAACAGGTTTGTTTTCTCTGTTACTCCCCGTTTCCTCTGGGAGTGCCACCATATTTGTTCCATAACGAGATTGAATGCACAACCCTCTCAGATCCGCCAGCAACCGACGGATAGTAATGCACATCCAAAAAGTCAGTGATAAGGCTTTGGCTTTGTTCAAATCTGTCAATCCTGAGACAACTTTAAAGGATGTACAACGTTTTATTAACCGTAAAGCTTTAATCCCGCGGTGGGGCCCAGGTGAAAAAAAACGATCGAGGATACCCACATCAGCAAAACTGGTTAATCCAGCGAGTCTCACGGTCTCTCCTGTCATACCGAAATCAACTTATGATGCACTCATTCCCGCTGAAGTCCAGAATACCATGCATGAATTCCTCACAACAGAAGCAGGTGTAGCTCCAGCAGTATCCCAATCGATGATCACTTTTCTTGCCGCAAAACGTGAAACATACTGTCCTCTGTTCTCCAGTCTTGAGCCTGGCCAGATTATTTGGTTAACGCTCAGTATTGAAAAAGAAAAACCGCCGTTCGTTCAATTCGGACGCCGAGTAGTACGTCCTATTCGGTTAACCCTATATACTCAAGAAGAGTTTCATTCCCCTGCTGATAACTTAGAAAAGCTAAACAGTATTCACATGGAACAATGCGCCTGTTTCCAGATAGAAGCTTATCTGCAGAGTACACTTCTACCGCAGACTGAACTCTCACTGCTGTTTCTACGTTCCTATACAACCTTGGCAAGTCTTTCAAACGCCTATATGAATCTGCACCATGTAATACTTCTCTATTTTTTATCTGTTTTTTATTATACCAGTATATACATATTTTTCGTGTTTTTCTTTTATAGATTTTAAACTGACCGAAAGTCGGTGGGTTATCTCATTGATAAACCTATTTAAAAAAAAGAATTATTCGAACAAAAAACTTTTTCACGTTTTTTAGTGAATATTTCATTGCTAATTTCTTTTTACCCGTAGATTTCCAGCTGGTAGAATCCCACCGGCTTCCGGTCAGTTTATATAGATTTCTTATTTATCAAGAACAGCATGCTCTATTACAACTTTCTCTCAATATTTATCCCTTTATCGTTTACTCCCCTGCTCACGGTATAGTATTATACTTTATGGTAACAAAAGAAATTATTAAGAAAATTCCAAAAGTTGAACTTCATGACCACCTTGACGGCGGATTAAGACCGCAAACAATAATTGAACTGGCTAAAGAATACCAGATCGATCTGCCTGCGGATAATCCCGTAGATCTTGCAGCCTGGTTTCATCGGGGGGCAGAACAGAAAAGCTTACCCCTCTATTTGGAAACCTTTGCTGTTACAGTTGGAGTTATGCAAACGCGGAAAGCCCTTGAACGTACTGCTTATGAATCTATTGTTGATCTTGCAGCGGAAAATGTTGTGTATACTGAAATCAGATTTGCCCCAAGACTGCACCTCGCCGGGGATCTTAATCTTGAGGAAGTTGTCTCAAGTGTACTTCGGGGACTTCAAAGAGGAAAAAATGAGACCGGTACATCCTTCGGCCTGATTTTATGTGCAATGCGAAACCAGGACCCAAAAAATTCTCTTGATATTGCTGAACTTGCAGTGGCATTTAGTGACCGTGGAGTTGTGGGTTTTGATCTTGCAGGCGATGAAAGCGGACATCCACCGAAAAAACATATCGAAGCATTCCAGTATATCCGAAACAGGAATTTTAATATTACCATCCACGCAGGGGAAGCCTTTGGCGTCGAATCTATCTGGCAGGCTATCCAAATTTGCGGAGCTCACCGAATTGGTCATGGAACAAGATTGGTAGAGGATATGAGCATTCATGGTACCCGTATTGAAAAAATGGGATCACTTGCTCATTTTATTCGTGATCGACGGATTCCGATGGAGATGTGTCTCTCCTCGAATGTAGGAACCGGGGCTTCACAGAATTTTGATGATCACCCCTTCAATATTTTTTACCGCAACAACTTCAGAGTATTTCTCAGTACCGACAACCGCCTGATGAGTAATACCAATCTGACAAAAGAGATGGATCTTGCTGTACAGTATTTCAATCTTGAATTTCATGATTTAGAAAAAATTACCCTGAATGCTATGAAATCGGCCTTTATTCATCATGATGAGAAAATTCGCATTATTTATGATGTCATAAAAGTAAATTTTGCTAAAATACGCAGAGAAATCGGAATTATGTAGTCAGAAGTTTTTGGATTATAGGAAGTCATAAATATTTAGACAATTCGATCCAAAAACTTCAAAAGTCAATTCCCTAAATTCAGAGAATTTTGGGAATTGACTCACCTTCTGGTTCTTTTCCACACTTCAATGGGATTAATACCCATGCGAATCAGGATATAGAGATAGGCAAACCCAAAACCTGCAAGATGAGTAAGATGTGCAACGTTTGAGTTCTGTCCACTTACCTGACTGAACACCTCTATGACAGTATAAATAACCACCAGAATTGGTGCCTGTATCGGAATAATACCAAATATAAAAATTCTCGCAAAGGGAAAAAACACCGCAAAAGCAAGCAGTACGGCATAAACTGCACCAGATGCACCCATGAGAATAACTACATAATTACCTGTCCAAACATATACAGCATAAGAAAAAACTCCTGCCAGCAATCCGGTTACGAGGTAAAAAAGTAAAAATTCCCAGCTTCCTATTCGTTTCTCAACCTGGGAACCAAAGAAAAAGAGTCCTAACATATTAAAAAGCAGATGAGTCAAGTTTGAGTGGAAAAACATATAGGTAATAAATTGCCAGTAATAATGCTCACGTATAATAAGTATAGGAATCATAGATCCATAATAGATTATGTTCGAGTTAGAAGAGCTTAGAAAAAACAGGACTACATTTATTCCAATTAGAATGAGTGTCATATTTTTAAAAGTATAGTGAAACTTCTTGCGCAAAAAACTGGTATTCATGGAATTAAACATACGTAATTATATGAATTTCGTCAACATTTTACAAAAAACTTTGTATCAGCTGAATAATTTCATCTCTCGCATTGCAGGAGGGGAAAATATCCAAAACTTCTTCCATGGCCTCTTTAAGCATATTTTCACCAGTCTCAGCAGCCAGACCCAACGCGCCGGAAGCTGTAATCATGTTGATCGCTTCCCCAATCTCCTGATCTGCTGAATTAACTCCCACTTCCCGGGCAGAAGAAAACAACTGAGCAATACGTTCACTGTCATCAGGCTGCATGTTCACATGCAGAATTACCGGCAGGCTTTTCTTTCCCTCAACAATATCATCACCTCTGCGTTTTCCGGGGTTACCGGTGCTGAGATTTTGAACATCATCCCGAATCTGAAACCCAACGCCAATTTTTTCCGCAATCCTTCCGCTGCTGAGTATCTGTTCAACAGAACCTCCAGCCACAGCCGCTCCCAGTTCGGCACTTAATCCAGCAAGACATCCCGTCTTGAAACGGCACATTTGTAAATATTCCTGTACAGACGGAAATAAATCCGGATTCCTATGCCATACAATATCAAGCCCCTGACCAAGGTGAACCCTTCGCAGGTACTTAGCATAAATGCTATAAATTGAAAGTTTCTGTTCAGAGGCCAAGGGTGCCGAATCAATACAAACTGTCGGCAAATAGTAGAGAAGGTTGCCTGCATTGATCGATATATCTGTGCCGTACTTTTTATGTACAGCCGCATCACCACGCCGCCAGTCCGAATTATCCTCAATATCGTCTATTATGAGACTTCCTGTGTGAGGGAACTCAACTATGGGTGTAAGAAAATAGGCTGAATCAGCTGTATCCGTACCGCCTATTGCTTCTGCAATCATTACCAGCAGAAGGGGACGCCAGCGCTTGCCTCCCCGGCTAATCAGATCTGAGGCCGGTTGGCACATCTCTCTATAATATTCCAGAGTAGGACTACTGATCGTATCACCCGCAACTGTGTTGACCCAGACAGAGTCAATTATTTTCGGAAGTATCGTTCTTAACTGCTTTTCAATTCGATCTGTTCGTTTCAGCATACCCAAAGAATACCAGTTGATACAGGATTGTCAATATGGCTAATACATTTAATACCCAGGAATTGAAGTGTGCAGATTTTTCTCAATTAGTTCCTGATTTGCAATTATTGCTCAGGTATCAATTAAACGAAATCCTACCAGGCTTTCAAAAGCATGAAAAAACAAAGGTTTTTTCCATAAACTTGGCATGGTATTTGCGCTTATACTTACAAAGCAGTCAGGGTATTTTTCATACCTCCTTTATGTTTAGTTTTTGATTTCAGATATATACTGTATTATTGAAACAGCACAATCAAAAACAAAAATCCATGGAAACATGGATTCAGGCAAAATTTAATTAATTGCCTCTGATTCCTATTTTTTCCCCAATGGCCGGGCAGCAAGTTCACTTCCCTTTATTTGTTGTCC
Source organism: Bacteroidota bacterium (assembly GCA_013202335.1). Next base: position 11,027 of record JABMQR010000356.1, read on the forward strand.
GGTCGCTTTTTTTAATGTCAAATCGTATTATCAAACATGGAATACTACATTTAAACAGATTCTTGTCTGTGATATACTGCCTGCATGGCAAAGAAAACCGGAACTAATTCACGATCACAACCAGACCATTATTCATTAAAAGCAAAAAAAGAGGGCTACCCGGCACGATCTGTTTATAAGCTGGAAGAGATTCAACAGAAATTTAATATTATTCGCCCTGGAAATACTGTCCTTGATATTGGAGCAGCACCTGGAAGCTGGACGCTCTATACTCACCGAAAACTGCTAAAAGGAAAAGGGCGTATTTTTTCTGTTGATCTTAAACCCCTCTCACTCTCTCCTATACCGGAAAACGTTACGACCTTTACCGGTGATGCATTCACCCCTGAAATGTTGAAAGAATTGGGAGCACTTGGCCCATATAATGCGATAATTAGTGATGCAGCCCCCTCTACCACCGGAGCAAGAGCGGTTGATTGCCTGAGGTCGCAAAATCTGGCCGAAGCAATTATTAATATTATACCAACGCATCTAAAAACCGGAGGCAGTCTGGTTATAAAGATTTTCCAGGGAGGGGGCGAACAGGATATCCTTTTCTCCATGAAAAAAAACTTTACCAAGGTTAAAGCTTTTAAGCCGCAAGCTTGTAGAAAAGATTCCTTTGAGTTGTTTCTTATTGGGACCGGAAAAAAATAGCGAACCCAGGAGCTAGTCGTGGAAAAATCGACATATGCAAATTCAGCATTACTTATTATTGATGTCCAGAACGATTTTTGTCCCGGCGGAACTCTTGCAGTACCGGATGGTGATTCAATAATTCCACTAATAAATTCTCTCTGCAGTCAGTTTCGTCTGGTTGCTGCAACACAGGACTGGCACCCGAACGATCACATCTCATTTGCATCAAATCATCCCGGAACACAGGTTTATGATACCATTCCCTGGAAAAAAGATATGCAGGTACTCTGGCCTGATCACTGCATTGCAGGTTCTCCCGGTTCAGCTTTTCACCCTGCTCTAAATACCGATCTTTGCAGTATTATTATCCGAAAAGGTACTAATGCAAAAATGGACTCTTATTCCGCTTTTTTTGAGAATGACCACACTACCACAACCGGTCTAACCGGATATTTACAAACACTGGGAATATCTTCAATTGTACTCTGCGGTCTTGCCACTGACTACTGTATATACTACTCCGCTGTTGATGCACTCAATCTCGGGTTTACTGTCTCAGTTCTTCAGGAAGGAATACGCGGTGTAAACCAACCTGAAGGCAGTACCGCATCGGCAATTTCAGACATGAAGCAGCTGGGTATTAAATTCATTTAAAAAAACTGTTTCGATGTACCCTAAAAACATGTCGCAAAACGTTGTATTTATGCAACACTCCTATTGCATAAATATTAATACTACGGTATTATCCATCTAATTTATGCAAATATATACATATTTTATCTTTCTTGTTGCATAAATATACCAAAACACAACAGGGAACTGTATGAACAACACCTTCCTTATACTTTCAGACGGGTCAGTATACCCGGGAACATCCTTTGGCAGCCCTGCTGTCAAAATATCACAACTTGCGGTACAAAATGCGGGTACACATGCAGCAGGTGAAGTGGTATTTAATACAAGCATGACCGGATACCATGAAATCATGACTGACCCCTCCTATACCGGACAAATTGTACTGATGACCTATCCGCATATTGGAAACTACGGAACAGATGATTCCTGGAATGAATCAGGTCCTGAACCTATATCCAGAAGTATGATAAAAGCAAAAGGACTTATTGTCAGAGACTACTATGATGGTCCTGTACCTCCAGGAAGAAAAAGCCTTCACCAATTCATGGTTGAAAACAAAATCCCGGGGATCTCAGGAATTGATACACGCAAACTTACCCTTAGCCTTCGCGACGAAGGAAGCCGTAACGGAATACTCATTCAATTCTCAACAGAAGCTCTGTCGGAAGCAGAAGTGAAAACGGTAACAGACTGGCTCAGACAGCAGCCGGAAATGGCCGGCCAAAATTTGGTGGGTGCAGTTGGGACCCGTGAGATTCAGGAAATTCCCGCCTCTTCTAAAACTGCAGATGACAACTCAACTTTAAATAATGTTCTTCATTTTGCCCTGCTTGACTGCGGTATAAAAGCTAACATCGTGAGGGAACTTGAGAAACGAAATATCAAAATTACTATACTCCCATCCGATACCGATTTAGAAAAAATCATATCAATTTCCCCGGATGCCCTGTTAATATCAAACGGCCCCGGGGATCCGGCTGTCCTGCACAAACAAATCAGTCTGCTGCAAAACTGTATCGGAAAACTGCCCCTATTTGGAATTTGTTTAGGTCATCAGCTGATCAGTCTCGCTTTGGGCGCAAAAACCTACAAAATGAAATTCGGGCATCATGGCGGAAACCATCCTGTACGGGATGAGTTTACCGGAAAAGTTTGTGTAACCTCCCAGAATCACGGGTTTGCGGTTGAAGCAAAAACCCTGCCGCACGACGTTGATATCTGGTTTACCAATACCAATGACAACTCTATTGAGGGAATTTCACACACCACTCTGCCGATCATGTCAGTACAGTTTCATCCTGAAGCAGCACCGGGACCCATGGATGCAAACTGGATATTTGATTCCTACATTTCCCGTACGCGATCACATAAAAATATATGATCACCATATACAGTTTCTTAATCAACATGCTAACAGGGAGAAGATATGCCTGCCAGAACAGATATACATAAAATACTAATAATTGGAAGCGGACCCATAGTAATCGGTCAGGCTTGTGAGTTTGACTACTCCGGAACTCAGGCTGTAAAAGCCCTGAAAGAAGAGGGATACCAGGTCGTCCTTATCAACCCAAATCCGGCAACAGTAATGACAACTCCGGGAACTGCCGACGCCATCTATATGGAACCTCTGAAACCTGAGTATGTTGAAGAGATTATTAAAAAAGAAAAACCTGATGCAATCCTGACAACAATGGGCGGACAAACAGGACTCAACCTAACCCGGGAACTCCACAAATTGGGAATTCTGGAAAAATACGGTATAGAAATTATCGGTGCAGGAATTGAATCGATAGAACTGGCTGAAGATCGCGGAAAATTCAAGGAAGTCGTTTCAAGTCTTGGGTTAGAATCACCAAAATCAATTCTTACAAAAGGTCTGGAAGATGCCATAGCTTTTAAACAAGAAATTGGGCTTCCGATCATTATCAGACCCAGCTATACCCTGGGCGGTATGGGCGGAAGCATTGCATACGAAGAGGAAGAGTTTGAGGGTCTGATAGAAAAAGCTTTAAATGAAAGCCCTGTCGGCGAAGCCTTGATTGAAGAGTCGCTAATCGGGTGGAAAGAGTTTGAGCTGGAGGTTATGCGGGACAGAAATGATAATGCAATTATCGTCTGCTCCATAGAAAACATCGACCCCATGGGTGTACATACGGGTGACAGTATTACCATAGCTCCCATACAGACACTCTCTGATCGTGAATACCAGCACATGCGAACAGCTGCCATTGATATCCTCCGGGCTGTCGGAGTTGACTGCGGTGGAAGCAATGTGCAGTTTGCCATGAAACCGGACACAGACAGAATGGTGGTAATTGAGATGAATCCGAGAGTCTCCCGTTCATCAGCTCTGGCAAGTAAAGCTACCGGATTCCCCATAGCACGATGTTCAGCAAAGCTGGCAGTAGGATATACCCTCGATGAAGTCCTAAATGAAATCACCGGACAGACAGTCTCCTGTTTTGAACCGGCACTTGATTATTGTGCCGTAAAAGTTCCCCGATTTGAGCTGGAAAAATTTCCCATGAGCTATTCTGCTCTGGGGACACAGATGAAAAGTGTCGGTGAGTCCCTTGCTATTGGAAGAACTGCAATCGAGGCTCTAAACAAAGCAATTCGTGCTATTGAACGATCTTTTGAAGGACTCGAAGAGCTGGCAGACTACCCTGATGAGGTGGTGGAAAAAATCCTTAACTCAGCCCATCCATTAAGAATATTTGCCATCTATACCATGATAAAAAAAGATCCGGATATAGATATTCAGAAACTCTCTGAACAAACGGGTTTTGACCGATGGTTTCTTCACCAGATGAGCAAACAGGCTCTTTTAGAAAGGGAACTTGCCAATACATCGAAAATTGACAGTCATCTGTTGATGGGAGCAAAAAAAGCCGGGTTGTCTGATAAAAGAATCGCCTCCCTTTCCGGTTCTGAAGAACAAAAAATTGAAACACAAAGGAAATTATACGGCATAAAACCCTGCTACCATTTTGTTGATACCTGTGCAGGTGAATTTGAGGCCCGCACGCCCTATTTTTACTCTACCTATGGTGAGATCGATGAAGGGGGATCTGTTGGTGAAAACGGTGTTATCATCCTGGCCAGCGGGCCAAACAGAATTGGCCAGGGGCTCGAGTTTGACACCTGCTGTACCATGGCATCGCTTGCCTATCGGGAACTGGGGAATAAAACTATTCTGATAAACTCCAATCCGGAAACCGTATCAACCGATTTTAATATATCAGACAGACTCTACATGGAACCGTTAACTCCTGAACACGTTATTGCAATAATGGAAAAAGAGCAGGTTAACAAAGTTGTAATTCAGCTGGGAGGGCAAACTCCGTTAAACATGTCAGAGGCGCTCAAGCAAGCCGGAGCTGAAATAATCGGTACCCCGGTTGAAAGTATACATGAAGCCGAAGATCGTGGAAAATTCTCAGACCTTATTACCCGGCTTAGATTGCGGCAGCCGGATAACAGAATGGCAGGTTCCCCGGAAATGGTAAAAACCAGTGCTCACGAGCTTGGATATCCGGTGCTCCTCCGTCCCTCTTTTGTTCTTGGCGGCCGCAGTATGTTTATTGCCTACAATGACGAGGAACTGGAAGAATTTCTCAGCCGTGGAATTACTGCAACAAAATCCGCTCCGGTATTAGTCGACCAGTTTCTGGAAGACGCCTATGAGTATGATCTTGATGCGGTATCGGATGGGGAAAATGTATATGTAGGCGGTATTATGCAGCACATAGAGGCTGCCGGTGTGCATTCAGGTGATTCCGCCTGTGTATTCCCACCCTACAAATCATCACCGGGAATCCTTGAAGAGATGAAACTTGCCGCTGTTTCAATAGCACGTGAGATAGGTGTTGTGGGTTTTTTAAATATTCAATTTGCGGTAAAAGATGAAATTCTTTATATACTTGAAGTAAACCCCCGGGCATCAAGAACCGTTCCTTTTTTATCAAAAACCTCTGGTGTTGATTTGATTGATACCGCCGTCAGAATCTGGCAGGGGATAAACCTGAAGCAACAGGGACTTGTAGGCGAAAACGGAATTGGCGAAGGGTTCTGTATTGTAGGCTGGGCAGTAAAAGAAGCAGTATTCTCATTTGATAGATTTTCAAATATTGACCCTGTATTAGGTCCGGAGATGAGATCCACCGGAGAGGTTATCGGTATCGGCAGCAGCTTTGGTGAAGCCTTTGCCAAATCACAGGCCGGGTCAGGAAGCCGTCTTCCGATGAGTGGACGTGTGTTTTTCTCAGTTAATAAAAAAGACAGACAGACAATTATTCCTATGGCCGAAAAACTGCAGCAGATGGGATTTGAAATTGCAGCAACCAAGGGAACTGCACGGGATCTGTTTGAAGCTGGAATTATGAGCGAAGTGGTGATGAAGGTACATGAGGGGCATCCAAATATAACTGATAATATCAGAAAAAAAAGAGTCGACCTTGTCTTTAATACACCAATGGGATGGTATGCAAAAAAAGGTGATGATGAGATCAGAACAGAGGCTATGCGAATGAAGGTACCCTATTCAACAACTACGAGTGCTGCAGCCGCTGCCGTTGAAGCTATTGAATATTTAATCCAGAACAAGCCCAGTGTATCAGCACTACCTGATTTGACATCAAGGTCTGCAAAGAAAAGTATCAAATGAGCGTTAACTTGCTGTTTAGCAAATGTTTTATATTAACCTGTTTTCTATTACCCAGTTAAGCTTACTTAAATACAGGCTTTGATTATAGAATCTTTCTCTGCCGCATTTAACGGGCAGCCGCGACTCTCTTCAAGAGCCCATATCACCGCACCAGCAACAGGTTGTGCATCCAGAACATTGAAAATATATTCTTGTTCCCGGTGAGTGTGGGTCTGTACAAATCTCTTCATAGCATGAACCATTCCCGGGTGTTCAGCCTTTCGGTAGATAGAACCTGCCAGAACAATTTCAACCGCACGGGTAGTGCTGAAATCAAGGTAATTAAGCATCCCAATAATGCTTTTCCCCAGTTCAACCCCAACAGAATCCAGTATTTCAAGAGCACAGGCGTCCTCATCAAGAGCAGCGTGAAAGAGTATAGCATTCAGATCAGCTGTACTCTTTTCCCCATTAATAATCTCCCGATAGTAGCCCGTAACCAGATCATCACCATCACAAATTCCCAATTCATGAAAAAGCATCTCTTTCATACTGGTTGATTTTCCACAGCGAAAAACAGAATCGTATACACTCCGGACCACCCATCCACCAAGCGCACTTCCACCGGCTTCATCACCAAAAAGAAGTCCTGTCCCCCCAATCTGAAGAGTACTTCCAGAAGGGTCAATTCCCACACAACTGGTACCTGTTCCATTTATACTGCAGATTCCAAATCCTGAATTTGATCCTGCTTTTATGCCCAGAAACCCATCATTGCATACTATATGTCGAGATAATCCCATTTCAGAAACAATTTCCTGTGTTCTGATACGTTGATCATCAATATCAACACCACCAAGACCCCAGACGCTGAAGACAACCTGTTCAGTAGAAATGCCCGCTTTTTGGAAAAGCTTATTCAGTGATTTGCTATATTCTCTACCCGCTCCGGTATACCCATCAGTATATACTTCATGATTCCCGGGACCGCCGCGAACATGCCCGGCGAAGACACCACTGGTTGTGAAAAGCATATAATCAGTTTTTGTAGCACCACCATCCACACCAAGAACATATTCCATCATTCTATAAATCCCCTCTATCGTTTAAACTGAGGCAAGTAGTCTTTATGTGCTTCAAGGAGTTCATCGAAACACTTTTTTGCCGAGTCAAAATCACCCAAAAGCGGATGTATGAGAAGTGCCTTAACTACTTCACGGTAGTCACCGGTTACCCCGGCTTTCACTGCATGACGCTCAAACGATTTTACCGTACGCATTAAATCTATAATGTGGTCATTCTTAAAATTCTTTATTGGTATAGGTACAGCGCCTTTCGATGAAACAGTACAATCCAGCTCGACAATATCATCATTATCCATAAAAGGAAGCGCCCCGTTATTTTTCACATCAACAGCATGAACCTCATGCTTATCATTGGCAATTGCACTTATAAGAGCGACGGCCGCTTCTGAATAGAGATGCCCGCCCCGCTGATCAAGAATTGCAGGTTTCTCCACAATCGAGGAATCCTGATAGAGAGCGACCAGCTCACGCTCAATATCAATACAGACTTCACCACGTGTCTGCTTCTCTTCCAATAAATGTTCCAGCTGTTTTCTGCGCATATAGAAATACTGAAGATAGGGACTTGGTACTGCATTGACTGCCTGCAAAAGAGATTCATCCAGTTCACTTCCCATGATATTATTCAGACTGACCAGACTGCTCCCTTTTTCCAGAAGCCCGGGAAGCAGATCCTCCGTCCCTCCTCCGGCCGTATTTACCCTCCTGGCTGCCGTTACCCAGCTAAGGTGATTCAACCCGAGATACTCTATACTTACCCCTCTCCCTGAATCCGGTAGCTCAGCAAGAATATCCCGTTTCATATTTATCGGAACATTGCACAATCCCATCATTTTCACTGAGGTATAATTAAGTAAATATTCAGCAATAATGCCGGACGGGTTTGAAAAATTGATAAACCAGGTATTTGGATTGATCCGCTCAATGCACTCAGCAATTTCACCCATCACCGGAATTGTACGAAGGGCTTTCATAAACCCGCCGATCCCTGTTGTCTCCTGACCAATCAACCCATATTTTAAGGGTATCCTCTCATCAAGTACCCGGGCGGGAAGTTTTCCTACCCTAATCTGCCCAAGAACAAAATCTGCACCGGCTATTGCCTCTTCATACGTGGAAACGGTAGTCACCCGGGTTTTCATACCTGCATGACTCAACATGCGAATTGTCATATCAGCAGTAATTCGCAACTTCCCGCTGTCAATATCCATAAGGCTGAGCTGTTCAACTGAAATCTCATCTTTTCGTTTAATAAAACCATCTATCAACTCAGGGGTATAGGTACTGCCCGCCCCGATAATTGCAATATGCAGACTACTCATAGATTACCTCCTGCATCACTTATTGAAAATTGATCCCCGGTTTTTATTTCATGAATACGGTTTTTACCCAGCTTCTGCTGCAGAAACTGCAGGGGTTCTGTTCCCGTACAATGCCCGGTATAAAATTGTGTATTCGGATAGGCTGCCAATTCGTCAGCCAGAATCTGAAGTTCCTGCAGATCGTTTGATTTATTTCGTTCTGTATCGATGAGATGAAATCCGCCGATAACATAATCGATAGATTCGCCGCCAGCCACCTCACCGGCTCGTTTCATCATATTTCCTACACCGGAATGTGAACATCCGGTGAACAATATGTTTTTTCCATTTTCCTTGATAAGCATGGCTATTTCATGTGTAAAATCATCTTTTTTGATTTTTCCCCCGGCTTGCTGACTGTAAAGATTTTTATTTCCTGCAGGTATATAGCCATCTTTTGGGAATCCGGTAATCAGGGTCACCTGCCCAGAGAGATCAAGCGTACAGACACCTTCACACCTCTCTGCGGAAAGTTTATCTATAGGTACAACCCTGTCGAAACAGTTCTGTTTAACAACAAAGTCCGCACTTCTCATTTCACCTTCCGGGTGCTGAGAAAAATGTGAATCTTGATAAGCTTTACTATGCAGATAGATCGGTGCAGTGGTATTTACTCCGCAGAAAGCCGATATACCGCCGCCGTGATCGTAATGACCATGAGACACAACGGCAAAATCAATTTCTGTGAGATCTACAGAGAGTTTTTCGGAATTATCAATAATGGAGCCATCCGGTCCAGTGTCAAACAGAATTATTAGCCCATTACTCTCAATGTATAAAGAGAGACCATGCCGGGCCGTCAGCAGCCGGGCAGCATGCCCTTCGCAGCAGTCACTAACATTATCCTCTAAGAGAGTAACAATTCTCATACTCTATCCTTATCCTCAGAAAATAGGCAGGTTCGGTTTCTCCCCTCTTTTTTCGCCCTGTACATAACCCGATCGGCACGTTTAAGAGCCTCAGAAATATCATCTTCAGCCTCACCCAACATCGTTATACCAATACTCACGGTAAAAGAAATTGTTGAGTCTTGAAACGGGACTATTGAACCTTCCGTTGTCTGTCGAATCCTTTCCGCAAGGGATTTTGCAGTTTCAATATCAGATCCTGTTATAACAACGGCAAACTCTTCTCCACCCAGACGGCCAATAGCATCATTATTTCTCAAGCAAGTCTTTAGTGTTTTTGCGAAATACCTCAGGCAGTTGTCACCGGCATGATGACCAAACTTATCATTAATTTGTTTAAAATGATCCAAATCCATCATCATAACAAAACTTTGCGAATTGAATTTTGACTCAACTCTAACTCTTTTTATCTCCAGATGGGCAATCTCAAAAAAACTTCTTCGATTAAGAAGACCCGTAAGATTATCGATTCTTGCTATTTCACGAAGCTTTCGGCTCTGAAGATCAAGTGTCTCAAACGCATTTTTCAGTCTTGTAATATCAAAAGCAATCCAGACAACCTTTCTTTTTTCTCCCGGCTCAGCGAACACAGGAGAGATGTGGGCTTCAAACCAGCGCATCCCGGTGGGTCCCGGCTGTCCCTCATATCCAGATATCTCTCTGGGATCTATAGCGTACTCAAAAGTAACAAGTGATCCAGTTTCAACTGCCTGTTTTATTTTGCGCAGTAGACGGTCTGCAAGCTTTATGTTCATCACATCATGCATTTTCCGCCCGATTAAATGCCGGGCATCATGATATTTATTCCTATCCATCCCACCGAGGATGTCGAGATATGTTCCATCTTCATCATATACAAAGAATGGTTCCGGAACAGCAGAGAGCACACCCTCAAGAAGATTATTCTCATTCAATACATTGCTCTTTCTTTCAATCATGAATTACTCCTGTTAATCACAATTTATACAGGGTTTCTTTTAAAATTGACTCAGGCATCCTTTATTTCAGCAGAACCGTGATGATGTACATCCAATTGCGGGAAAGGAATCTCCACACCTGCTTCGTCAAATGCATATTTAACCATCTGGTTTAACGCAAAAAAGACTTTCCAGTAATCTTCATTCTTAACCCACGGTTTAACCGCAAAATTCACAGAGGAGTCTCCCAAAGAAAGAACTTCAACAATTGGTTCCGGCTCAGGAAGAATTTCCGATAATTTTGTGATTTCCTTCTTTATGATATCTATTGCCTGTTTAATATCGGCTCCATAGGAGATACCAAATACTAAATCAACCCTTCTCGTCTCAAGCGCACTATAGTTGGTAATAGGTTTTCCCCATACAACCTTGTTTGCCATAACAATTTTCTTATTATCCGGGGTATGTAAAGTAATTGATATCATATCCATGTCCTTGACGGTTCCATATACCCCGCCGATATCAACATACTCCCCCATTTCAAATGGTTTATTCAGAGAGATCATAACACCGGCCAGCATATTGCCGATGGTTTCCTGAAAGGCAAAGCCAAGGATAAATCCGGTTACACCCAAACCTGCTACCAATGGACCGACATCTATACCAAACTGTCCGAGAATCAAAATTATTGCTACGAGCCATAAAGCCTTACTGGCAATATTTACAGAAAACTTTTCAAGAATTTCAGAGACTTTCCCACTTTTTTTGAGAGCAGCACGAAGTGCTTTTATCACTACTGATATAATAATCTTTGCCGCTATAAGAATAATCACTGAAACGATAATATTGGTAATAAGTTCCATCCCGTTATTCAGCAGCCATGCGTACATGTTGTTCAAAAATGCAGATTTTTCTTCCATTTTTCCTCCCAAATCTTTCTTTATTCAGCTTACTATATTACTAGCGTTTTTGTAACTATGAAATAATTATCCTTCTCAAGATTCCAAACCTTCCCAATCATTATACAGATTTTCAATGAGTCTGTTTAACTTCTCAAGCTTAACTGTCAAGCTCCGTCCCTCGGCACTCCGCCCACCCACAAAAGCTGCATTTATTCCCTTTTCCAACACCTTTCGCTCGGTTTCTGCACTCTCAATACGTTTTTCCAGAGAGACTGTCTCCTTTTGCCGGTTTCTCTCCTCAACTCCAGGTCTGTTGTTACGGGTTTCTGAAAAAGCTTTCTTATGTTCTTTGCCACGGTTCTGTACACGCCCATCTGACCGTATTCGTTTTAATCCCGATTCCCGCCAGTAGCTGGTAAAATTACCTTCGTAACAAGTAAGCTGAACATCTTCAATCGCAAAAATCCTCTCAGCAATACGATCCAGAAAATATCTGTCGTGGGAAACAACAAAAACTGTACCTTCATAATCAATTAAAGCCTCTTCCACAGCCTCCCGTGAAGGCAAGTCCAGATGATTTGTCGGTTCATCGAGAATAAGAAAGCTCGCTTTTTCATAGATACATTTTGCCAGCTGTATCCTGCGCAGCTCCCCTCCAGACAATCCGCTTACCGGATTTCCCAGGGCTTCCTAGGGAAAATTCATAGGTTTAATAAGTGAGTAGGCCTAGTCGCGTGTTAAAGGACCCCAGCTTCGAACCTCTTCTTCCAGAGTCCTTGTGGTATCTGTGAATTCCGGGTGCTGAGCAATATACCCCACCTTCAGGCTGGGTCCGATCCGTATTTCTTTACTGTTCCAATCATTTTTTTCCAGTATCTTTTTCAAAAGCGTGGTTTTTCCTGAACCGTTGGGACCAATGACCCCTGCTTTTTGCCCGCACAACAATTCAAGCATCACACTCCTGATCAGCTCTTTTCCATCAATTTCGACATCACATTCATGTAACTGCAGGGCGATATTTCCCTTAACTAATTCTGTTTTAATAGAGAAACTTGGCGGTCCCTGATCCAACCCGGGTCGCTCTACCGCATGGCTCTGTTCATGCACCAGCCTTGATTTTGCTGCACGCAGTCTTTTTCCCCACTCCGGATCGGGTCGGGCTGAAGCTATCTCCCTGAACCGCCGCACCATCTCTTCCAACTGCCGTATTTTTCTCTGCTGCTGATTAAAGACTACCTGCTGTGACAAAGCCTCCTGCATCTTTCTAAAACGATAATCTGAATAATTCCCGGAAAATATGGTTCCCCGTCCTCCTGCTATTTCCAGTATCGTTGTACAAATTCTATCCAGAAAATACCGGTTATGAGATACTGTTATTATTGTCCCGGAAAAGTTAAGTAAAAATTCCTCAAGCCAGTCAAAACCCTGAAAATCAAGATGGTTTCCCGGCTCATCCAAAATCAGTACGGTCGGCTTTTGCAATAGTGCTGAAGCAAGCAGGAGGATGCTTTTTTCACCACCGGATAAAGTCTCAGTTTTTTGTTCTAAATGTTCACCCAATCCCATAGATGAGAGCAGTGTTCTCGCGCGATCTTCTGCAGTATCCCCATCAGCCAAATCCCAGGCATCTCTGGCTCGCTGGTACCGGTTCAGAGCTTTCTCCAGTTCATCATCTGAGGATGTTGCAAATAAAAGCTGTTCTGCAGTCCGCAGTTCTTTTTCAAGCGGGGCAATATATTGAAGACCTGTGCTGAAAACTGTTTCTTGTGGAGGGAATGAGGGGTTTTGGGGGATGTAACCAATTGTTACCCCCTGTTCTAGCTTAATATGTCCGGAAGAAACCTCTTCATCTCCTAGAATACATTTTAGAAGAGTTGTTTTTCCGCCGCCGTTCGGACCAACTATTCCTAACCGATCCCCGGTATTCACCGAAAAGGAGATATGTGAGAAGATTTCTGTTGCTCCGAAATGTTTTGCTATATCATTTACTGTTAATTGTTTCATAATTATTGTTTATCCTGCTCAATCATTCTCAACTCATTATTGCTTGATAATGTACTGTTATCAACTAAAATAGTATTTTCAAGCCGTGTGTCCCTATAATAAATCGCATCTTTTTTGACACTTTTTTAATATTAGTCAAAATAAATCGTTAAAATTATTCCCTTTTTGGTGATTTATCTGTATCTTATCAGAGAAAAAAGGGATAAGGAGTTGTTGGTATGGAAAAGTCAAAAGCATTATTAGATACATTGTGGAAACGGGGTCGGGAATTTCTTGGCGTTGAATACCCTATTCTGGGCGGTGCCATGAGCTGGATTTCTGAAGCAAAGCTTGTTTCTGCTATCTCAAATGCCGGAGCCTTCGGTGTTATTGCCGGTGGGAATATGCCTCCGGAAAGGCTTGTGGATGAGGTGAAAAAAACCTACGATTTAACAGACAAACCTTTCGGTGTAAATTTAATCACCATAGCACCAAATTTCAGAAAACACCTTGATAATATGCTGAAACTTGAGCATCCTTTTATTGTTTTTGCTGGTGGTCTTCCCCCAAGAGATGCCATTATGCAGGTAAATCAGACAAATAGCAAACTTATCTGCTTTGCACCCAATGTAAGTATTGCCGAGATGCTGGTTCGTATAGGCGCTGATGCTCTGGTTATTGAAGGGTCAGAGGCCGGAGGTCATATTGGACCGGTCTCAACAAGCGTCCTTGCTGAACAAATTCTGCCGACAATCCGGAAAGTTCCGGTTTTTGCTGCCGGAGGAATAGCAACAGGTCGTCTCATGATGCACTTCCTCATGATGGGTGCGTCCGGAGTACAGTTAGGTACACGCTTTGCAGTAGCAGAAGAATCTATTGCACACCCCAATTTTAAACAAACTATGATTAAAGCAAAGGCTAAAGATGCAGTTCCCACTGCTCAGTTTGATCCCCGATTGCCGGTTATTCCCGTTCGGGCTCTGATAAACGGCAGTACCAGAGATTTCAATACTTTACAGCTTGGTCTAATTCAGCAAATAGAGCGTTCTGTAATTGGTGTACGGGAAGCGGCTGAGGAACTTGAAAAGTTTTGGATTGGCGGTTTGAAAAAAGCGGCTATTGACGGGGATGTAGAACGTGGATCTCTAATGGCCGGACAAAGTGTCGGGCTGGTGGATAAAATAGAACCGGTAGCAAATATTATTGCGAGCATGGTGGCCGAGGCTATTGATGAGGCTGATAAAATTATGAGAACAACATGTTCTGAATAAAAAAGGGACGGAGGAACCCCGACATCCAATGGTGCAGTAGCAATGCAACTGCCAATAACTAATTCCGCAGGAATTTGTTCCAAGGGTCAGAGGATTTCCTGTTAATAACAAAGTTTTTTTACTATTTTTGAAATAATTTCCCTATATTTGAATATTTTCGCTACATTTTCCCGTTATAATATATATGCGGAAACCTCGCCTATTAGAAAGAAATGCACTATACCACGCAGTTGCCCGAGCCAACTTACAAGAAAAAATCTTTATTGACGATGCAGACAAGGAAATGGTAGAGGAAGTGGTATCCCTTGCCCGAAAAAGGTTTGGATTCCGTCAAAAACATTTTACAGTGATGGAAAATCATATCCACCTGTTGATTCAACCAATCGGAAATGACTATAGTCTTTCGGTTATTATGCAATGGATTCTTAGTGTAATTGCCGTACGTTATAATAAGAAATATCATCGTAAAGGGCATGTTTGGTATGATCGGTTTAAAAGTAAAATCGTAAGAGGATCAGCCTATTTCAACGCAGTAATCAAATATATTTCCAATAATCCAGTAAAGGCGAAACTGGCAAAAGATATCTTTTCTTATAAGTTTTCTGGAATTCACCATCTTATGAATAAAAAATACCACATCTTGGATGAACCTGATGAGGATATGCTGGAAATATATCCTTTTTTGAGGGATTAGATCTGCATGTAATACGACAATTAGTATCTCAATTTTTATTCCTGGGATAAATCTGTGCTGAATTTGCTCTAAAGAGGCTTTTTACTGCAAAATGTGCTACATCTCCAGGAAAACTCTGTATTAATTTACCTACCAAGCTGGTATGTGAAATTTTTCATACTTCGAGTAATTGATTTAAAGTTCAAATCTCAAAATACAAACCCTAAATTTGTTACGTTTTGATAAAAAGACATTTAATAATGCTCAGAACATTTTTTATTGCTCCTCCGTCCCTTTATAAAATGAAAAACTATAAAAAAATACCGCACCAGTTCACTACTGATACGGTATTCATATATATAATCGAGGCTCCTACCAGCTGTAAAGCTAAAAAGAACCATCTGGTTCAAAAATTTACAGCGATCTGCTCAGAACTGCATTCAGCTTCTTTACAAACTCTGCAGGATGTTTCAGCATAACACCTTCAGCCAGCATAGCCTGATCCAGCAGGATTTGACTGACATCAGCAATTAACTCTTCATCTTTTGATTCGCCCAGTTTTTTCACAATTGCATGATCAGGATTGATTTCCAGAATCGGGGTAAATTCAGGCATTTCGGTCTGTCCCATTGCTTTCAGCATCTGCTGCATCTGAACAGTAGGATCATTCTCATCAACAACTATACAGGAGGGAGAATCGGTTAGCCGTGAAGATATTACGACATCTTTAACTTTCTCACCAAGAGCGTCCTTAATTTTCTTTGCTACAGGTTTTGACGCCTCTTCCTTTGCCTTATCATCATCAGTTTTCAGGTCATCCGCCGCACTGGATTTGTTAATAGCTTTCAGCTCAACATCAGCATATTTTCCAACGGTGGGAATTACGATATCATCGATATCATCATCCATAATAAGAACTTCTATTCCCTTCTTCTTATATGCATCAATGAGCGGAGAATTACGTAAAGTTTCATCCGAACCTCCGGCAATATAGTAGATTGCTTTCTGGTCCTCTTTCATCCTCTCTTTGTATCCAGCTAATCCGGTAAATCCTTCAACCTCAGTTGATTTAAACCTGACAAGCTCCATTAAAGTTTCACGGTTTGCATAATCTGAATAAAGACCTTCCTTAAGCGGACGGTTAAACTGTTCTGCAAACTTTGCATACAGTTCGGTATTTGATTCTGATATTTTCTTGAATTCACCAAGGATTTTCTTGACTGATGAATTCTTTATCGTAGACATAACACGGTTCTGCTGCAGCAGTTCCCGACTTACATTCAAGGGGAGGTCTTCTGAGTCTATAATTCCACGAACAAACCTGAGGTACGCTGGAAGCAGCTCTTTCTCATCATCAGTAATAAAAACTCGTTTAACATAGAGTTTAACACCCGGTTTATAATCTGCCTGAAAGAGATCGAATGGAGCTTTTGAAGGGATAAAAAAGAGTGTTGTGTACTCGATGTTTCCCTCGGCTTTTGTATGAAGATAGAAAAGAGGATCCTCATTATCATGCGTGGTGGTTTTGTAGAATTCGTTATAGTCCTCATTGGTAAGCTCTGATTTCGGGCGTTTCCAGAGAGCAGCGGCCTTATTAATCTGTTCTACCTTATGCTCTACAACTTCTTTTCTGTCATCACCCTCACCTTCAAAGGTTTTATCGTCATATTCCAGAAAGATAGGAAATGCAATATGATCTGAGTACTTTTTAACCAGCTGTTCTACCTGCCAGCGGTTAGCATACTCTTCGCCTGCGTCGTTCAGGTGGAGAATTATAGTAGTACCATGGGACTCTTTTTCAGCCTCTTCAATTGAATAAGCATTCCGGCCATTACTGCTCCATTTCCATGCTTTATCCTCGCCTGCTTTTCTGGATACTACTTCAACTCTTTCAGCAATCATGAAACAGGAATAAAAACCTACACCGAACTGGCCGATAAGGTTTACATCTTTTTTTGCATCACTCTGCATCTGATTAAGGAATTTTTTTGTTCCTGAGCGGGCTATTGTACCGAGCTGTTCGTTGAGGTCATCCTCGTTCATGCCGATACCGGAATCTTTAATTGTCAGAGTACGTTTGTCTTCATCCGTAAAGGTAATGTCAATTCTCGGGTCAAATTTGACTTTTTTATAATCTTCATTGGTAAAAGTAAGATATTTAAGTTTATCAAGTGCATCTGATGCGTTTGACACCAGTTCTCTCAGAAAGATTTCCTTATGTGAGTAGAGTGAGTGGATTATCAGATCCAGCAGCTGACTAACTTCGGTCTTGAACTTTTTTTGCGCCATAATTGAAAACTCCTTAACTATGTAATTATACTGTTGTTTGGATTAATGGTTTTTGGGAAACTCCAGCCACAAGAAACATACTAATAAATTGACCTGACGGCAACATGCTTGGGGTGTTTTTGTGGTAATTTTTGTATTTAACAGATGATATTATTTTTTAACAGGTTGAGAGATTCTGTGAATTGCGCTGAATATTTGCCCAACATCCTTACTTTCCTCAATATCATTCAAAAGATTCAAAATTTGCTCTCCCTGAGTATATGATACTGATGCAGTATTCATGTTTTCATGAAATTTCTTAATCAAAAGCTGCCTGTCTATAGGATTTTCCACACTGCCTTCTGCACTCTCAATACGTATTTTGTATGTTTCATTATTTTTCAGGACTACCTGCATTTCAATTGGTGTTAATCCTCTATTCTCTTTTTCAAACTCTTCAATGGTAAATTTGCGGGCTAAAGTTATAATATCAGGTCTGTTTACAATTGTTTTACCATCAAAATCTGCTATTTCCGGTTTTCCTTTCATAAAACTTAATGCTGCTGTGTATTGTGCATTAAATTGAGCATCAACAGTCGGATTGCTGCCTATAACGAAGGGTTGCCCTATTTGCCCCATTGAAGCCGGCGGTAATTGGATATGTCCTGTAGCTATATTTTTATAATCAATCTTATGCACAATACTTAGCTCAATGGCGGCATCAATTACCGGATGAGTACATCGGCAGCTGGGATATGGCTTGATGCTAATTTTACCTGTTTCCCACTCAGATCCCAAATTATCTACCAATCGTCTGGAGTCAATTTGTCCTTGTGTATAGAGGTTGGAAAGTCCATATTCACCCGTGAAAACTTTTTTTGGACTTGATAAATCCGCTTTAGCCATAAACGCTGCATGAATCCCCGCAACCGCACTAAATGCCGGTTGAATTCTTTTTGCAAGAGTACTTTCAATCAGAGCCTGTCTGTTTCCATGAATCTGCGTATAGGCAAATCCTATGGCTCTCTGTACTTCATCAGCAGAAAGTCCCAATAGCTTTGCGTTACCACAGGCACTCCCAAAGGGTCCTGAAAGAGTTGTCGGCAGCCACCCAACAGATAGGTAGGGAATAAATGCCAGAGATACTCTCCTAAAATCTCAAACATTTTATAGTTAGGCAAGGATTATTTCAGATCGAAGATCTTAAAAATCTCTCTCTGGGCTTTTGTCTTAGCCGGATGAATCGGCTTGTATTTCTGCTTGAATTTCACTTCAGTATACGATTCTAAAAGGTTGAACACTTCAGGAACCGTGTACCGACTAATCCAGTACTTTAGATTCTCGTCCTCCAAATTGATAGGTGTTTCCCGAAGTGTTTTTCTGATTCGCTCGGTAATAATGAGCGATAAGAATCGCAGGAACACTACAGCTTCAGCTGAAACAGCATCTTTTGTTCGCAGACGGTTTCCTGCTAATAGATTCTTCAGTGTATCAAATTGCTTCTCTACATGATCCCGTTTTCGGTACTGAGTGAGAGCTGTACCTGCATCAGATCCCGTATTAGTAACAAGAGCCCAGTACCCGGTGAAATTATCCCGATGACAGCGGATAGCTTCCTGATTCCAGATAACCCTCCTGCCTCGTTTCGGTGTTTCTTTCACCGTAAAAAAGGCAGCATAAGCATCGGCATGCTCTTCGAGAAGATCGTTGGCTTTCAGTTCACGAGAAAGCTTCAGAATATAGGTGTTGAATTTTCTCACATGATCAATCCTAGCTGCAGTATCCATGTAGATATGATAGTAGATACGTTTACCATTCAGTTTTGTCCGGTGTGTGATGCCGTATACGGTCGTCCTCTCATTGTCATAGACGATGTGCTCCGGAAGTTCTAAAAGATCTCTATCATGGTCAATATACTTTTTTATCCGGGAGCTGTTCTTCGGGACCGGCATAGTGAACCGGATTCCGTTATCGACGAGTAATGATAGGTTTTTCTTACTGTGAAACCCCTTATCCATCATTAAATCGATCTTTTTCATTCCCAGTTTTGCCAGCATCTCGATGAATGACGGCAGAGAGGAAACATCATGCAGAGACCCGGGAAGGATCTCATAGTAGAAGGGAATCTCGCTGTCCATACCGGAGAGCAGGGCAATATTGATCTGAGGTAACTTCTCTCCATCTCTGTTATACCCATACTCAACATAGGGATTGTGCACTCCATGGGAGGATACGCTGGTAATATCAAAACAAAGATATTCCCTATCGGTTGACCGTCGTATCCAGCTCTTAAAGAAGGAGAGAATCTGATCTCGGGAAATTGAATGCATAAGTTCTGAAATTCTGGGACTCGTCAGCGGCTGATGATGACAAGGACACCGATGTGATTCCATCCAGCCTTCAGCCATATAGGCTCGCTGGGAAGGGGATGAAGCAAGATACCAGGCAAAGGAGATCAGTTTTGTGGTTGTTTCAGGATCAAATCCTTTCAAGAGAGACCGCTGTAACCTGAGTTGTTTGGTAATCTGCCCAAGTAGCAGAGATGGGCCGACACTCACCGTTGACGAGATCTGAGGAGACTCAGCTACAGTGAGTTTCTTCTGTTTCTCATTCTGCTGCAGCTCTTTCCATCGTCTATTGTAGATGACCTTACCTGTCTTTGGATCTTTCTTTCCGATACAGATCATTTTGGTTCGCGAGGCTTTCTTTTCTTTATCCCAATACGAAGTTGACATATAGGCATAATCGGTGCCATTTGTGTGATGCTGGAATACAATACTCGGCATAAACCCACCCC
>JABMQR010000357.1 GCA_013202335.1 Bacteroidota bacterium
ACTCAATTGTACGTGATGGAATTAAGATTCTTCAGAATTTACAGCATAGAGGAGCCGTCGGCGGCGATTCACTTACTGGTGATGGCGCAGGAATTATGGTTCAGCTGCCTGATGGATTTTTTAAAAAAGAGTGTAAAAATCTGAAACTGCCGAAATTTGGAAAATATGCAGTAGGTATGCTTTTTCTCCCTTGTGAAAAAAAAGCAGCAGCGCTTTGCAAACATATTGTTTCCGAAGTCATTACACAGCAGGGTGCAAAAATTAACGGATGGCGTAAAGTCCCGGTTGATAACTCGCGCTTAGGGGAGTTGGCAACATCCACAGAGCCGGATATTGAGCAGGTTTTTATAACATGCAGTTCATGGGATGAAACTGATTTTCAAAGAAAACTCTATATTATTCGTAGATTAATTGAAAAAAAGATAGAACAGGTTGAAGAAATTGATCTTAGTCAATTCTATTTCTGTAGTTTGTCTACAAAGCTTATTGTGTATAAAGGGCTTCTCACAGGAGTCCAGGTTCCGGAATATTTCCCTGATCTTGAAAATGAGTATTTTACTTCTCCCTTTTCAATCGTTCACTCCAGATTCAGTACAAACACCTTACCGGAATGGCGGTTGGCACAACCCTTCAGGTATATGGCACATAATGGAGAAATAAATACCATACGCGGTAATATTAACCGGCAAAGTGCTCGTGAAGGATTTATGTCATCAAATATCATAGGCGAAGAACTGCAGGAAATATGCCCCATTATTGATGAAACAGGAAGCGATTCAGCAATATTTGACAATGTTCTTGAATTGTTTACTATGGCAGGGCGTCCAATTCCACATGTCATGATGATGATGATCCCTGAGGCATATTCCCCTGATATTCAGATGAGTGCAGATAAAAAAGCATTTTATGAGTTTCACTCAACTATCATGGAACCCTGGGATGGACCTGCAGCTGTTGTCTTTACAAATGGAAGATATATAGGTGCTACTCTGGACAGGAACGGGCTGCGGCCGGCACGCTACACAATAACCAAAGATGGTCTTATAGTATTGGCGTCTGAGTCCGGAGTTATAGATATTCCCCCTGAGACAATTCAGAGTAAGGGGCGTCTTCAGCCGGGGAAAATGTTTCTGGTAGACCTTTTTCAGAATAGAATTGTACCGGATAATGAGATTAAGGCAAAAATATCCCGACAATTTCCTTATCGAAGATGGGTTAAGGATCGGGGAATTGAGCTGAGAGGATTGTTCATGCCGTCAGGCGTTCCAAAGATGGATGAGAAAGAACTTCTTCTAAAACAAACGGCATTTGGGTATACCGACGAAGACCTGAAAACATTAATGATTCCCATGGCAAAACAGGGGCAGGAAGCAATTGGTTCGATGGGTAATGATACCGGACTGACAATTCTTTCTGAAAAACCACAACTTCTTTTCAACTATTTTAAACAGTTGTTTGCACAAGTAACCAATCCGCCTATTGATCCGCTTCGTGAACAGCTCGTGATGTCGCTGGAAAGTTATATAGAGAATGAGAGCAACCCGCTCAATATTGACCAAACACATTATCGGAGTCTAAAACTTAGTCATCCAATACTAAGTATCCGGGATATGGTACGTCTGAGAAGCAATAATCATCCCGACTTGAGAACAGCAGAAATTGATATGACTTTTATCCCTGATGATACAGGGAAGAACCTGGAAAAGGCATTGCAGAATATATTTACGCAAGCAGAGAAGTTTGCTGCTGAAGGAATATCTCTGTTGATCCTTACCGATAAGGGTATAGATAAGAATACCGCACCAATACCCTCCTTATTAGCTGCTTCAGGATTGCATCACCACATGATAAAAAAAGGACTGAGAGGAAAGATTGGTATTATTGTGGAAACCGGTGAGGCGAGGGAAGTATTCCATTTTGCACTTCTGGTAGCATTCGGTGTAGATGCAATATGCCCATATATTGCGTTTTCAACCGTACGGAATCTTGCAGAATCAGGCAAGCTTAATAAACTGACTCCTGAGGCCGCCTCTGATAATTATGTTAATGCTATAAAAAAAGGTTTGCTTAAAACTTTTAGTCGAATGGGAATTTCGACACTTCATAGTTTTTTCGGAACGCAGATTTTTGAGGCTGTTGGGTTAAATACCACTATTATAGATAAGTATTTTACAGGAACGATATCCCGGATAGGAGGGATAGGCTTACGGGAGATAAGTATCGAGGCTGAAATGCGTCTGAAAAAAGCTTACCCGTCTGATCTTATCCCGCTGAAGCTTCTTGAGCCTGGAGGAGCCTACAGATATCGCCGGAATAGTGAAAAGCACTATTGGACACCGGAAAGTATCTACAAACTTCAGCTTGCAACCAGATCTGATGATTACAGCGTATTTAAAGAATTCACCGCCCTTATGAATGGATACTACCGTGATAATGGAGATATTAGGGGTTTAATCAGATTTAAACCTGCTAAGGCCATACCTCTGGAAGAAGTTGAATCAATCGAGAGTATTACGAAAAGATTTGTTTCAGCAGCAATGTCTATTGGCTCAATAAGCAGAGAAGCACATGAAACTGTAGCCATTGCCATGAATAGAATTGGGGCAAAAAGTAATAGTGGTGAGGGCGGAGAAGATCCTGTTCGTTTCCAGCCGCTTCCCAACGGTGACTCGAAAAAGTCAAGAATTAAACAAGTTGCATCAGGACGTTTTGGTGTAACTACAGAATATCTCATGAGTGCAGATGAAATTCAGATTAAGATGGCTCAGGGAGCAAAACCGGGAGAAGGTGGACAGCTTCCGGGGCATAAAGTATCAGAATATATTGCTAAAATACGACATACGACCCCCGGGGTTACCCTTATCTCTCCGCCTCCACATCACGATATATATTCAATTGAGGATTTAGCACAATTAATTACTGATTTAAAGACGGTTAATCCGAAATCGGAAGTCTCTGTTAAGCTGGTCTCTGAGGCAGGTGTTGGTACCATAGCTTCAGGTGTGGCAAAAGCCAAGGCGGACAGAGTTCTCATTTCAGGACAAAATGGTGGAACCGGTGCTTCTCCGCTAACAGCAATTAAACATGCAGGACTCCCCTGGGAACTGGGACTGGCTGAGACTCAGCAATCCCTGATTTTAAATAATCTTAGAGATAAAATTATTGTCCAGGTTGACGGGCACTTGAAAACCGGAAAGGATCTTGCAATAGCCTCAATGCTGGGCGCAGAGGAGTTCGGATTTGGTACTTCAATTCTCATTACTCTCGGGTGCGTTATGATGCGTAAATGCCATCTGAATACCTGTCCGGTTGGTGTTGCTACCCAGGATCCTGAATTGCGAAAGAAGTTTAAGGGGCGGGCGGAATATGCCGTAAAATTTCTTCGTTTCCTTGCACAGGAATTCCGGGAAGTAATGGCTGATTTGGGTTTTCGTACGGTTGAAGAGATGGTAGGCCATGTTGATAGACTCGATTTTGAACCGGCAATCAAACACTGGAAAGCAAATAATATCAATTTGGAAAAAATACTGACTGCTACTCACCTTGATGGTGGAACTCCTTTGCATCATGTGGCTGCAGCAAAGGGGATAGTGAAAAATGAGTTTGATAAAAAACTTGAATCAAAGCTCAGGAAATTCTGGACTGATCCGGTTCCGATAAAAATTAATCTTCCTATCAGGAATATTAACAGGACAATCGGGGCAGCATTAAGTGGAGAGATTATTAAACGGTTCGGTCCGGACGGACTCCCGGGAGATACCATCCAACTGAATTTAAAAGGCACTGCAGGACAAAGTTTTGGAGCCTTTCTCGTCCCGGGTGTAACCATACATCTGGAGGGGGATTCAAACGACTATGTGGCAAAAGGCATGAGCGGTGGTAGAATTACCATAGTACCTCCTGCAAATGCGGGTTTCCGTCCTGAACGAAATATTATTTGCGGCAATGTGGTTTTGTATGGAGCAACAGCTGGTGAGATATATATTAACGGTAGGGCAGGAGAGCGGTTTGCAGTAAGAAACAGTGGTGCAACAGCCGTTGTTGAGGGTGTTGGAGATCATGGCTGTGAATATATGACCGGGGGAACGGTAGTTATAATCGGTTCTACCGGAAAGAATTTTGCCGCGGGAATGAGCGGTGGAATTGCTTATGTATATGATCCAACTGAACTTTTTGATACCCGCTGTAATCTTGATATGGTTGATTTGGAAAGTGTCTGGAATAAAGAGGACAAAATTGTTCTGGAAGAACTTATTGAGAAACATCACCGCCTGACAAAAAGTCGAAATGCATTAGCGATACTTGAGGACTGGGAGGCCCAGCTTCCATTGTTTGTCAAAGTTATACCTATAGATTACCGAAAAGTTCTGGAGCGGATGAAGATGAACGAAAACAGAGATGGTGAAACACTGGCAGCAACTGAGGAGGTCTATGATGGCTAAACCAACCGGTTTTATGGAATATGAACGAAAAACTCCGGAATACCGTCCTGTTGAGGATCGTATACAGGATTTTAATGAAATAGAGATCTCATTATCAGATGACCAGCTTAAACAGCAGGCTGCACGATGTATGGATTGCGGCGTTCCCTTTTGTCACTCGTATGGGTGTCCACTGGGAAACCTTGTTCCGGATTATTCGGATGCTGTATATCGCGGAGACTGGAAAGAAGCACTGAATCTTATGCACTCTACCAATAATTTTCCTGAATTTACCGGATTGGTATGTCCTGCTTTATGTGAAGCCTCCTGTACTCTGGCACTTGATGAAGCAGCTACTGCCTGTAGGCATATCGAGTTGAAAATAGCCGAAAAGGGTTGGGAAGAGGGGTGGATTGTACCTGAACCAGCCCCTGTTAAGACGGGGAAAAGAGTAGCAGTTATTGGTTCCGGTCCTACGGGATTGTCTGCTGCCCAGCAGCTTGCCCGGAAAGGACATGCAGTTGTGGTGCTGGAAAAATCAGATAGAACAGGTGGTACTCTTCGCTATGGAATACCCAATTATAAGTTGGAGAAATGGCTGATAGACCGTCGAATCAACCAGATGGAACAGGAAGGGGTTAAATTTGAGACAGAAGTGGAAGTCGGGGCGGATTTATCAGCAAAATATATCAGAAAAAATTTTGATGCAGTCCTGATAACTACCGGAACACCCAAACCACGTGATATTGATATCCCTGACCGGGATATGAAAGGCATCCATTTTGCTATGGAATTTTTAACTCAACAAACTAAAATACTCCTTGGCGATACTATTCCTGGTATGGATCTCATTGAACCAAAAAATAAACATGTATTGGTTATTGGAGGTGGTGACACCGGAGCAGACTGTGTTGGCACATCCATAAGACGAGGCTGTAAATCTGTAACCCAGATAGAGCTGCTTCCTGCTCCTCCAGAGGATAGAAAGGCAGCAAATCCCTGGCCTGAATGGCCGGTTATTTTTCGGACTGCAAGTTCGCACAAGGAAGGCTGTGAGCGGTTGTGGAGCATTCTGACAAAAAAATTCTATGGAGATTCCGGTAAAGTTGAGAAAGTGGGATGTGCAAAACTTGAGTGGGGAGAGAAAGGTTTTACAGAAATACCCGGATCAGATTTTCTCCTGGATGCGGATCTTGTGCTATTAAGTATGGGATTTGTCCCCTTTAAGGAATCAAAACTGGTTAAAGGATTTAGAATTGCTCAGGATAAAATTGGTAATATAGAGGTAGATGAATTATATCACACCTCTGTAAAAGGGGTATTTGCTGCAGGTGATGCTGTTACCGGTGCTTCACTGGTAGTTAGGGCTATAGATCATGGTCGAAAAGCAGCTGAGTTTGTTCACGAATATGTTATTCAGGAATAAGAGAAGAAAGCATTAATTTCATCTGAATAGGTATCATAATTACCGGGTCAAACCCATACTCCGCCTGCAGTGTTTTTCTTCTTAGGAGCGCGCGCTGACAAAGAGACAGCAGTGAATTTGATAATGTCTCACCAATTAGTTCAACCGAAATATTCAGTTTTCTGATTCTGTCCTGATTAGCGGTTTTTCGGATAATTTCCGTAAATGAATTTGGGTATTTTTTAAGGATGTCTGTAATTCTTGTGTGAAATGATGGCTCAGGATAATTACGGTAATAGAAATCAAAGATTCCGGTATACGTTAATTCAGCAGAGAATTCTTCAACAAACAGGGGAATGACTGTATCAATTGTTTTTAAAAAGCCCTCAATTCCCAATCCATCCGCTGCGCTGAACAGGAGTCCTAAACGGGAAAATATAGCATTCAGTACCCACAACTCTACTGAGAGAGCAAGCTCATCCTTGGACCGATAATATCTGTACATAGTTTGTCTGGTTACTTGTGCTTTAGCCGCAATAACTTTCATGGTGGTTGAGTTAATTCCGGTTTCCAGGAACTGCTCAAGTGCAGTTGAAAGTATTGTATCTCGCCTTTTTAGCCTCGTCCTGGTCAAATCTTCAGCCATTACGTTTCCTTTTTTCACTATTACTGTACTGTTTGTGAAACAAATTTTACCATATACATTTTACCAGTGTAAATGGGGAGCTTACTGTTATTTATGCGGCCTGTCCTGGCTTGCTGCCGCTAAACCAGCGAAGTGTGAACAGGACTATAGAGAGCAGTAAAAAAAATGCTGGAATTAACAGCAGTGATTTCTGTAGCCCATAGCTATCGCCTATTAGTCCCATAATCCATGAAGCACTGCCAAATCCAGGAATACCGGCACAGGAAAGAAGTATGAAGAGCAGTGTGGGATCCCCATCAACCAACTTTGTTGATATAGCCTGAATTGTCGGCCAGTAGGGTGCAACAGTAAGACCGGCAGCAAAAAGCAGTATGTAAAATAGATATATTGATTCAGCTTTATAGGCGGTTAAGCTTATAACAATACCGATTAATGATACGATAAACATAAGTATCCGATCATAATGATGTCCCCTGGTAAGTTTTCCTGTGAGTAATCGTCCGACAAACATTGCTCCTGCAAAAAGGGCGGTACCAATACCTGCAGCTGAGGGAAGGGCATTAAAATGGAGCTGGATATAACTTGCACTCCAGAAGGTAAAAGCAGCTTCACAACCTGCACCAAAGAACATTGCAGCTGCCAACAGCCAAAAGACAGGTTGTTTTAAGCATGCTACCCATTTAGAAAGCGAAGTTGACTGCCCGGATTCCTCAATCCCTTTTTTTAAAGTTATCAGCATCATGGCTGGAAAGAGAGTAATCACGCCTAATCCGATAAAGAGCACGCGCCAGGAAACTCCAATAGTTAACAGGAACCCGCTTATTAATACTGCAACAACTACTCCGAGTGAAAAAAAAGCATTTATTATATTCAGGTACTTGCTGGAATCGTTAGGATGATTCTCATGAATCAGGGGGTTTATGAGTGCTTCCGCAAATCCCGTACCAAATCCAATTATAAACATCAATGCCATTATTCCCCAATACGTATGTGAAAATCCTGCCAAAAACAGTGAGGCGGAGGTTATTATCAATCCGAACGCAATTGTCCTTCCTTTCCCGAATACAGATGCTGTCATACCGCTGATAAAAAGGGTGAGCAGCAGCAGGATTGTTCTTCCCGCCTCCAAAGCACCCCCGCCTGAGAGGGAAAAGCTCAACTCTTCAGACATCTTTAAAAGACTTATAGGTACTAAAACAATGGATGCGGCATAAACCATAAATGTTATGGAGGAAGCAATATCTATTTTGTTGATTTTCATGATGGTGAGTATAAATACTTTAGATTTTCCTGTCTACCAAATTTTACGAGAAATACAATCTTGTTCAGTAATACCCAAAATGGTATGCTCTGCACATGAGAAAACGATTGACAATTGTGTATACAGGTAACGGAAAAGGGAAATCAACAGCTGCTTTTGGGCTTCTGTTCAGGGCAAAGGGGCATGAATTCCGGTGCGGTGTCCTGCAGTTTATAAAAAGTAATCCCGGACAGTGGGGCGAATATAAAATGGCAAAATCTCTTAATATACCCTGGGAGAATTACGGATGCGGGTTTACCTGGAAACAGGAGGACCTTGAACCGACAATCGCAGAGGTAAAAGAGGGCTGGCACCGTGCTCAGGAATGGATTGAATCCGGTAAGTTCGACCTTATTGTTCTCGATGAATTTACCTATCCGCTGGCAGAAAAATGGCTTAGTCCTGATTCTGTGATTACTTATCTGCAGTCACTGCCGGAAGAGGCTCCCCATATTGTAATTACCGGCAGGGATGCTCCTGAAGAGTTGATAGCGTGTGCAGATTCAGCTGCCCGAATACAGAATATACAGCATCATTTTGATACACAGAACATAGCAGCACAAAAAGGGATTGAATTTTAGTTTTGTGCATCAATTTCAGTTCTGTTAAATAATTTTGCAAACTCCCCCGAAATTAATGGAATAATACCAAATGCTGCTGAAATAAGGATATAATTCATACTGAGCTGTGCAAGTTTGAATACATCTCTGATCCCGGGGATGAACAGCATACAGATAAGCAGTGCAATTCCTATCACTGTTGAAATATTCAGAAACTTATTTCCAAATACCCCAATACGAAGAACTCCTCTGATTTCAGATCGCGCAGAATAAGCCCTCAGCAGCTCTCCGATGATCAGAACAGTAAAACATACTGTTCTTGCAGTATCAACGCTTCCTGAGCGGGTGAGCGCTGTCTGGAATGCAATAAGACATGAGGCCGCCAGGGCAATGCTCTGGATAGTGATGGAGAGAGCCATCTTTTTATCTATTATCGGAGAAGATGGATTGCGCGGTTGTTCAAACATGATGTGTGCATCGCCTTTCTCAAGCCCCAGAGCAAATGCAGGGAATGAATCGGTCATGACATTAACCCAGAGGAGCTGAATGGGAAGCAGCGGAATAGGCCAGCCTGCCAGCATTGAGAAAAAGATTAGTATAATCTCCCCTATATTGCACGAAAGAAGAAATCCTACAAATTTTCTGATGTTGCTGTAGATGATTCTTCCCTGTTCAACAGCGGATACTATACTGCTGAAATTATCATCGGTTAAGATCATATCTGCAGCCTCTTTTGCTGCATCAGTGCCGGTTATTCCCATTGCTATGCCGATATCTGCCTGTTTTAGGGCTGGTGCATCATTAACGCCGTCACCGGTCATTGCAGTAATTTTCCCATGCTGCCTCAGTGCGGAAATAATACGTACTTTATGGCTGGGGGATACCCGCGCGAATATTCCGATTGTTGGTATTTTTTGTAAAAGTGCCTTGTCATCAAGCTGATCAAGTTCAATCCCGCTTAACGCCATTTCATCTGAAGTGATTATTCCCAATTTTCTGCCTATTGCCGAAGCGGTTGTCTTATGATCCCCGGTGATCATTATTATGCGAATACCTGCTTTCCGGCATATACCGATCGCCTTTTTTGCTTCTTCACGGGGAGGATCGATTGCCCCGGTAAATCCAAGTAAAATAAGTTCCTGCTCATCATCAGGAGAAATTGTCTTTTTCGTTATATCCGGGGTAGTGTATGCTATTCCCAGAACTCTTAGTGCTTCGGCTGAAAGTTTTTCATGGACTTCAGATAGCTGTTTCCTGCCTGAATCTGTCAGAGGCTTAACTTTTCCATCAATCTCAATATGGGTACATCGGGGAAGGAGCATGTCCGGAGCCCCTTTTGTGTACATTTCTGAAATTTCATCAGAACAGTGCAGAGTGGACATCAGTTTTCTTACTGAATCAAAAGGCAGTTCAGCGATTCTTGGATGTCGTTTAGCGGCAGCATTTCGGGGGATACCATACTTATATCCGAGAACGGTCAAACAGCCTTCGGTAGGATCGCCGGTAATTGATTTTTCTTCGGGATTGTAATCTGCATCATTACAGAGTACTCCTGCTAAAATTAATTTCTCCAGAGTAGAGGAAGTATAGGGAGTTTCCGGCTGGTCATCACGGATAAAATAGCCTTCAGGTTCGTATCCCTTTCCTGTAACGGTAATAGAGGAGTTGTTTGTATAGATTTTTGTAACGGTCATTTCATTGCGTGTTAGAGTTCCGGTTTTATCTGAGCAAATGACGGTTGTTCCGCCAAGAGTTTCCACGGCTCCCAAACGTTTTATGATGGCATTTTTCTTCACCATTTGCTGCATGCCAAGAGCAAGAATAACAGTTACAACTGCAGGAAGCCCTTCGGGAATAGCAGCAACGGCAAGGCTGACTGCTGTCATAAATACTTCAAAAAGGTCCTCGCCACGAATTATTCCCATAATTGCAATAATAATGCAGATTGCCAGGCATAAAATTCCAAGAAGTTTTCCCAGAGACGCTAATTTTTTCTGAAGAGGTGTTTGCTCATCCGGAGCTTCAGACAGCATACCTGCAATGCTTCCAATCTCCGTATTCATTCCTGTCCCCGTTACTACTCCTGTTCCTCTTCCATACGTAACCAGTGTTCCCATAAAAGCGCAGTTTTTTCGGTCAGCTACTCCTGTCTGCTCAATGAATTTTATTGACGAATCTTTTTCAACAGGTGTCGACTCACCAGTCAGAGCTGATTCCTGTATTTGCAGATTTATGGTCTCAATTAATCGAAGATCAGCTGGTACAGAAGATCCTGTAACAAGAATCACGATATCTCCAGGGACGAGTACCTCGGACTTAATCTGCTCGATTATCCCATCACGAAGAACTGAAGCAAATGGGGAAGCCATTTTTTTAAGTGTATCCAGGGCTTTGTCTGCCCGATACTCCTGAATGAATCCCAGCATCCCGTTTATCAGGACTATTGCAGCAATAATAACTCCATCAGCAATTTCACCGGCTAATATAGAGATTACGGCAGCAGCAATCAGGATGATAATCAGAAAGTCCTTGAATTGTGCAGCTATTTTATAGGGTAATCCATGAGCTTTTTTTTTAAGCAGAGTATTCAATCCATATTGGGTTGTTCTCTGATGGATGTTATCCTGTGACAATCCATCAGTCTGGCTTGTGCTGAGGTCATCTATTGTCTGTTTTTCAGTCATTGAGTAATAGTTTTTCATGTCCGGATTATAGCATATTCCATGCTTGTGAAAACCATTTTTCTACACTTCTCTTGAAGGCGGCTCTTTCATTTCATCTGTGTAAATATACTTTGACTAGAATCCTGTTTATCAGTACCATATTGCTCAGGAGATACCTGCATGAAATACAAACTTGAGACAATACCCGTATGGGATGCTCTTCATGAAAATACAGAGTGTTTAATCTGTTATCTTATGGAAAAGGCAGAAAAACGTTTTATTGACTACTACCTTGGAAGTTCAGTTATGAATCCTGAAACACGAGTGAAGGTAAACTCTACCGGATTTTGTCCAGAACATTATGCAGATCTTGCACAGGCGGAAAAGCCGCAGCCTATGAGTTTAGTAGCGCATACACATCTATTGGAAACAATGGAAAAGTTGGAACCTGTCCTGAAAAAACTTAGGGGTGTGGAATTAGCCAGGAAATCTGGAAAGCATATTGGAGAAATTAAAAGAATATTGTTTGAACGGGAAAAGGGCTGTCTGATTTGTGAAAGCATGAAAACAACTCTTAATCGATATGCGTTTACATTGGTCCATTTATTGGGTAATGATAATGAATTCAGAAGTGCTTATAAAGACTCTAAAAGCATCTGTCTTCATCATTTATCTGCTGTATTAGAAATGGCTGGGGATGCGCTGAATCGTGAGCAGCAAAGAGATTTTTTCAAAGAAATTATAGAGAGTGTTGAAGAATCTCTGAAAAAGAGTGTTGAAGATGTCCATTGGATGACTCAGATGTATAAATCCGAGAATCGGGATAAAGAGTGGAAGGGATGTCAGGATGCCCACAAAAGGGCAGTGCTTCGGGAGATGGGGAAGGGAAGGATTTTGTCAGATGAATAGTATGATCAGCTCCCAGGCTTTACAGCAGTACCCGTCAGAATCAAGAAGAACCGTTGTAGTTGCCGGAAATGGTATGGTAGCTGCATCACAGCATATAGCAGCTCAGGTTGGTCTGGACATATTAAAAATAGGCGGAAATGCAGTTGATGCAGCAATAGCAACGGCAGCATGTCTGACTGTTGTTGAACCGACTTCAAATGGTATCGGTAGTGATGCGTTTGCAATTGTCTGGCATAATAATGAAATTTATGGGTTGAATGCTTCAGGACCTGCACCGATGGGGATTTCTGCAGAAATACTTGCTGCTAACGGAATATCTGAAATACCGAAGCTGGGCTGGACCCCGGTAACTGTTCCCGGAACACCTGCAGGATGGGCAGCACTAAACAGACGATTTGGGAAGCTCCCCTTCGAAGAACTTATGAAACCTGCAGTTAAATATGCTATAGAGGGCTTTGGAGTCACTCCGGTTATCGCTTATTACTGGGAAAGAACTGCAGAAATTTATAGTAAAGAGCGTGGTAATTATCCTGGGCTATTTGATGAGTGGTTTCGGGTTTTTACGAAAAATGGAGTGACTCCAAAAGCCGGAGATATCTGGAAGCTTTCTGATCATGCGAAAACATTGTCGAGGATCGGTAAAACAGGCTCAGCAGATTTCTATACAGGTGAATTGGCTGCTAAAATCACCTCCGCATCAACTGAAAATAGTGGTTATCTCAGAAGTGAAGACCTGAGAAACTATTCTCCTGAATGGGTATCCCCAGTTTCTGTTGATTATAATGGGTATACTGTTTGGGAGATTCCACCTAATGGACAGGGTGTTATTGCATTAATGGCTCTGAGAATTGCTAAAGAGTTTGATCTTGAGAACATGACTAAAAACGAAATAGTGCATATTCAGATAGAAGCAATGAAAGCGGCTTTTTCCGATGGATTGGCATATATTACAGATACAGAACACATGAAAGTTCCTCTGGATTATTTACTTAGTGACAGCTATGCAAAACTGCGCAGGAGTACGATAAGCTTACAGGCCGACGAACCTAAACCAGTACAACTCCCGCAGGGTGGGACGGTATATCTTGCAGCTGCAGATTCCCAGGGTACTATGATCTCTTTTATCCAGAGTAATTATATGGGTTTCGGCAGCGGTATTGTCGTACCCGGAACAGGTATCGCACTACAGAATCGCGGGCATACTTTTTCATTGGATTCGTCACATGCAAATTACTTACAACCCGGAAAAAAAACGTTTCACACCATAATCCCTGGATTTTTATCAAAAGCAGGTGAAGCCGTAGGACCCTTTGGGGTTATGGGTGGTTTTATGCAGCCGCAGGGACATATGCAGGTAATTATGAATATGATAGATTTTGCTATGAACCCTCAGGCAGCACTTGATGCCCCAAGGTGGCAATGGACAAAAGGTAAGAAAATAGTGCTTGAAAATGGCTTTTCCACTGATAATATTGAACACCTTACGGATTCAGGACATGAAATAGAGGTACATGAAAAGGGTAGCCTTTTTGGTAGAGGACAGATAATAATTAAGAATCAGGATAATACTTTGTTTGGAGGAACTGATCCACGTGCTGATGGTGCCGTATGTTCGTGGTAGTTGAGAACGAATTTCTATTCATAAAAAAATGAGTATTAAAAAGGATAAGTGATGAAAACTAATAGAGGAATTATTATTCCGCTGTATATCTACCCGGATCCATATATTCAATACACCAGAGATGATGCTTCAAAAATCGGGGATATAGATCATCATGGTGCGTATGATTGGCAAAATCTTATAGCATGTAAAAAGAAATATCCGAAGGTACCGGTTATTGCAGTTATCAATCCGGAAAGTGGACCAGGTAAAGAGATAGATCCCATTCTCAAGAAAGCTTTTGCCACACTGAAAGATGCGGGAATAACTATTGTTGGGTACGTCTCAACAAAATATGCAGGAATGGCTTCTGCTATTAGTTTACCGAAGTACCCGATAATAAATATTAAACGGGATATAGAGTCCTGGTATCGTTTCTATCCGATGATTGATGGAATATTCTTCGATGAGATGGCAAGAGGCTTTGATCCCAGAGTCCAGAGCTATTATACGGAAATCAGAGACTTTGCACGTTCATATCGAGCCGACCTGA
Source organism: Bacteroidota bacterium (assembly GCA_013202335.1). The sequence goes on from JABMQR010000357.1 coordinate 14,058, forward strand.
TAGTTATGAATCCGGGACTCTCCATTAATCACCGCTGGTATGATGATAAGATTGCCGATATTTTTGTTACCTGGGAAAAAGATTCCTACCCAACTACTGCAGAGGCTGTCACAGATTCTGATTATTCTCAGCATGCCAGTGATGATGGTGCAGAAAGAGGGTGTCTGGTTATAGGTAATAAATTTAAAAAACATAATGTGAAATGGATATTAAAAACTCATTATGACTGGATATATGTAACTCCTTATCCTCTTGACCCGAATCCCTGGGATAAGCTTGATGTTGAGACTCTTAAGAAACTGTTTCGCGTACTCGTAAGATAGCCTTGCTGTCTGTTTTTTTCTATGGTAGTATACAGTATGTTAACAGGTTAATATAAGGTGAGTGAGGCAATTTTAATAATCTTAAATTAAATCTATGATTTAATTCGATTTTCTAGGAAATTTGCCTGATTCAAATCTTAGATTTGAATATGAAGTTTTTGGATAAAACTAGTTAATATCTTATAATACAA
>JABMQR010000358.1 GCA_013202335.1 Bacteroidota bacterium
AAGTATTTCACTAATGAGGGAAGATTGTTAGATTTTGAAGAATTAATGCTCTTTGAAACTGGAATCAAGTTCCATAACTGATCATGAGCAACAAATGACCAGGGGAGAAAATGGTCGATAGAAATATCTTTTTGAGTGAGCGGTTTCCCTGAAAAAATACAGGTCAACTGCTTATGTTGCAGCACACCCTTCCAGAACTTAGTCTGCATACTTAAACTATTTCTTGCAGAAGGTGGAAACAGTTTTTTCTGTAGATTAGGAACCGAAGGATTCCTTCGCTGCATATAATCTAGCCAGCTCCAACAAACAAACGCCCGTACTACCTTCAGATTCTCGTAAAAATAGAGCATCCATTCCGGATTCATAATTATTGCATCGCCATCAGCAGAAAATACATAAAACGGTTTTGCAGAGTCAAACAGCTCATAAGATAACATCTCAATTACTCGATTCTTTCGTGAATCCTTCGAACCTCGCAGCTGCAGCCCGAAAAAAGGAGTTAATAGCCGATATGGAACCATATCTAGCAAATGATTGCGAGTATAGTCTTTATGAGAAATAATCTCTTTCAACTGCTGTTTTGAAGCTACACTATTGGTTAATCGCTGCCCGGACAGATTAATATCTAACCGATCCAGTTCTTGAGCTATCCGATCATTAACCCCAAATGAAAGCTTAAAGTAGTTATGGGGAAACCATGCGTTAGCAAGCATCTCCAGTAGAATATCATCAAAACGAATCACCAGCTGGTTAAATCCAGTCGTCTCAAGAATATCAAGCAGGGAAAGTAAATAGATATATTTATAAGAAGCTGCGGTTTTATTAAAAATCTGCAGCAATGCCGGAACATTTACCCGCTCAGAATAGGGGAGATCGTTCAACCTGCTAGAAATACTCCAGTTTTGAAATACAGAACTATCCATCTACTCCACACCCCTCTCCAGCACCCACTCCAACAATAACCTCTTCTCAAAGCTGCCCCGCCTTTCCCTCTTCTCAACCCGCAAAGCTTCCAGATCATCAGGAGTTTTTCCCTGCACTGCTGCCAAAGCAAGCACTACCTCCAGAATATCAGACAGTTCCTCTAAAGAAGGAGCCTCCTGGAATTCATCGACCTCTTCCTGAAGCTTTTTGCTGAGATAGGTAAGGTACTCATCATCATCCAGAACCCGAACCCTACTCTCATGCCCGGCCTTCACCGGAGTATTTTCTCCGGCCTTCACCGGAGTATTTTCTCCGGCCTTCTCAATAATTTCCGGAATACGATCCCGGATAAGCTTATTATAAGTTTTTTTCATACTTCCCTCATCACTGCACTATTCAGTTGATAACTCATTGAGCGTCCACCAGTCTTGCCAGGGATAAGAAGTTTTTTAGTAACCATATCCTCAAGATCCCTTTTAGCTGTTTCCGGGCTGATTCTTGTCATGAAAACATACTTTTTAGATCAGCTACCTGAAAACCCCTGCAAGTAGTCACGGTAATGAAAAACAGTGATATTGGGGGCATACTTCATCGTCTCCCCTTGATAAATCACATATGAAGAAGTATCATCATCCAAATATTTTTTCATCTGTTTTACCATTCTCGGCCGGAACGTCATAGAACTCTTAATTTCAAGAAACTCTTTTCTCCCTTTCGACTCAATAATCAAACCAATTTCATCACCATTATGCTCCCTAAAATAATAGAAATCCTGTCTTTTCCCCTGATGAAGTGATCTTTTGATACATTCAGAGATTATAAAGTTTTCGAATACAGCTCCAGCCAGAGGCCCCTTCTCCCAGGGAGATCCCATTGCTCCATTCAAGTATGAAGCTAATCCGGTATCATAGAAATATATTTTAGGGGACTTAACTATACGTTTCCCTAAATTGGAATAATAGGGTTTCAGTACATAGATTATGTAGGATACTTCCAGCACTGAAAGCCATCTTTGTATAGTTGGAACACTTACACCCAGATTTTTTGCATATTGGGATGCATTGAACTGGCACGTAACATTTGCAGCCAAAAGTTTAATAAATCGGGAGAAATCATGCAAATGACCAATATTTGCCACACTTCTTACATCTCTTTGTACATAAGTCTCCAGATATGAGCCAAACCATTCTTCGTTATGTGCAAAGTTACGCAGCACCTGTTCCGGATTGCATATCTACTGTCGGCCATTTCCAAGAATCCCTTATCAGCCTATTTCAGTGTATAATCTTTTCTTGGGTAGTTTCTTGGGTAGTCTTTGGTTTTTCCCGACGTTTTTATCAATACCAAAATTTAATGTGCAGTTGCTTCTAATAACCATCATTTCGACTCACTATTAGTTGCCGATCATCATTCATCAAAACAATCTTGTAATCGAGGCAATTTCAAAAATCGATGATTTTTAGGAAATTTGCCTTTTGAAGTTTTTGGAAAGTTGACTCTAAACACATACATTACACAGAATTACATATTTCCAAAAACTTCTGGCTAATAGGTAGATCTTTTTTAAAATAAATAATTTTGAAAGATCCTCAATCGTATGGAGTTTATCAATATGTCCTGGCAATATGCCCCTTACCCACCTCTCCTCCACTTACTACAGTAAGTGCGCTTTCTACAGTAAGTGCGCTTTCTCCTGTAAGTGCACTTACTCACGCAAGTGCAAGAAAAGCCCTTTGTCAAAAGCCAGCCATAACCGCCGCCAAAACATACTAATCACACTGAATTTTATCTGGAACCGTTTTAGAGAGGAACTATGTACTCATCACATCTTTAACAGAATTCTATAGGGGAATTCCGAAAATAGCAAATAGGTTTTTAGATAGATTAATATACTAATGAGTCAAAACACTTCGGAAATTAGTATCCAACCAAAAACATACATGTCGCAATATGCGAAACATTTCATTGACTTTTATGTCGCAATATGCGAAATTTGAAATGGGAGAAAAATTGGATATTATCACCAGGGCAAAGCTTCGAAATATAGGTAAAAAATATCCAGTTGCTCGAAAAGCTAACGAAAAGTGGATGTTGGTAATGAGTAATTGTCACCCCAAAGAGCATAGGGAGCTAAAACAAACATTTACACGTGCTGACCGTGTTGGTGCAAAAAAAGATAAGACTTGTTTTGATATAATGAATAAT
>JABMQR010000359.1 GCA_013202335.1 Bacteroidota bacterium
ATGTAAGAGAAAAAGAATATACCGTAAAAGCAGATTTACAGAGGCTTTAATTGCTGATTTTTACCATTTTTGGTTTACCATGTTATAACTTGGGCAGGAATTTGGGTTAGTAAGTGGCTCCCGTCAGCTTTTGACGAAAATTGCAGTACCCGGTACGTTTTCCAAATATGTACACATTTTTAGGGGAAATAGGACGATAAGATTTTTGAGATTAAAGAGATCGAAATATGGGGATTGGATCGGGTCTCATGATTGTACCGGGTTCATACTGAATATTTTTCCACAAATAGAGCTAGTGTATCATGGCTGTGAACCCGGAATTAGATATCTTGCCCTCTATGTCAAAAGCCGATTTCACCGAGACTCAAACTTTTTTACATTAACGTAATAATTTATCAACCTATCAATACAATCGTGGTATAAACTGAGATTAAGTATATGATTCTCAAAAACTACTCATACAAGGCAGAAAGAGGATAATAAATGAACACCCTCCCCATCGGTCTCTATGACCTCCTTCATACGAAACAACTCCACTCTCGGCTGGAAAAAGCTGGATTGCTTGATCAGGCTAAATGGATCAATATTGCTCCTGAAGAAATACATACCCGTTTAGCCATACCCTTGTCCCGGGAAATAGTAAAATTTATTCGTGAAGTAGTTTCTGGCAGCCATAAAGATATGTGGATTAATGCCTTGGAAAACATCCTGCAAAACCCTCAGGAACTCAAAGAAATAGTACAAACCTTAGTACCTGTTGGGGCAGAAATACTCCAGCAAATAATCCCACCAGCACCCTATCCAGCTAAAACAACACGACCCGATACACCACTTTCTGAATCAGCACTGCTTACCGGTTCATCCAGGTCTCCATCATTACGATCACAACTCATAAAAGAGTTGGCAACCTGTGATAGAGCAGACTGGTTGGTATCATTTATCAAATTTACAGGTATCTTGCCGTTGATGCCGACACTGCGAGAATTTACACAAACTCCAGCATCCGACGGAGGACCGCGACTACGTATAGCAACCACCTCCTATATGGGGGCTACCGATGTAAAAGCTGTGAAATTCCTGCTCGAATTATCAAACACCGAAGTACGAGTATCTTACGATACGAAAAGAACCCGACTACATGCCAAAGCCTACCTCTTCCATAGAGAAACAGGATTCAGCTCAGCCTATATTGGATCGGCCAACATATCGAAAGCCGCATTGGATGAAGGATTGGAGTGGACAGCAAAAGTTAGCCAATATGAAACAGATCATTTATGGCAGCACGCCATCGCAACCTTTGAATCGCATTGGGAAGATCGAACAGAATTCACCCCTTGCGCAATAGAAAACCTTACAGACTTAGAAAAAGCACTATCCCAGGAACGGAGTACAGACAACTCAGATGAAACATTATCATTCTTTGACCTGCGCCCCTTTGGATTTCAACAAATTATTCTTGATGACATTGCAGCAGAGCGGGAAGCGGGCAAGCATACACACCTTATAATAGCAGCTACCGGAACGGGAAAAACTATGGTGGCAGCTTTTGATTATCAATCTGTTTGCAGCATCAAGGGGAAACGGCCAAGATTACTCTTTGTCGCTCACCGTGAAGAAATTCTTAAACAAGCACAAGCAGCATTTCGGCAAGTATTACGAGATGGAAGTTTTGGCGATATCGTAGCCTCAGGACATATCCCAACACAAAAAGATTATCTCTTTTGTACCGTACAAAGCTGGAATAGCCGGGATTTTGATCAATTACCAGCTGATTTCTATGAATATATCGTACTTGATGAAGCTCACCATGGGAAAGCCAGCTCATACCAGAAACTGATCCATCATATCAAGCCAAACTCTTTACTCGGATTAACAGCAACTCCAGAACGTAGTGATGGTACCGACATACGTGATGATTTTGGTGGGGCTTTCACCCATGAAATGCGGCTTCCTGAAGCCGTTGAGAGAGCCCTTCTTGCTCCCTTTCACTATTATGGCATACCGGATCTGGATGGATTGGATTTTTCATCACTGTCCTGGAAAAGAGGTGGATACGACATCACCCAAATACAAGAGTTGCTTGATACAAATGACCAAAGAGCACAATGGGTGTTGGGTCAAACCGATAAATATGTTGCTGATTTGAAAAAAGTTCGAGGGCTCGGTTTCTGTGTCAGTATTAAACATGCAGAATTCATGGCAGAATATTTCAATACACGTAACGTAGCAGCAGTAGCCTTATCAGGAGGATCTTCAAAAGACAAACGCCGAACTGTTCAAGAGCAGTTACGAAGACATGAAATACAATTCATATTCACCGTAGATCTCTACAATGAGGGAGTAGATATTCCCAGTGTAGATACCGTCCTGTTCCTTCGCCCTACAGAGAGCCTAACACTATTTTTGCAGCAATTAGGAAGAGGGTTACGGCTGCATCCAGAAAAATCTCAACTCACCGTACTGGATTTTATCGCACCACAGCATCGACACTTCGACTTCGTCTCACGCTTTCGAGCACTCTGCTCACGCCCGGAATTACGCATCGATGAACAAATAAAAGCAGGCATGCCGTTTGTCCCTACCGGCTGTTTTATACACCTGGAAAAACAGGCCAAAGAGTACGTCCTGGCTAATATTCGAGCAGCAACCGCAGCTTTCCGGGGAGAACGATTAATACGGGAATTGAAAACAATCCCCAATCTGGAAGCACAGAACATCACCCTGAAGAATATACTCGATCATTTCCATCTTGATTCACCCGATGACCTCTATAAACGTGGACTTCCGCATCAATTACTAGCGAAAGCCCGGGGTATTACGGCTGCAGAACATCAACCTGAATCCAAATTAAGAATGACGGAGGGGTTTCGCAGAATGCTGCTGATGGACGATACCCTGTTTCTTGACGATGCAAAACGACTTGTCGAAAGTGGTGGAAACTTGCAGGAAGAGACCAAAACACTTATGCATTCAGTATTATGGGGTGGAAATAAACCTTCTGATGGATCACTTAATGCAGTTCACCAGTACCTGTTATCACATCAGGGATTATTACATGATCTGGTAGAGCTTTTTGAC
>JABMQR010000360.1 GCA_013202335.1 Bacteroidota bacterium
CCTCAAGTCAGTATGTACCGCAGTTTCTTACCTCTTTCTGAGTGAGGGCATGCTGCAAACATGCTGTAATTCCCACCGGCTTCCGGTCAGTATAAACTCTAATTATTTACAAATAGCAATTGACCCAAAGTTAAATCATCATTAGCTTTATCCTATACGTATACAAATGCAAAATAGAAATTTATTATTGGGTGCTGCCAGCACTAGTACCCTGTACAACTTAAATCTTAGGATTCTTACTTGTACGCGGTAGGCATCTGCATCGTCAGAATACATCACCTTATCTGGCTAAGGCTTCGTATTCTTCCTTGCATGTACCCACCGGGTACTGCATAAGAACCTGTAAGTTTAAGCTGTACTGGGCACTAGTTTGAGCGAGGATATATGAACTTAACTGTAAGAAAAGATGATGAGATAGTATTTACCAGCAACAAATCATGGCTGTATCCACTATTCGACCTAATGGAGTTCTTAACATCAGGGACCATCACTGCTAATACCCTTTTTGTGCAGGATAAACTCATAGGGCGTGGAGCTGCAGTACTGCTGGCAAAAATGGGAATTATGCATTGTCATGGAAAGATCATAAGCAAACGAGCGCTGCCGGTACTGGAGGAACATGGTATTACCTACTCCTATGATAAGCTTGTGGATCAGCTGGAATGTCAAACAGAGATTGTCCTTACAGATAATATGACCCTGGAAGAGGCATATCTGGAACTTTCCAGGCGAGCGGGACGATAAAAAAACAAAACGAATTGTTCCAATCTATTTGTAATTTATTCCACTGCGGTGAAAAACCTGAAGCAACCTGAATAAAGTGGGTCTTGTTTATTAGGTACTCCGACAAATGTAACTAAGGCGTATCCGGTTGACTAAAAACCACTCTTCCCTTAACAATAAACAACAGGAGAAAAGCCGGTGGGAATTCATCATATTAATATCGTTGTAAAGGATCTGGAAATAAGCAGGAACTTTTTCCAACTCTTTGGTTTCTCTATTGTTCATGAAAAAACGATTCAGGGCGATTGGCTGGATAATGTTACAGGACTAGAAGGGGTCCTGGCCAACTATATCTCTTTAAAACATGAAGATTCTTCGGTAACTTTGGAACTGCTTCAATATCAAAATCCAGTAGGGAACACAGATTCTCAGATATCTTTCCCAAATCAGATTGGATTCAGACACCTGGCCCTGGATGTGGACAATATTGAAAAAGAGATCGAACGCCTGACAAAATTGGGTGTAAAGTTTTTCGGTGAAATCCAGGTCAATTCTTATGGCAGAAAGATGTGTTATTTCACCGGACCCGACGGAATACTTTTGGAGCTTATTCAGCTTTAGTAAAAGTTGTCAGGAACGAATACTTAGAGAATATTTTCTCAATATTTGATATGATGGAAATACAGAAAAAATTACCAGTATAAAAAGGAGTACATAGTGGCAACAGGAAAAGCAGCAGTATGGAAAGGAAAATACCAAATTGATATTGAAGAGTTACCCATCCCAGAAGTTGAGGATAACGGGCTTCTTTTAAAAGTTGAAGCTGCCGGAGTCTGCGGTACCGATGGGCACCTGATCAAACAAGATCCTCCATACCCCGCAATCATGTGCCATGAAATTGCCGGAAAAATAGAGAAGATGGGAGCTAAGGCAAATAAATCACTAAACATCTATGGCGGTCCTTTAACTGAAGGCGATCGTATAGTGCTATATCCCTGGATAACCTGTGGAAAATGTGATGGCTGCCGGACTCATAAACCCGGAACCTGTACAACCTGTAACGACTCCTTTGTCTATGGGGTGCCCTACTCTATGCTGGGGCTTGGAGATTCAGAACCGATAAACTCTCGGGTTGATGAAGCACCCTATTTCAAAGGTGGGTTTGCTGAATACACCTATGTATTCCCCGAAACCTATGTCTGGAAAATCCCTGAGGATATGCCCAGCAGTATCGCCTCACTTATGGATCCCATGGCAGTAGCTGTCCGGGCGATTGAAATGGCTCAGACCAGTCCGGGAATTGTTGAAGAGGGATTGAATACCGATTCGAAGGTTGTCATTATTGGAGCCGGCCCCGTTGGCGTGCTTGCTGCATCCTATATTCGGGCATTAGGGGTTGAACAGATAATTATGGTAGGCAGCAGAGATACAAGACTGCAGCTGGCCAAAGAAGTCGGTATGGTGGATGAAGTAATTGATATCCACCAGGTAAATGTAGAAGATAGAATCAAATTGGTTCATAACATGACCAACGGTGGTGCTAATGTTGTTATACAGTGCGCCAATCAGGTTCAGGCATTTCTGGAAGGATTAGAGATGCTTGCCAGGCTTGGAACATTGATCGAAGTTGGCAACATGGTCAATCAGGGACAGACTATTGAGTTGGACCCTGCAAAATTAATTTGTAGTAAACACGCTAGAATCCTGGGGATGAGTGCAAATAATCCATCATCCTTTAATAGAGCTTTTAATTTTCTTAAAAGGCATAAATCAATTCCTTTTCACAAAATGTTTACCCATCAATGCAGCCTGGATGGTTTGCTGGATACATTAAATAAAATGGGTGATCAGGATTATATGAAAGGGGTGTTGGTACCATAGTATTATATGAGTAAAAAAGAGCATTGGGAACAAATCTATTCTTCGAATCAGGCAAAAACCCTTGGTTGGTATGTACCGCATGTACATCCCTCTTTGGGCTGGATCAAGGAACTCAATCTGGACTTAGACAGCCCGATTATTGATGTCGGAGGGGTGATGGGATCGAAATACAAGGATTTACTATTATTGTTGATAATTTTGGTTAATTGAGAGAATTTCTGAAAATGCTGCAGCTAAACCATATCTATCTTTTAATTCTACCCGAGGTATCTCCTTCAGAGAGACGAAGAACTTCTTCGCGGGAAACACGGTTAAAGTCTCCATAGATAGTATGTTTTAAGGCAGATGCGGCAATGGCATAATTTATAACTTTCTCTAAATCATCACCAAAGTTTCTGAATCCGTAAATCAGCCCGGCACCAAATGCGTCGCCTCCGCCTACCCGATCTACAATATTCGTGATATCGTATTTTCTGCTTAGACAGCTCTCTTCTCTGGTTATAATAATTCCTGACCATTTGTTATGATCAGCACTAATACTTTCCCGCAAACTTACTGATAAAGCTTTAAGGTTTGGATATTGCGAAAGCACTTGAGATCCTAACTTTTTGTAGGCTTCTACATCAAGTTTGCCACCCTCGATATCGGCATCAACTTCAATACCGAGACATTTCTGGCAGTCCTCTTCATTAGCAATGAGGTAATCAACATATTGTGTGATTTCGGGCATAACGTCCTTTGGATCCCTGCCCCATTTCCAGAGTTTATTTCTATAGTTAAGATCGCAGGAGACAGTTATCCCCTTAGATTTACAAGCCTTCAAAGCATCAACCGTTGCCCTCCAGGCATTTTCTGATATTGCCGGGGTTATTCCTGTGGTATGAAACCATTCGACGCCATCAAGTATCGTATTCCAAGCATAGGCCTCGGGTGGACAATCGGCAATTGCCGCTCCTTTTCTGTCGTAAACAACCATTGAAGGCCGCATATTGGATCCTGTTTCGGTAAAATACAATCCCACTCTGTCTCCATAGGTAACAATTGGAGAAACATCAATTCCAAAACTTCGCAAATCACTTCGTAATGCGTTTCCTATGGGGTTTTTAGGGAGAGCTGTCACATAGGCTACATCTTCCTGGTAATTAGCAAGTGATACTGCAACATTTGCTTCTGCACCTCCAGGAGTTATAGAAAAATCCTGATTTTGAAATAAACGATCTTTACCCTTTGGGGTAATCCTGTACATCATTTCACCAAAAGTTACTATCTTTGCCATTATTCTGCTCCCTATTATTTACTGTTCCGTAATGCGGTACATCATTCCCATAATGAAATTATTTTATTTCAGGCACCTTAAAAAGTCAATTGGGATTCTTAAGCAATCTTCTATGCTTATGTAATTAATCCAATGGGAGGCTTTAACAATTTAGGATAAGCCTACTGATATAGCTTTCGTGTCAGTTCAGCCAGCCGTAAACCTACCTGTTCAGCCGCCGCATCATCGAAACGATAAACAGGTGCAGAAACACTGATCGCCCCGACAGGCCGTTTGTCATAATCCAAAACAGGAGCAGCTACACAACGGATATCATCTTCATTCTCTCCAATCTCCTCGCTGTAGCCACGCTCTCTGTACAAGGTAAAATGAGCCTTTAGTTTTTCAGGAACGATCACTGTCTTATCAGTTATTTTTATCAAGTCTACTCTGTTGAAGTACTCATCCTGATCAGCTGTAGTGAGAAACGAAAGAATCGCCTTACCTCCGGCCGTAGAATAGAGTGTGGGACTAAACCCGATTTTTGACCACATGCGCAGTGATCTTTTACTCTCTATCTTATCCAGATAATGTGCCTGAAGGTTCTCATATTCAAAAAGATGCACTGTCTCACCAAACTCTTCCCAGACAGTTTCCATTATGGGTCTTGCCAGATTCTTTAAACCCGACTGCCGGTGATAGGAACCTGCCCAGAACAGAACCTTTGATCCAATATGATACCTACTCTCCTGATCCTTTATAAGAAGATTCTCTTTACACAACTCTTCGGCAATGCGAAATACCGCTGTCTTGGAGATACCGGAAATCCTGGAAAGTTCAGAAACTCCAATCGGCTTATCGGATAGAGAGAGAACATCCATTATGTGCGTAATTCGTTCTAATAACTGCATAGGGAAATCATAAATTAAAGGGGGATGGTATTCAAGCAGTATTAAACGATGAAAGGAAATCCATAAATATTTATAAATTTCAAAATAGTAAATCTGTAATATATTCTTTCAAAAGATATCTAACGCTAACTTACTACAGCTCCAGGAATCACATACCCCAACACTACGGTAATGATATACGCAAGCAGCAGAATCGCGCCAAATAGTTTACTGAACTGATGAGTTGTTCGCCCTATACCGATTCGCAGTACGAGTACGACAAACAGCATCGAAGGGAAAAAGAGGTAGAAAAACTGTGGCGGAACTTCAAGGCCGCCCTTTGTAACAGCTGCCGCTGCACCGCTTACAAAGAGTACATTCAATACATCTGCACCAAGAACATTACCTAAAGCAAGCTCTCCATGTCCTTTACGAACCGCTGTAATAGCTGTTACCAGTTCAGGAAGTGAGGTTCCAAATGCAACCAGAGTAGCCGCAATTATTGCGTCAGGAATATGCAGTCGAAGTGCAGTCTCTTCAACTGCAGGGATTAATATCTTTGAACTTAAAATGACAAGAGCTACTCCTAAAACCAGCTCCAGAATTGCAATCACTGGTTTAACATCGCTATCAATAGTAACTGTTGAATCATCAACTGTATCAGCCGGGGCACTTTTCGACCACGTAATTGATCTCCAAATATAGAGTCCCAAAAGAGCAAGGAATACAAATCCTATGATTTGCGGTATCCGTCCACCTTCAGTAAACATACCGCTCACAGCAAGAAAAGGAGTGCTTACCAGTACTAACAGAACGGCACTGCCCATTTGTATCCAGCTCTGCCGATTAACTATTTTCTGATCAACCGGAACCCGTCCAATTAAGACTGCCAGACCCAGAATAAGTCCTGTATCGGCAATAATTGAACCAACAGAATTTCCCAGGGCTAAGCCCGGAACCCCCTGAATTGCTGCAAGCACACTTACTGCGGCTTCCGGCAAGGTTGTTCCAATACTGACAATAGTTGCTCCAATCAATATTTTGGGAACTCCCCATCGAACCGAAAGTGATACAGCCTGATCTACAAGCAGATCGGCGCCCTTCATAAGGATAAGCAGAGCTCCTGCAATAATCACAAAAAGAACAATCAAGGGAAGTGGTTCAACTATTCCGGTAATCCAAGCGTCCATATTCGCTGTTTCTCCTAAATCTTATCCCTATAATTAATAGTAAGCCTATAAAATAATCAACCGTTTTTGTTGTTATTTAGTGGACTACCATTCACCTTTTCGATTGAGTTCTTTCATTGCATTTTCATTAAATTGTTTTCCAGCTCTATTTAAATCGTCAAGTAACTCTTCAGTACTTTTCCCATGACCGGATCGTGCCGCAGGAATCACTGTTTTACACTCATTTGAGTCCATAAACTGTGCTGCGTGAAGAATATTTTCCTCATCTTCCTCAGGTATAATCAAAAACCCATGCTTATCGGCATGAATCAATTGGCCTGGCTCAACTTTGGTTCCAAACACCTCAACGGTAACGTTCCATTCGACGGGGTAACTGTATGCATGTCCCACACACAGTCCCCGGCACAAAGCCTTGAATCCTGCATTATGCATTTCATCCACATCTCGGATCGCGCCGTCAGTAATAGTACCAATACAACCTAGAGCACGATGAGTATTGCTGTTCACCTCTCCCCAGAATGCCCCAACCATATAGGGTTTATCTCTATCCTGAACAACCACAATTTTAGGTCCAGGTACCGAAGCAGCATACTTCCTGTACTCCTCCCAGGCCGCTGCATTTTTTTTAAGGTGCTCTCCATTACTTGGTTCAATGACCACCGTTATCGCCCGTCCGACCATAGGCCCCATGTTGGGCATATAGTCCTTTACTGGTTCCCGATTAAAATGAGAAGTTCGTGGATGTTTTGTAATCAGTTCCCATCCATTGTAGATAGTTGGTGTATTCCACCGTTTTAACTCAAGCATAGTTTCATGATTTATCATCTATTTATAACCTCTTACCAGCAAACTTTATGTACTGCTATGATAGTGGTCGCAGGCTTGAAGGTCAACTAAATCCGTCTCATACACTTGGAATTCTACTTTTATGAAATCCTTAAACAAAGAGTATTTTCATGTATAACCGTGGTTATAAAAACCTGATACTTTTAAACAGTATCAGGTTTTCTCAGCTTTTTACCAGCAAAAATAATACCGCAAAAAATAAGAACCTCTATCCCTAAAAGAGTATAATAAGCTCCTTCTATTCCGACATTTGCACCTATCATCCCAATCAATAGTGGAAACACCATCCCACTAAGAGACATCATGGCAAAGAGTACTCCGGTTACTGCACCAGGCTTTCCCGGATACAACCCGGTACCTTTTGACAGCAGATAGGGAAATAATGGACCAATTCCGATTCCATAGAGTGGACAAAGAACTAATTTCAACCAGGGATACGGCACATTCAAAATTACGATAAGAAGAACGGCCGAAACAGCGAGTCCGGAAATGATTACCAATCCGCTGCGGGCCGAATGAGCATAGCGGGAGAGTGAAAATCTTCCGATCATTACCCCGCATAAATAGACACTGACCGCAATACTGGAATAGACGGCAGCAAATCCGACCGTTGTGGTGAAGTATTCGGCTAACCAGTAGGAAAATCCGATATCAACCCCGACACTGAGGAAAATCAGCAGGCCGACAAACAGAAGTGACTTATCAGAGATAACCGTTTTCAGAGGAGTTTTGCTCCCATGATGTGCGGTTGTCTTCGGCAGTTTAATGAACAGCATCCACGTAAACAGAATAAACACAAACCCGGCAACCGTAAAAAAAGCTGCACGCCAGTTGCCGCCCATAAAAAGAACTAATGCAATGATAAGAGGGGCGGCAAAGCTCCCTCCGGCGGCAAACATAGTTGATAAAGAGAGATATTTACCCCTTTTTTCGGGAAACATCTGCAGCATAATACTCTGCCCGACTGCCCCAATTGGACCGCCGAAAAGGCTCATGAAGAAAACCGTACTTAGCAGAGCAATATACCCCGGCGTGAAACCGATTAATACCAGACCTGCCATGAGCATAGTTGCAAGAGATAGCCACAACAATTTCCGTTTACTAAAATCAGAGACAACACCTGCAATAAGGGAACCAAGCAGCGAACCAGCTGATAAAAGCGTAAATATCAGACCGGCACTGGAGTAGCTTAAATCAAGTTCAACAATGATTGATGGAATCGAAGGTCCCATCAATCCAATCACCATAAGCCACAATCCATTAGCAAGAAAGGCAATCCAGGGCATAGTATCTCCTTAATGTACATTCATAATAAAAGTGAATCAGCTATTAAATATGAGCCATTGCCTGCTTCACGCTCCAACCCTCATGCACAATACCAACCATAGCCTCAATCATAGCCTGCGTATTTTTGTGCTGCCAGATGTTCCGGCCAATTGCGATACCGGATCCTCCGGCCTGAATAGAGTAGTAGACATCAGCAAAGACATCCTCAATACTGTTTGTTTTGGCACCGCCCAGAATTACCACCGGAACCATACATCCCGCAATAACCTCAGCAAATGAATCCGGATCACCGGTATAATAGGTCTTCACAATATCAGCCCCAATCTCTGCAGCCGCTCTGGAAGCAAGCTTAATACCCATAGGATCGGTCGGCTTCATATCTTTCTGCTTTGCCATAGCCTCAACCATCAGAGGAAGCCCCCACTCTTCAGATTTATCAGCCACAATCGAGGCCTGCCGGGTAAATTCACCCTCACGTGAATGGCCGAATTTAACCGTAACTGCAGTCCCGGAGGCTCCATACCGGAGAGCGGTTTCCGTTGAAGTAATCAGCTCCTCTTCAAAGCCCCCGCCAAGAATAGTAAACCCGCCGGTCAATCGCAGAACAAGACCCAGGCTTCTGTCGAAAGCGCCTTCAGCAGCCCGTACAAATCCGCGTGTAGTTAAAACACCATCAGCGCCCCCGGCTACACAATCCTCAATAAGTTTACCCGGCTCATTTATTCCTTTCATCGGTCCGGCAATACCGCCATGATCAATAGCGACAATAACTGACTTTCCTGTATCCTTTCGAAATATGGAGTTCATCCTAAGAGTTTTTCCTGTGTTCATGCTTCCTCCTAATCTTCAATTCGGGAGAGTGCACTGAATACATTTTTCAGTCCGCCGTAAGCTCCCCGGTACAATTCAAACATATCATCATATAAACCACGGGTTTCCCGGCACGGTTCATACACTTTCCCTATTTGTACAATAGCATCTGCAGTTTCCGCCAGATTATCAGAATCTCCCAGAGCACAGAGTGCAAGAGCAAGATCTCCCAGCAATTCCGATTCAGTCGATTTCGGGGCAAGAATATTCTTTCCCGTAATATCAGCCTTAATCTGGTTCCACAAGCCGCTTTTTGACGGACCGCCGGTTATCCTGAGATCATCTATATGCGCTCCATTCTCAGATATCACCTCTATAACATCACGCATGGCAAACCCAATAGATTCCAGCACTGCTCTCACCATCTCATTCCTACCATGATTCAGGCCCAATCCAATAAAGGCACCCCGTGCATCCGGATTCCAGAGTGGAGCACGTTCACCGGTAAGATACGGCAGGAAAAGAAGCTTGCTCGCTCCTGGCTGCGCCATAGCCGCCTCGGCATCCAATTCGCTGTACGGTATGCTGGCTGCACCAACGATATCCTTTACCCAATCAAAGGCCCGTCCCGATGTCGATATAATCCCCGATATGTTATACCAGGGTTCAACAACATGGCCGTACCACATAAGTCGGGGATCTGATATACGCTTCTCAGTGCACAGATTAATTCCTTCGGAAGTACCGGCCCGGTCACAGGCTCTGCCCGGGTAGACTGCACCGGTTCCAAGAAGAGAAACTACAAAATCGGGGCCGGCCGCAATCACAGGAAGTCCGTTTGGTAAACCTGATGCTGCTGAGCCTGCAGAACTAACCTTCCCTGCAATTTGGCCGGGTTTGATAAAATCCGGGAATTTATCACTATCCAGATTAACTTTTCCCAACAAATCATCATCCCAGAAATACTGCAGAAAATGGCTGCCGGGAAGTATGGTTACCGCCTCACCAGTCAACCAAAAAGTCATGGATTCAGGGCAGGAAAGAAAGTATTTAGTCTTTTCATAGACTGATGGTTTATGCTGTGCAATCCACAGTGCTTTTGGAAGATAGAAAGTAGTATCGATATACCGACCGGCAACTTCCTGAATTCTTGCAGTTTCGGCAATCCCCCGCCTATCCATCCAGCTCATCACCGGCTTGAGAAACTCCCCATTTTCGGCAACAGGAACAAGAGTCGGTCCATTACCGCTTATAACTGCAGCCCTGATCAATCCAGTTGAACCAGACTCAGCAATAAGTTCCTGGGAAATCTCCCTGAAAGCAAGTTTCCACTGGTCAGTATCAGCCTCATAGTGTCCGGAGGTACCTTTCTTAACCATTTCCAGATTTCGTGAAGAGAGTTTGATAAACTCACCTGTCTCTGACAGGAGAGCCCCTTTGATGGCTGTCGTTCCTATATCATATGCTAAAATCATTTTTCTGTTCCTAAAAGGACCCTTTGTGTATCTGAACTCATTGCGGCATTAATACCATCCGCAATATCCTCAAACCCAACAATCCGACTTAAAAGCGGTGCAACCTTCACTCTGCCGAATGAGAGTAACCGGACAGCCTGCTGAAAATCAAACTCTGTTCTTCCTTCAGTTCCGGTAACCAGCACCTCATTTCTGTGCAGGGTGTTCATATCAATCGGCAGAACCGGTTTAGCCTGCATATAAGCTGTGTAGATATTGATCCTTCCATTTTTGCGAATTGCACTAAATGCATTATTCAGAGCCGTCAGCGCCGGGCTGGTAACCACACAGGCATCCACCCCTCTTCCGCCGGTAAGCTTTTTCAGCTCTACAGTAATATCACACTCAATCGGATTAAATACCCCATCTGCACCCATCTCAATTGCCATCTTCAACCTTTCAGCATCGACATCGGAAACAAATACTCTGGTGCCCATTGCAAGAGCCACCTGCAGGTGCATAAGCCCCATGGGACCGGCTCCGACTATTAATACATCTTCAGCAATTGTCACCTGCAGTTTTTTAAGTGATCGTATACAGCAGGCCACCGGTTCTGAGAAAGCTGCTTCCTCAAGAGGAAGGTTATCCCCAATCTGGTGCACCTGGTTCGGTTTTACCGCAACATAATCTGAAAAACCCCCGAGTGGTTTAACACTTCTGTTAAAACGATTCTCACACAAATTTGATTGCCCGGTCCGACAAAAATAGCACTCATGACAGCGGTAGACCATATCAACTGCTACTCTGTCCCCGATTTTCAAGGGTGTAACCACCCCGTCGGCTATCTCCGCCACTTCACCGGAAACTTCATGTCCCGGAATAAGAGGATAGAATATTTTCATATCACCCCGGTAAAGACGCTGCTCCAGCGTACAAATTCCGCAGTATTTCACCCGTATCAGAACTTCGCCCGGTTTAAGTTCCGGCTTTGAAAGCTCTTTGATAGTAATTTTCTGTGCATCTTCCAATACAGCTGACTTCATGTTTACTCCTAGAGGTAATTTCCTAAAAATGCTCTATTTTTGAAATTACCTCAATTTTTCAAAAAAACAGATCACCAAACTCGAAACTAATACAAAACTACTTCGTCGCTTTATGCTTAACCATTGACATGATAACCATAGCCGTAACCGTAATAATATAGGGAAATGCAAGAATGAAATCTGCCGGTATATCAAGAAAGCCCTGTGCATAATTTGACAGGCTCTCAGCCAGACCAAATACAAATGCAGCACCGAGTATACCAAACGGTGTCTTTCCTCCAAGATATATGACAACCAGTGCAATCCATCCCCTTCCGGATGAGATGTTCGGCACATACGCTCCCAGATTCAGCGTAAGAACAGCGCCTGCAAGACCGCAGGTAAAACCTGAGATGATGATTCCCGCCATCTGATAGTTGCGGGGCTTCAAACCTGCTGCTTTCAATGCCTCCGGATTACTCCCGGTACCTCTGAGTCTGTACCCAAATGGTGTTTTGTATATGAGAATCCAGGCAAGCACAACGATCAGCCATCCAAAATATACAAGAACATTGTGCCCAAAAAGGATATCCCCGATTACCGGAATACCATGAAGTGCGGGGATACGGAGAATGGGAAGAGACGGCAGCCCCTCAAAAAGAAGGACACCCTTTGTCCCGAATAGATAGAAGGCCAGAACGGTAGTAAATCCGCCGGCCAGCAGATTTGTCGCCAGACCGGTAATAAAAATATTTGCCCGCAGATAGAGCGTTATGGCTCCGAAAATAAATGCGAAAAACATCGTCATCAATATCCCCAGGAGGATTCCCAGAAACAGACTGCCTGTGGAAGCTGCAAATACCACACTGAAAAAGGCTCCAATAAGAATAAGCCCTTCAAGAGCAATATTGAGCATGCCGGCAAGCTCAGTCATCAACCCACCAATCCCTGCTAACAGGAAAGGGGTCATAATACTGATCGAATTATGGATGATCGGGATGGAAAATTCGCCGTTACTCATGCCGTTCTCCTTCTGCGCTGAACAAATGAGTAGATGGCCTGAGCCGTTATCAGGTAGAACACCACCGCCTGCACAACAGAAGCAATCTCAATAGTTACATCAGCATTTATCATCGCCGATTTTGCACCCGCCTCAAGGTAGGCAAAAAACAGTGCCGCAGGAATGACTGCAATAGGATTATTTTTAGCAATCAGAGCTACCGCAATTCCATTCCAGCCCATACCACCGGAAAATCCTTTGAACAGCATATGCTGCGTCCCCATAACCGTAACACCACCGGCCAGCCCATGAAAGCCTCCGCTTAACACCATCGGCAGCAGGAAGTATTTCCTGATATTGAGTCCCCCATATCGGGCAAATTCAGGATTCAGGCCGCAGATCCGCATCTCATAACCCTGATGGGTTTTAAACAGGTAAAAGTATGCAAAAATTGCCAGCACTACAATAAACACTATGCTGATATCCAGA
This sequence comes from Bacteroidota bacterium, assembly GCA_013202335.1. Next base: position 12,848 of record JABMQR010000360.1, read on the forward strand.
TTCGACGGTGGAAATATCTTCAAAAACCAGTACTGTTCAGCAATTTTCGAACTTGTCAGAAGACTGCTCTCCGGATCCTGCAAAACACCGGTGATAATATTATCAACGATAAAAATCAGCGCATTGGATATCAGAAACGAGGATATGAGCTCATCTGTCCGCCACTTAAACTTAAAGTATCCTGAGATTCCGGCTACTACTGCACCGGCTGCAACTGCCGCAGCAAGGCTAAGTGGAATACCGATAATTCCCGACAATCCAGGAAGTGCAAGACAAACTGATGCAGTTGCAAGTCCTCCGATATATACCTGCCCCTCTCCACCGAGATTGAACATGGAAGCCCTGAAGGCAAAGGAGATCCCCAGACCAGTCAGCATGAGAGGAATTGCCGCATTCAGCATATTCCCGAAATAATACTTATTCGTAAAAGGTCCTGCTAAAAAGTAGTAAATCGTATCTTTCGGCGTATCACTCATGATAAAAATCATAATGAACATGACAATAAAAGCAATGACGAGCGTAACTCCAAGACCGGCTAAAGAGACAAAAGCATTACTGCTGCGATTAATTTTCACTTTTACCCTCCGCGTGCACATCGCCATTTATATCATCTCTACTATCGGCAAAATCATCTTTCAATCCGAGCATATACTCTCCAATAAACTCTCTGGTCAACTGGTTGGATATCTCCCTCTCCATAACAATACGTCCCCGATACATGACCATTACTTTATCAGCAAGAGCAAGTATTTCATCAATATTTGATGAGATGATAATGACCGCGACACCCCGTTCACGCACCTCAAGTATTTTCCCATAAATAAAATCGCTGCTGGCAACATCCAGACCCCATGTAGGCTCAGAAAAAAGAATAAAGTCCTTAACCCTCTTCAGTTCACGAGCCAGAATGACCTTCTGGATATTTCCGCCCGACAGTGTGCCGATTGGTACATTTTCACTACCATCAATCTGGAACTCACTAATCAGACCCTTCACATGATTTGAAACTTTGTCCCTGTCAAACACACCGCCCTTATTAAGATAATCGTGGTGGTTGGTGATAATCATGTTCTCTTTAATAGAGGTCTGCATACTCGATCCACGATTAAGCCTATCTGTAGGAACATAGGAAAATCCGATTTCACGAAGCTGCATTGCAGACATATTAGTGATGAAATCATCGTTATGAAAGATTTCTCCGCTTGTAATCGGCATCAGCCCTGATATTACATCTTCCAGTTCAGTCAGACCGTTTCCAGCCACTCCCGTAATGCCGACAATTTCACATGTGGAAGCTGAAATATTCACCCTGTCCAATAGTGGTCGTTTTTGGTGTTTTTTCACCACAGAAACATTCTCTAAAGAAAGTACCGGTTCCAGGCAATACCCCGGTTTCTTAAAAAAATCGAAGACAACGTGTTTACCCACCATTAATTTTGAAATTTCATGTTCATCAACATCTTTTGTCTCTCTGACTGCAACAACTTTTCCCTTCCGCATAACGGTTATTCGATCAGAGATCCCCTTTACCTCTGCTAGTTTATGGGTAATGATAATGATCGTTTTCCCCTGGCTAACCAGTCTTCTGAGTGTTTCAAAGAGCCTTCTAATCTCCTGTTCGGTAAGTACAGAGGTAGGTTCATCAAGAATAAGTATATCTGCCTTCCGGTAGAGCATTTTAATAATTTCGACCTGCTGCATCTGTCCGACACTCAGGTCGGAAATCTTTGTTTCCGGTGAAATATGAAAATTATTCTGCTCAATTACAGCAGCTACCTCTTTCATCGCCCGTTTATTATCAAACAGAAAACCACCCTGTTTCGGTTCCTTTCCCAACACTACATTCTGCGCCACGGTAAATTCCTGAACGAGCTTAAAGTGCTGATGCACCATCCCTATGCCTTGAGTATTTGCCGCAATCGGGCTGCTGATCTTTACTTTATTGCCGTTTATGATGATAGTCCCTGAATCCGGCTGTTCCAATCCATACAGAATTTTCATCAGTGTGCTTTTTCCGGCTCCATTTTCCCCAACAAGAGCATGTATCTCGCCTTTTCTTACCTCAAGACTAACGTCTTCGTTCGCCTTGATATTGGAGGAATCATAGATTTTTGTAATATTCCGCATTGCAAGATAGGTTTCCACTTTCATCTCCATCATTAGCAGGGGCTCATCCAGTCAGATTTCTCACGACGGCTGGAGATACTCACGTGTATGTGAATGGGTCTCCGGTTAATTCATAGAAAAGATTAGAAAGAACCCGCTGAACAAACAGCGGGCTCAATAAATTCTTTTTTACAGTTCAGGTGTATCAAGAACGAGTGCACCAGATACAATTGAGTCAACAAGTACCTGTTGTTTTGCCCGTATATCAGCAGGAACGGTAGCAATATAATTAGGATCATCAGTGATGAATTTTACATATCCATCTCTGGTATTGAGGATGGTACCTGTACCATATTCAACTTCTCCATTAACTGCATCAATTATTACTTCATACACTAGTTGAGACTGAAGAAGTGCCCCGCAGCCCGCTATAACACCAGGAGCCTGAGCGTAAGCATTATCATCCCAGTACAATACGTATGTTTCACTGAGTTCACTCTCTTTAAATACTCCAGGAGCTGCGCCACCGGCAATAACACCAATTGCATCTACTCCCGTGTCGATCATACTTTTTGCAAGCTCAGCAGCTTTATTGGCATCATACCAGTTTCCCACAACACGATAGTCAAGAGTTATATTGCTGTTTACCGCTTGTGCACCTTGTTTAAAACCCGGAACCATCAGCTTGTTCAGTGCAGGATATTCCTGAGCTACAACAATACCGATTTTAAGATCATCATTCACACCTTTCATATTACTGGTTGTGATAAGACCGGCAAGATGTCCAAGCATATAAGATTGTTCATACTGATTGTACAGAAAGCTGGCCATTTGCGGGTGTCCCTCAATAAATCCATCTACAAAGATAAATTTCTGATCAGGAAACTGACTTGCAATATCCATGCATACAAACGGCATAGAGGGATTAGAAGAAAGAACCACGTCATATATTCCTGTTGCTACTACAGACGTCATCTTTTCAGCCCATTCAGCCTGATTAAAACCAAGCTCAACAACTTTCATTGATGCACCGGGGGTCTCATCGACAGCCTTTTGGGCACCTTCAACAAGCTGCTCATAAATAGGGCTTCCAGCTGTTACTCCAGGAACAATAACTGCCAATTTAAAGGGTTTCTCCTCAGCAGCTTCGGTTGTATCAGCTTCAGCTCCGGCAAACATAAGAGCCGGTGTCAGCAGCAGAAGTAACATAACCATCAGGGTCGCTAGCATTTTTCTAACTTTCATACAAATCTCCTTTTCAATGTAATTATGGTCAAATGACCAATCTCCATTATATAATATCCGATGGGACAAAGGTACGGCAACATAAGCCTCAACCGCCACCCATCAGATTTGCCAGAACAATACTGTTTCCAAGCATCTTCAGCGGCGTATCAGGATTAAAAATCCGTTCCATTCCGCCGTTATCCTTTCGATAGAAAACAAGCACTCCATTCATCAGCTCTCCGTTCTCCAGGACAGCAAAACCCCGGTCTGCCATGGACTTTTCCGCTTCAATAATGATATCACGAACAGTCGCATTATCATCAGCAAAATTCTTTTCAAATTTCTCCCGGCCGGTTTTAGAAACAAAATAACCGACAAACTCTATGACTGCCTTCATACTCTCTCTTTACTGTCTCTCATAACGATATTCCGCAATACCAAGAGAGATAAGCTTCTCCAGTGTAGGAATTCCATCATAATCCCACCCGCGTAACGTATAATACTCAGTAAGCATCTCCTGCCACCGGTCATAGTCCAGCACAGAAGATTCCGACCCCTCGCCCATGACACTCTCATTATAACACCTGGCCGGAAGAATATCATGCTCCCGTCCCAATCCTGCTTTAAGATTGAAGAGTTTTTCGAGATTCCAGATTCTCTCGCCCAGTGCATAAAAATCATCGAGACTGATTATTATTCCCGATGCCGCTTTGATAAATGCGGGATACATCTTGTGTGGTGTCATAAACTCGTGAAATCGGCAGGTGATCAGGGTAAAAACAGCATTTACAACATCCTGGTTCTTTTTCACCATTGCTGCTTTGTTTTCATAGCTGAGCATATCCACCTGACCGGTAATTTCCGCTCCGATTGGTGCCCGTTTGTGACAGGCTCCGCGATTAGAGGTGGCAAAAGCAAGCCCTGTTCCCACCATTCTGCGAGGCATCCATGCGGCAAACCCGGAGTTTTTTACCTGCATGGCAAAATCTTCTGATCCACCGCCGATTTTATCAGCAGCCCGTTCAGGACCCTCTGCCAGAATATCTCCTATCCCTTCCCGTTCCCCTATTTTCCGAATAAGCCCGAGGATTGATTCAGGACTACCAAATTCAAGTTTTAGGCCTTCTTCTTCTATTAGACCTTTTTCCGCACACTCCAGAGCAAAAGAGATGGTTACCCCGATAGTCAGGGAGTCGATGCCGTACACCTCGGTAAGGCGGTTTGCTTCGGCCAGAACATCAGGGTCGCCGTTCATGAGCTGTGAACCCAGAGAGTACATAGTTTCATACTCAGGCCCTCGTGCCCAGGACTTTCCCCCATCATGGGTGCTGAATTTATGAATTCGACCGCAATGAACCGGACAGCCATGACATGATATTGATCGGGTATAAAAATTCTCCTCGTAATACTGTCCGGAGATTTCATTCGATTTATCAAAAGTCCCGTATTGGGAATTTCTTGTTGCCAGTGCCCCTCTTGACTGAATAAGTCCCATCCCTGCACCGGTTCCATATCGGGAAAACATACCTACCAGGTTAAATTCCTCATCACATGCATCGGTAACAGTCTTCATATTTTCTTCTGTCAGTCGGGTAAATTCATCCACATCGGCAAGATCGGTTCCACAGGTTCCCCGAAATGCTGCTGCTTTTATCTTCTTTGATCCGAAGACAGCTCCCGCACCCCCGCGGCCATAGGTTCGGGTTTCAGAAAAAAGTGCTGCCATCCGCACCTCTTTCTCCCCGGCGCGGCCTATAGACATGGTTTTATAATCCTGTCCGTAGTTCTCTTTTATCCAGTTCTCGGTCTCCTCCGTCCCCATTCCCATTACCGGTTCTGCTGATATAAAGCTCACTTTATCATCATCTATGAGAATAATTTTCCACTCTGCTGACTCTCCTTCAAATATTACTCCGTCAATACCGCAGTATTTGATTTCCGCACCGACAAATCCGCCTGCGTACGAGTTAAGGATTGTTCCTGTTAGCGGTGATTTGGTCACTATGCATGACTGCGCGTGAAGGGGGGCTGTTGTTCCCGTTAAAGGTCCGACTGTAAGGACAATCTTATTTTCCGGTGAGAGAGCGTCTGTCGTAGGGGAGACTTCATCACACAGGATCTTCGTCCCATATCCCATTCCACCAATCCATGGTTTAAGAGTTTCCGGCACATTCCAGATTCCACTGGTACCTGCTGTACAGTCAATCCTGATTATTCGGTCATACATACTTCCTGCCATGCCACCTACTCTCCTGTATACGTTAATGCTGATGTTACGCACTCTGCAACACAGGCAGGTTTCCCACCGCACAGATCACATTTAACTGCTTTTTTCCCATTGCCGCTCATTTGAATGGCATTATAGGGACATGCCGGTATACATAATTTGCATCCCTTACACTTTTCTTCTGATATCAGCACCTTCCCATCTTCTATAACGATAGCATCGAAAGGGCATGCTTCAATACAGGGGTGTTCCGGACAATCTTCAAATCTGCATACTGCTGTTTCAGGAATATCAGGCCAATGTCGTACTATGGTGATCCTGGATTCACGAGGCTGTATTCTTCCGGTTTTTGTCAGTGAGCATACTAGTGTACACCTTCCGCATTCAGTGCACTTTTCCGGATCAACTCTGAACCGCATATATTCTCCTCTCAATCTGATCTTTCCAAATTTAGAATTAAAAATAAATTTTATTCAAACATTTGGAAGATCTGCCTCTTTATCAAAAAAAGATATCGTTTTGAATAGTCTTTATGTAATAGAACATATCTTTCCGAACTTTATCACTATCGTGCATTTCAAGAGCATCAATAATTTCTCTGTTTAATTTCATATACTGTTTCAGGTTACCCACTTTCTTGAGGGCAGTTCTGTTTAGCGCCTTCCAATGGGTCTCTTTCATCATAAAGTTGAGTGCTGAAAATACGGTAAATAACACACTGTTATGAGAACATCGTCCAATGGATAGGTGAAGTTTCCGATCTTCCTCAAGAAACTCTTCCATGGCATCTTTATCACCCGAACTAATTCTTTTTGCTATACTTATAAGATTTGTATGCATGTCCCGAATCTCAATCAGCTCTTCCTTTGTTGCACGTTCCGCAGCCAATCCTGCCAGTCGGGGTTCAAGTTCAAGCCGGGTTTCAAATATCTCATTCGGATCATGACCGATTAAAAGAGATTTTAACAGTTCAGTATCGATGGTTCCTTCAGAGGCATCTGCATTTATAAAGTTCCCCTGACCGCTTTTGCATACAATCAATCCAAGCATTTCCAAAGCACTCAGGGCTTCCCTGATACTTGCCCGGGATGCGCCGAATTCTATCGCTAAAGTTCTTTCTGACGGCAGTTTTTCCCCTACCTTCAATTTTCCTTCTTTTATAGAATTCTTAATCTGCCTGGCAATCTGCATATAATATTTTTGTGGCTGAACTTGTTCAAACATTGACAATCCTTGACAATTTTTAACTGGCCTACTGTAAGGTGGCCTGACCAGTTGGTTACATAGTAGATTACGAATAGTGAGTTGTCAAGATTTTTTATAACCTAAGTCAATCTACCGCAATATGAATTTTCCTCAACTATGGATATTTCACGCCGGTCAGGCTTTCCGATGTTTCCCAGAGCTTTTTCGCATGAGCAGCATTACGCGATGAACTGGATGGATTTGCAATAACAGGGGCTCCGCTTATGCCCATAAATCCCCTCGGACCAAAATAGGAGCCTCCCCTGGCAAAAGGATCAGTTGCAGCCCGAAGTCCGGCATACGCCCCTCTTCCGGGGTTCTGCAGAACCATCTTTGCAAGGGGAAGAACTACCTTTGAAAAACGAATATAAGGAGCCATGTTGGTAACTGAAATCCCTGGATGTGCAGCAACTGCGATGGTGGATGATCCAATATTCGTCAACCTTCTCTGTAACTCATAGGTGAAAAGCATATTTGCCAGTTTCGATCTGCCGTAAGCAGCCATTGGCTTGTACCCTTTCCCTCCATCAAACATCAAATTATTAAAATCCAGCTTACTCATGCCGTGGGTCAGACTACTGACTGTTACAATGCGGGAATCCGGAGTTTTATGCAGATAATTGAAAAGTAATCCCGTAAGAGCAAAATGTCCCAGATGGTTGGTTCCAAAATGTTTCTCAAATCCATCTTTAGTTTTTTGGTACCGTCCTGTCATAAGACCGGCATTATTCACAAGAATATCAAGCCGCTGATATCTTTCCATAAAGGTTGATGTGAATTTTCGAATTGATGAGAGATCTCCCAGATCAATAGGAATGATATCTGTCTGAGCATCAGGTACGGCATCATGGATCAATTTCTGTGCAGCTTGAGCTTTCTTCAAATTCCTGCAGGCTAACACAGTTACAGCTCGTTTTTGAGCAAACACTTTAGCAGTCTCAAATCCCAAACCGCTGTTGGCTCCGGTAATGATAACTACTTTACCTGAAAGATCCGGTATCTGTTCAGTTGTCCATTTTTCCGGCATTGCTGTTCCCCTGCTGCTAATCTAAAAGGGAGAAAAGCCATACTATCAAATGCATTCTATTCTGATAAGGGGGTATCTCCCTTTTCTGTTTTAATAGGGAGAGTTTCTGAGAATAATACCTACCCCGCTTCCAAAAAGTTTTTTCTCTTTAAAATATGGATAGATTATTTTTTGTAAACTGGTTTTTAGCTCGTAATCAACTAAACCGGATAAGACAGCCTTTTCTCCAAAAATACGATGGTAAATTTCATTATCATTTACATGCGTATGTTCAATGGGAATGAATCGTTCAGCAAACTTTCGAATATTTGATGATTCAGGTAAAAGTTTTAATAAATCATGATCACTTAACCAACTGTCCAGTATCAAAGCTTGATAAGAAAACGGGTACGTATCACCAAAGAATCTTTCCGCTTGCAAAAAAGATTCATCACACTGTTCTCCAATAAGCTTGCCATCTTCCGGCACATGTATTTTTAGAATGGGAGCGCCCTGCTGCAAAAGTTCAGTTTCAAATTTCAGAAGTGTTAGTTCATACTGCAATCGTCCTAATCGAAATAATTTTCCTTCAAAATGGTGATTGAACCAACAAAACTTATTTGAAGGATATCCAACAATCCTGAATTCCCGAAAATAATACCGAGACCAAAGCGATATATCTGATAAAGTAGCTCGAATTATTTCATCAGGTATTTTTTTCTTGTGCAGCTCAGTAACTGCATATGGTAGATTATCAATAATAAGAAACAAATTGGCTCGATATTGGGCTCGATTTGTATCAATATTTCCAATAATTTCTACATTTTGCGGATCTGTATCGATTGGTTCAAATTGCAAACTCTCTCTATTAAAACAGAAAAGTGATGCACTGAAACTACGATCAACTAAGGTACGTTCAAACTCTAATTTTTCAATTTCCTCATCGGAAAATCCTGCATAGCCATATATTTCATGCTTCTTCATATTTGTTATTATATATCATATTTTTCGAAATATGAGTGATAAGTTGTGATACGTCAAGAATTGATTTTAGAAGTGTTTAGTTCTTTACAGAGAGTACTTCTTCTTTCCCCTGCTCTATTAATCATCGAGTAGGAGGCGGGATTACTCCCGCCGTCCTCTCACACCACCTGGCATACGGTTCCGTACCACGGCGGTTCGTAGTCCATTACGATACGTTAACACATTGTCAACGAACGAATACATACCAAGGGTATCGAAATA
>JABMQR010000361.1 GCA_013202335.1 Bacteroidota bacterium
GACAAGGCTTGACCTGGAGTTACTGTTCAACACGGTGATACAGAGCCGGGAAAGGCTTTTTGAAGCTTTTCATAAGGAGGTTGAGAAATGAGAACACAAAATATATTCAGTCCCTGGAGATTCTATCTGTTGGTCAGAAATGGGCTTGCCCTGAACAAATCGGCCATACTGATTGTTTCGGCGGCTGTTGGCGCGATACTATTGTCATTTTCAGCCCTGGACGCTTTCGTGGGATACAGGCCAAGGTTTCACCAGTGGATTTATCTGGGGGTACTTTATGTGGGTGGGCTCATTGTGACGAGTAAGATTTTCAAGGAGCTCCATGACACGGTGAAAGGATCCGCTTGGCTGCTCGTACCCGCATCGCTGCTGGAGAAAGCCTCAAGTCGAATTGCCTTATCAACGGTGATGTATGTTGTCACAACCATGCTCATCTATTTCGGCTTCTCTTTGATGTCGGAAGGATTTAACTGGTTGTTATTCAGGCGCCATCATCCTCTATTCAATCCTTTCGATCAATTGATCATTAATGGCGTTGCCCTTTATTTTGTCTTGCAAGCCCCGTTCCTGGTTGGAGCCATCTATTTCCGAAAGCATCCTTTGAGTAAAACCATTCTGGCCCTCTTGGGCTACACATTTGTATTCTTTGTTGCCGTGATTTTAGCGATATGGCTGATTTTTGGAAATTACTTTGATGGGCTCTTTCCTGGTTTGGAGACGCTTATCGAACAGATGGGAACAGCCTGTAAATCAATAACCGCAAACATAGAGAAACTTGGCAGGGTAGTTCTTTGGGTCTGGCGAATTATATTCTGCGCTTTAATTCCCCCGCTCTGTTGGATAATCTGTTACTACCGCCTGAAAGAAACTGAGAGATAACATGGAATTTCGAAAAAAGGACGCGATCTATCTTCAGATAGCAGATATCATGTGTGAAAATATACTCACGGAGAACTGGGCCAAAAAAGAGAGGATCCCTTCGGTTCGGGAAATGGCCGTTAGCCTTGAGGTTAACCCCAACACTGTAATGCGGGCATATGCCTATCTTCAAGACAAGGAGGTCATCTACAACAAACGCGGAATTGGCTACTTTGTTGCAAACGATGCTTACCAGAAAACCGTCGAACTCATGAAATCTAACTTCATTAAAAATGATCTGCCGAATGTGTTTAAGACCATGAGACTTTTAAATATGGGCTTTGATGAATTGCAGACACTCAATAAGAAACATTTGGAGCAAAAGCCATGAAAACAAGCAATAAGATTCTATTAATTTCCAGTTCAAGTATAATCGGGATGGTGATTGTTTTCTTAATGATATTTCGGTTAATGATGGGAAACAATATAACCACGGAGATACCGAAAGATTCGGACAAACCTTTGGTTTCCAGGGAGTTCCCTTTGGCTGGCTTTACAGGGATCGAGGTTAGCGGCCACTGGGAGGTTAAGTTAACTCATGGAGAAACGACTCAAGTAATGGTTAGGGCACCCGAAGATGTAATGGAGAATCTCTCAGTAGAAAAGCAGGCAGGGACATTAATTCTGAGCAAGGATAAAAAAAGGCACGCCAGTTTCGAAAAGGTGACAGCCCTGATAACTATGCCATCATTGTCTCAAATACAATTGAGGGGCCTTGTGGATTTAGAACTAACTGGTTTCAACAGCGAAAGCTTAACGGTCTATACAGAGGGTTCCACATCCATCACTGGAAAAGGAAATCATATTCACATCCTATACTTAAGAGGAGAAGGTCTATCCAGGCTGAATCTGAGGCGAAATTCAGTGATCAGTGCTGATCTTCGTTACAAAGGTGTTTACAAGATCGAACTGTCCATGGCCGGCGGTGAGCTTACCGGCAAGATCAAAGGTGTCGGGAAAGTCATCTATGACGGCGAGGTACAAAAAGAGAGCATTCACAAAGACGGGCCCTCCAGGGTCATAAGGGAAGAATAGAAATAATCAACGTTTTTAACCAAAACGGATTTTTCCAAAACCATATGCAAAAGACAGATAGAGGTGCTTGCCTGACGTTCCTAA